>NZ_AP023355.1:5785010-6113347 GCF_016865425.1 Actinocatenispora thailandica | reverse complement strand
ACCGGGCCCGGGTCCGGGTCGTGGCCGGCGATCACGGCCCGCTGGTGGTTCCGGTACGCCGCCGGTGATACGGGGGCGCCGTCCGGGCCGCCGGCACCCGCCGCTGCCGGCGGGGCTGAGCTGCGGGTACGTGCGCGGCATCACGGCGGGCGGGGAAAACCGGGCGCTGGCACGAAACGTGGATTCGCGCAGGCCGCCGCCGTCCCACCCTGGGGGCATACCGGATGAACGATGAGCGAGGTGCACGATGACCGCCACGATGACCAACGCCACGAACCGGGCCCGTACCGCGCGACTCGCGCCAGCGGTGCCGCGACAGCGTGGCGGCGGCCGCATCGAGCCCAACCCGTTCATGTCCCGCCGGCGCATCGAGTTCTCCGCCGGCGGTTTCCTCTGGCGCTGAGCCACCCGCGCCGGTGGGTTCCGGCCGGCGCTGAGGCCACCCGCGCCGGTGGTGTCCGGCCGGCACTGAAGCCGGCGACGCCGGCCGCGTCACGTTTCCGCCGACCGTCTCGTCCGAGGAGGGAAGCCTTCTTCGACGAGGTGACGAGGGGGAACGATGTCAACTCAGGTGGCCATTGTCGGCGCCGGGTATTCCGGGCTCGCCGCCGCGAGCCGGCTGGCCCGCCGCACCCACGGCCGGGACGTGCGGATCCAGCTGATCAACGCCGGCCCCGACTTCGTGGAGCGGATCCGGCTGCACCAGGTGGCCGCCGGCACCGGTGCCGCGTCCCGCCCGCTCGCCGAACTGCTGTCCGGTACCGACGTATC
This sequence comes from Actinocatenispora thailandica, assembly GCF_016865425.1. Lineage (NCBI taxonomy): Bacteria > Bacillati > Actinomycetota > Actinomycetes > Micromonosporales > Micromonosporaceae > Actinocatenispora > Actinocatenispora thailandica. The sequence goes on along the minus strand of NZ_AP023355.1, from coordinate 6,112,576 downwards.
CCTTCGGGTCGGCACCGTCGAGGCGATCGACCTGGCCGCCGGCACGCTGCGGCTCTCCGACGGCGGCCCGGTCGGCTACGACACCCTGCTGTACGCGGTGGGCAGCCACACCCGCACCGACGCGGTGCCGGGCGTCGCCGAGCACGCGTACCGGCTGGACGGGCCGGTCGCCGGCCGGCTCGCGGCGGCGCTGCGGGCGGCGGTCGGCCGCGCCGGCACCGTGGTGGTGTGCGGCGGCGGCCTCACCGGGATCGAGGCGGCGACCGAGATCGCCGAGGCGTACCCGCGGCTGGCGGTGACGCTGGCGACCCGCGGGCGGATCGCGGAGACGGTCTCGGCGCGGACCCGCCGGCACCTTGCCGCCGCGCTGCGCCGGCTCGGCGTGACGGTGCGGGAGAACACGACGGTCGCCGCGGTCGAGCCGGGTGCCGTGACGCTGGCCGGCGGCGGCACGCTGCCCGCGGACGTGGCGGTCTGGTGCGGGTCGTTCGTCGCGCCGTCGCTCGCCGCCGACGCCGGGCTGCGCACCGACGAGATGGGCCGGATCCCGGTCGAGGCGACGATGCGGGTGCCGGGCCACCCCGAGGTGTACGCGATCGGCGATGCCGCGGCGATCGAGATGCCGTGGGGGGTGCCCCGGATGTCCTGCCAGGCCGGCCTGCCGACCGGGTTGTACGCGGCCGACGCGGTCGCCGCGCGCCTCGCCGGCCGGGACCCGAAGCCGTACCGGTACCGGTTCATGGACCTGTGCATCAGCCTCGGCCGCCGGGACGGCGTGGTGCAGGTGGTGCGGGCGGACGACCGGGCCACCGGGCTGCTCGTTGCCGGTCGGGCCGGCGCGGCCGGCAAGGACCTGGTCTGCCGCGCCGCCGCCTGGGCGGCCGGCAGCGGCGCGCTGTCCACCGGGATGCTCTACCCCCTGGCACGGTCGCCGCGGCCGGAGCCGGTCGCCGCCGCGACCGGGTCGCCGGCCGCGCTGCCGAACTGATCCCGCTGGTGCCGGGCCGCCGTGGGCCGCGGCCCGGCACCAGCGTCCCGGCCGCCTCGCTCCGGCCCACGGTCAGCCGACCAGTTCCGCGGGCAGGTCGGTCGAGTAGAGCACCACCAGGCGGGACACCGCGCGGGTGAGCACCACGTACAGCCGGTGCAGGCCGCGCGGCTCGGCGGCGACGATGTCGGCCGGCTCCAGCACGATGACGTGGTCGTACTCCAGGCCCTTGGCGAGGGTGGCGGGCACCAGCACCACCCGCTCCGCGGCCGCCAGATCGTCCACCGTGGAATGCGGGATCGCGGCGGCGGCCAGTGCGACGCCACATGCCTCGATCGCCGCGTCCGGCGCGATGACCCCGATCGAGCCCTCCTCGGCCAGCGCGGACCGTACCGCGTCGGGCAGCTCTTCATCCACTGTGGACATCCGGCGCAGCCGGAGCGACCCGTCCGCGCGCAGCGAGGTCGCCGCCGGTACCGCCACGTCGAGCGCCGGCACCAGCCGGTTGGCGAGGTCCAGTACCGCGCCGGGCACCCGGAACCCGGTGGTCAGCGCCGCCACCGCGGCGTCCGGCTTGCCCAGGTGGGCAAGGGAGTCCGGCCAGCGGCGGGCCGCCCACGGCGTGGTGCCCTGGGCCAGGTCACCGAGCACGGTGATGGAGCCGTGCTCGCTGCGCCGCGCCACCGCCCGGCACTGCATCGGCGACAGGTCCTGCGCCTCGTCCACCACCACGTGCCCGTAGCTGCCGACCCGGTCGATCAGCCCGGCCGCCTCGTCGATCAGCACGTTGTCCGCCGCGGTCAGCTTCGCCGCCTTCGGCGCCCGGTCCAGCCGGGCGTTGCGCAGCGGTCGCGGCCAGGCGATCGAGTCCTGCTCGGCGTCGGTCAGGATGCCGTCCGCCGCGCCCGCGAGCAGCTCCCGGTCGCCGAGCAGCGCCACGACCAGCCCGGTCGGGTCGACCGCCGGCCAGCACGTGTCCAGGAACTCGCGGACCGGCCCGGACCGGCCGACCTTGCGCACCCAGGCGTCGCCGGGCGACTCGCCGCGCGCCTCGGCCTGCCGGCGCAGCCCGCTCGCCACCCGGGCGCGCACCCGCTCCCGGCCCGTCGCGTACGGCAGGCCCTCCCGGCGGGCGTCGTCGACGATGCGGCGCAGCGCCTCCGCGGACAGCCGCCAGCGGGCCGAACCGTCCGACACCACCAGCGACTCGGCCGGTTTCACCAGGCGCCCGTACAGGGCGCGGCGCAGCACCCGCGCCATCCGCACGTCGTGCTTGACCGCGGCGGCTGCCGGCGGATCGACCGCCCGCACCGGTGCGTGCGCGACCAGCGCGTCCACCGTGTACTGGTCGACGCCGACCTCGCCGAGCGCCGGCAGCACCGCGGCGATGTAGCCGAGGAACGCCGCGTTCGGCCCGACCACCAGCACTCCGGACCGGCGCAGCTGCTCGCGGTGGTGGTACAGCAGGAACGCGGCACGGTGCAGGCCGACGGCGGTCTTCCCGGTACCCGGGGCGCCCTGCACGCACAGCGAGGTGGCCAGCTCGGCCCGGACCAGGTCGTCCTGCTCGGGCTGGATGGTCGACACGATGTCGCGCATCGGCCCGACACGCGGCCGCTCGATCTCGCTGGTCAGGATGCGGCTCGCGGTGCCGAGCTCCTCGCCCGCGGTCAGGTGCTCGTCCTCGAAGCCGGTCAGCGCGCCGGCCGCGAAGCCATACCGCCGGCGGCGCGCCACGCCCATCGGCTGCCGCGCGCTGGCCTGGTAGTACGCCCGGGAGACCGGGGCCCGCCAGTCGATCACCAGCGGCTCGCCGGAGTCGTCCACCACGTGCCGGCGGCCGATGTGGAAGCGCGTCCCGGCGTTGTCGGCGTGCTCGGTGTCGTCGGCGTGATCCAGCCGGCCGAAGAACAGCGGGGTGTCCGGATCGTCCGCGAGTTCGGCGATCCGCTGGGCCAGCGCCCGGCCCAGCGACTCGGCGGCGAACGGGTCACCGCCGACGCCGTCGCCGGTGCGGTAGAGCCCCTCGGCACGCTCGCGCATCCGGCGCAGCGCGGCCCGGGAGGAGGTCAGGTGGTGCCGCTCGGCGGCGAGTTCCGCGTCGAGGGCAGGGTCGGTCTTCTGCACGGTCATGTCGCCCCATCTGACGTCACGTCGACGATCGTCCGGTCGGCGGCGGCGCACTGCTCGCCGCGATCCCTGGCGAAGGCAACCGAGCCGGGTGTCGGCTCGTCCTCCGCCGCCCGGCGCTCCGAGGCGTGTCCTGGGTCGGCTGTCGCCGCCCGGCGCGGGCGCCGCTGCTGTTCGCGGCGCGGTCGGTGCCGTTCAACGGGGCGCGCCACCACGGCGCGCGAGTCCGAAAGCTTATCGCGCCGGCGCCCGCCCGTCACCTGCCTATTCGGCGGGCGCCGGCGCGCCCCTGTCTTTCCCGCCTCCTTTGCTCTGCGCACTCAGCTGCACCAGTTCCGGTGCATCTGGGTGTCCAGAGCCGGCTCTGCGCACCTGCGGGCACCACCCGGCGGTGCATCACGGTGCGCAGAGCAAAGGTGGCACGGTGCGGGGTCGAGTCGCCGGCGGTACGCGGCCCGTACCGGCTCGGTCCGTTCGACGCGCAATGATGGGACGGTGAGCGGTGACAGCGGCGGCGACGATCCCACCAATACCGGGGCAGGACCCGACAAACCGAACCTGACCGATCCGCGGGCGATCCGGGCCCTGGCGCACCCGGCGCGGTTGGCGATCCTGGACTATCTCGGCGATCGTGAGTCGGCGACCGCGACCGAGTGCGCCGACATCGTCGGCCTGTCACCCAGCGCGACCAGCTACCACCTGCGCGAACTCGCCAAGTACGGCCTGGTCCAGGAGGCGCCGGGCACCGACCGCCGGGAGCGCCGGTGGCGTTCCTCGGGCGGCTGGCGGGTCGGCGACGACGCCGGCACCGACCCGGCCGCGCGCGCCGCGACGCAGCTGCTCGCCCCGCTGGTGCTGGCCCGCGGGGACGAACAGGCCCGGAGGTTCTTCGCCGCCACCCCGCACGCCGACCCGGAATGGTGGGACGCGGCGAACTTCAGCGAGTCGCGGATGCGGCTGACCTTGGACGAGCTTCGCGAGCTGACCGCCGCGTGCGTGGAGCTGGTCGAGTCGTTCGCCAAGCGGTACCCGCGCAAGGCGCGCGCCGGCCGGCCCGACGCCCGCGACGTGCTGCTGGAGATCCGCGCGTTCCCCGTGCCGGGACCGGACGAGCAGCCTACGGATACCTGATCCGCACCGCGTCGAGCGGCTCGCCCGGCGGGACGAACCACGGCGCGCCCTCGCGCAGCGCGGTGTCGATCCGCAGCTGGGTGAACGGGTGGATCGCCGGCAGCGCGTCCGGGTCGAACCACCGCACGTCGAGCGTCTCGTCCTCGTCGCGGCGGGCGGTACCGCCGATCGCCCGGCACCGGAACCAGACGTTGAGGTACTCGCACCGGTCGCCGTTCGGATACTGGACCGGGTGCATCGCCACCCCGGCCAGCCGCTCGATCTCGGCGAGCACCCCGGTCTCCTCCTCGACCTCGCGCAGCGCCGCGGCGGCCGGCTGCTCGCCCGGGTCGATCCCGCCGGCCGGCAGCGCCCAGCTGCCGGTGTCGCTGCGCTGTTCCAGCAGGATCCGGCCGGCGTCGTCGTGCACCACCGCCGCCGCGCTCGGCACCAGCAGCAGGTCGTGACCGACCACCGCCCGCAACCCGCCCAGGTATTCGGATATCGCCATCCGGGCATCCTATGGGCCCACCGGAGCGCGGCGGGTGCGGTCAGTAGGTGACGGTGATGCGGCGGGCGGGGCCGTCGACCCGGGCCTGGCCGCCGATCGGGATCACCTGCTGCGGATCGGTGTGGCCCAGATCGACGTCGAACACGATCATGGTGTCCGGTGCGTACTCGCCGAACGCACGCAGCACCGCCTCCCGCTGGTCGGCCCGGTACCGGACCCGCCCCTCGGCGTCCAGCGGCTGCTCGAACGACCACGCCTTCGGCCGCGCCATCAGCAGCGCCGGGAACTGCTGGAGCAGCCCGCGCTCGCCCATGCTGCGCAGGATCCGGTAGACCTCGGTGGCGGCCGGCATCTCCTCGGAGGTCTCCAGGAACAGCACGCTGCCGGCGTAGCTGTCGGCCGGCTCGATCTCCCGGCCGGCCATCAGCAGCCAGGACAGGATCTCCAGGCTGCCGCCCCAGACCGGGCCCTCGACCACCCGGTCGCCCTGGTGCCAGTACCAGCCGGTGGCCGGGTCGGTGGCGGGCTCGGAGTCGAACGTACGCGGGTCCTCCCACCGCGAGTTGACCTCGGTGAAGGTGCTCGTCTCGGTCAGCTCGTACGCGCCGGTGTCGAACAGCGCGGCCCGCAGGCTGGCGGCGGTGATCGGGTGCATGGCGCCCGGCCGGCCGAGTTCGACCATCACCGAGCCGCCGTGGTAGCTGACCATGCCGAGGTTGCGCAGCGTCAGCAGCAGGTTGGTGTTGTCGCTGTAGCCGAAGAACGGCTTCGGGTTGGCCGCGAGCAGTGCCCGGTCCAGGTGTCGCAGGACGGTGAGCTGGTCGTCGCCGCCGATGCTGGCGAACACCGCGGCGATCTGCGGGTCGGCGAACGCGGCGTGCAGGTCCGCGGCCCGCTCCTGCGGGGTGGAGCCCATCTTCCGGCTCGCCGGGTACTCGACGACCCGCAGGCCGAAGTCGTCCTGGAGCCGCCGCAGCCCCAGCTCGTACGGGGCGGGGAAGAGTCCGGGCAACCCGGACGACGGGGAGAGCACCGCGACGGCGTCGCCGGGTCGGGGCTTCGGGGGAGTGCTGCGCTGAGCCATGTCGGGACAGTATCTGGCGCCCGCGCCGGTACCGGAATCCGGGAGGAGCTTGCGCCCGAAGTTGTGAAGGATTATTTTCGAAATATGTCCTTCACGAGTTCGGAGCGCCGCGAGCTGACGATCGTCGCCGGCTGCACCGCCGTCACCTTCGCCGGCGACTTCATGGCCGACACCTCCCTGGTGCTGACCCTGCAACAGCACGGCGCCGCCGGGTACGCCGTCGCCGCGCTGCTGATCGCCGGCGTCGCCCCGGCCGTCCTGCTGGCGCCGCTCGCCGGGCGGCTGGTGGACCGGTTCCGCACCCGTACCCTGCTGGTCACGGTCGGCGCGATCCAGGCGCTCCTGTGCGTCGGCCTCGCGTACGCGCGGCAGCCGGCGCTGATCATCCCGCTGATGGCGCTGGTCGCGAGCGGCCTCGCGATCACCGGTCCGGCGCTCGGCGCGATCGTCCCGCGGGCCGTCGACCGGGACCGCCTCCCGCAGGCCCAGGCCGCCGTGCAGACCGTCCGCGGGCTCGGCATCCTCGCCGGCCCGGCCCTCGCCGGCATCCTCGTCGGCCGGTTCGGCCAGACCGTGCCGCTGCTCGTCGACGCCGTCAGCTTCCTCGCGGTGATCGCCGCCGGCCTGCTGCTGCGCACCGCGCACGGCGGCGGGCCGCTGCGCCGGGACGCGAGTACCGGCCGGGTCCGCGGCGGGCTGTCGCTGGTGCGCGCCGACCGGCTGCTGACCATCGCGCTGGTCCTCATCGCCGTCGGTATCACCGCCGTGACCTGCGACAACGTCGGGGAGGTCTACCTGGTCCGGGAGACCCTGCACGGCAGCTCCAGCGCGTACGGGTTGCTCAGCGCGCTGTGGTCCGCCGCCGCGATCGCCGGCGGCTGGCTGCTCGGCAGGCGCGCTCCCGACGACCGCGGCGTGGTGCGGCTGCTGCTGGTGCTGCTCGGGGTGTTCGGGCTGGTCATGCTCGGTCTCGCGACCGCGCCCACGGTGTCCTGGCTGATCCCGGTCTACCTCGTCGGCGGGCTCGCCAACGGCGGCCTCAACCTGGCCATCGGCGTACTGCTCGGGCGCCGGGTCCGGCCCGACGAGCGCGGCCGGGTCGGTGCCACCTTCAACGCCTTCATCAACAGCGGCACCCTGATCGGCTACGCGGTCGGCGGCGGCCTGCTCTCGGTGGTCAGCCCCCGCGTGCTGTTCACCGGCAGCGGGCTGCTCGCCCTCACCGTGATCGCCGCCCTCGCGGTACCGGTGCTGCGCGGCCTGCGCCGCGCCCCGGCGACGATCACCGCCGACGACCCGGTACCGGCCGCTGCCGCCTCGTGACCGGGGCCCGGGCGCAGCCGCCCGGTCGACCCGCCCCGTGGCCGGGACCCGAGGTGCGACCGCGCCGTCGACCCGTCCGGCGAACGGGGCGCGGAGTGCGGCCGGCCGGCCGGGTCCGGCGACGCTGCCCCACGGGTCGCCCCGGGGGGATCCTTGCAAGGACCGGCGGTGAAGCGGGTGACGTCTCGGCCACCCTGGGCCGGGAGACGGTGGTCACGAGGCTAGGGTTCGGGCCGTGAGCGTGTTGCGGCGGCCCCGGGTGGGGCACATCGAGTTCCTCAACTGCCTGCCCATCTACTGGGGGCTGATGCGCTCCGGCACGCTGGCCGACGTCGACCTGACGAAGGCGCCGCCGGACGTGCTGAACGACAAGCTGGTCGCCGGCGAGCTGGACGTCGCGCCGATCAGCCTGGTCGAGTTCCTCCGGCACGCCGACGAACTGCTGGTGCTGAAGGACATCGCGGTGACCAGCGACGGACCGGTGCTGTCGGTCAACCTCGTACACAAGCGCCCGCTCGCGGAGCTTTCCGGGTGCCGGGTCGCGCTCGGCTCGACCAGCCGCACCGGCGTGCTGCTCGCCCAACTGCTGCTGGCCGAGCGGTACGGGGTGCGTCCCGAGTACGTGCGCGGCGAGCCGGACCTCGACGTACTGCTGGCGGACGCGGACGCCGCCGTGGTGATCGGCGACGTGGCGCTGCGCGCGATGTACGAGGGCGACCACGACGGGCTGACCGTCACCGACCTCGGCTCGGCCTGGAAGGACTGGACCGGCCTGCCGATGGTGTTCGCGGTGTGGGCGGCCCGGCGTGACTACGCCACCGCGAACCCGGGCCTGGTCAAGGACGTGCACCAGGCGTTCCTGCGGTCCACCGCGCTGGCCCGCACCGAACTGGACGCGGTCGTCGAGTCGGCGGTCCGCTGGGAGCCGTTCGACAAGGCGATCCTGGCCCGCTACTACCAGGCGCTGGAGTTCGACCTGAGCGACCGGAAGGTGGCCGGGCTGCGCGAGTTCGCCCGCCGCGCCGCCGCCGCCGGCGCCGTGCCGGCCCTGCCCGCAGGTGGCCCCACCTTCTTCGCCGACGCCTGACCCGCTCGGTGCGGTGACCCAGCGCACGCCCGGTCGGTCCGGGTTCGCTGCCGTTCACGTATTTCGCGCATCCACCTTTCGGACGACTCCCAGCCGTCTGTCGGCTCCGATAGAGTGCTCGGGCCCTTCAAACCGGAAGGTTTCCTAAGGATCTCCCCGGGAAGGCCGTCGTCCCCATCGGCGTGCGGAAGGGGCCTTCCCGTGCGGACCTCCCCAACTCGCGCGAAGGACCTGCATGCACCTGCCTCGCTTGTTACGCCGCGGTCTCGCCGTCGTCGGCGCCGTCCTCGTCGCCGGCGCCCTCGCCACCCCGGCCGCCGCCGACGACGACCCCCCGCAGGTCGGCGTCGACCTGGACGAAATCTCGATCGCACAGAATGTCGGCCCCGACTCGGCCGGCAAGGTCACCGCCCTGTCGATTCGCAACACCGGTGACGAGGCCGCGCACGACGTCGTCGTCACGATCGACACCACCGAGACCGCCAAGCTGCTGCAGATCGAGGTGGCCAAGCCGGCTTCCGGCTGCGCCACCGAGCAGGGCGTCATCACCTGCAAGTTGGACGACGTGCCGGCGGACACCTGGTCGTACGACCTGATGTCGGTTCGGCTCCGGGTCCAGCCCGGGGTGAAGGTCGGCACCGTGGTCACCCCGTCGATCTCGATCAGTTCGTCCAACCTTGGCTCGGACGTCAGCTACGGCAGCGTCAAGGTCGTGGGTTCGGCACCGGACCTGATGGCGATCAAGCCCGCACCGGTCGACGCGAAGGCCGGCGAGCAGATCCGCACCTCGGTGGCGTTCACCAACCAGGGCGACGAGGCGGCCGACGGGGTCAGCGTCAACTTCTACAACATGTCCCCGGGATACCTGGAGATCGTCAAGAAGATCCAGGGCTGCAAGTACGCGCCGCTGCCCCAGAACTATGCGATGAGCTGCGTGTTCGACGGGCAGTTCGAACCAGGCCGGACCTACGTGATGACCGTCGGCGGGAAGGCCGGCCTGCCGGTGGACGTCGCGGCGGCCACCCCGGGTCCACTCTCGTACAACCTGTGGTTCAAGGTCTCACCCGGCAAGTCGGGCGAGAACAGCGACGCCACGCGCCGGGCGGGCGCCGGCGAGGGCAGCCTGCATGCGTCGTTCGTTGCGACCTCACCGCGCCAGCCGCGGGTGAAGGACGCCGACTCCGGTGACAACCAGACCATGATGCCGGTTCGGGTCGGCGAGAACCCGGCGGACCTCGCCGCCGTCGGCGGCAAGACCAGCGGCCACGTCGGCCAGTCGGTGAAGCTCCGGGTCGGCGTCAAGAACGACGGGCCCGCGGACACCGGCCATCTCGACGGCGGCGACCCGGGCCACGCGTACGTCACGCTCCCGTCCGGCACCGTCGCCACCTCGGTCCCGGACGGCGACTACGCCTGGTGCGCCAACTCCGACACGGACTGGCACCGGACCCCGGGCCGGCGCAGCTACTACTGCAGCTGGCGCAACATCCTGAAGCCGGGCAAGACGCAGTACCTGACGTTCACGGTGAAGATCGAGAAGTCGGCGGTCGGGTCGGACGGGACGCTGGTCACCGCGGCGGGCAACATTCCGGACCGGAACCCGAAGAACGACCACGGGGCGATCACGGTGACGGTGCTGAGCGGCAGCGCGACGCCGTCGCCCAGCGCGAGCGGGTCCACCGGTACCGGCGGGCAGGGTGGCAGTGCCGGCGGGTCGCTGCCGGTGACCGGTGCCCGGCTCGGGCTGTACGGCGGGGTCGGGCTGGGCGTGCTGCTGGCCGGTCTCGGCCTGGTGGTGGCAGCCCGGCGGCGCCGGGTGCGCGACTGACCAAACCGCTCGACCAGATCGGGTTCCGGCCTGCTCGAACCGGATGTCGGGCGGTCTGCTCGAACTCGACGGCCGGACAGTGGGCTCGAACCGGACCGTCGGGCGGTTCGCTCGAACCGGACGTCGGGCAGTCCGCTCGAACCGGACCGTCGGGCGGTTCGCTCGAACGGGACCGTCGGGCGGTGTGCTCGAACCGCATCGTCGGGCGGTCCGGTCGGTACCGCGCCGACCAGCGGGTTCACGGTGGCCGCGACGCACGCGTCGCGGCCACCGGCGTGTCCGGCGCCGGTGTCCGGCCGGATTGTCCGGCATCGCGTGTTACAGATTATTGCCGTGGTGACGCAGTGCTGTAACACTGGGGGCATGGAGCGGCAGGAGGTGCCCGGCGCGTCCGGGCTGTTGTCCGAAGTGGCGGCGGCCGAGGCGGAGCTGCGCGCCGCCGCCGACCGGGACCGCGGCGCGGTCGCCGGCGGCGAACCGGGCCGCGCCGGGACCGTGGCCGGCGACGAGCGGGCGGCCGGCGACGAGCTGGCGGCGTACTTCGAGGCGGTGATCGGCGCGGACCAGAAGATCGAGCCGCGCGACTGGATGCCCGAGGCGTACCGGAAGGGGCTGGTGCGGCAGATCGCGCAGCACGCCCACTCGGAGATCATCGGGATGCAGCCGGAGGGCAACTGGCTGAGCCGGGCGCCGTCGCTGTCCCGCAAGGCGATCCTGCTCGCCAAGGTGCAGGACGAGGCGGGCCACGGCCTCTACCTGTACGCGGCGGCCGAGACGCTCGGGACCTCCCGGGCGGAGCTGTTCGACAAGCTGCTCGCCGGCCGGCAGAAGTACAGCTCGATCTTCAACTACCCGACGCTGACCTGGGCGGATGTCGGTGCGATCGGCTGGCTGGTGGACGGTGCGGCGATCGTCAACCAGGTGCCGCTGTGCCGCTGCTCGTACGGGCCGTACGCGCGGGCGATGATCCGGATCTGCAAGGAGGAGTCGTTCCACCAGCGGCAGGGGTTCGACCTGCTGTACACGCTGGCCCGGGGCACCGACGAGCAGCGCGCGATGGCGCAGGACGCGATCGACCGCTGGTGGTACCCGTCGCTCGCGATGTTCGGGCCGCCGGACGCCGACTCGACGCACTCCGCGCAGTCGATGGCCTGGAAGATCAAGCGGTTCAGCAACGACGAGCTGCGGCAGAAGTTCGTCGACATGACCGCCCAGCAGGCCGGCGTGCTCGGCCTGCGGCTGCCGGACGAGGCGCTGCGCTACGACGAGCAGACCGGGCACTGGCGGTACACCCAGCCCGACTTCGCCGAGCTGACGCGGGTCATCGCGGGCGACGGGCCGTGCAACCGGCAGCGGATCGAGCACCGGCGCCGGGCGCACGACGACGGCACCTGGGTACGGGAGTCGGCCGCCGCGTACGCGGCGAAGCAGCGCGCGAGGAAGGTCGCGGCATGACCGTCGAGAACACGCAGCCTGGAACGAACGGCCAGGGTTGGCCGCTGTGGGAGGTGTTCGTCCGGCCGCGGCGCGGGCTGGCGCACTCGCACGTCGGTAGCCTGCACGCGCCGGACGCGGAGCTGGCGGTGCGCAACGCGCGCGACCTGTACACCCGACGGCAGGAGGGGGTGTCGATCTGGGTGGTGCCGGCGGCGGCGATCACCGCGTCCAGCCCGGACGAGAAGGACGCGTTCTTCGAGCCGGCCGCCGACAAGGTCTACCGGCATCCGACGTTCTACCCGGTACCGGAGGGGGTCGAGCACCTGTGAGATCCGACTACGTGCTGGCGCTGGCCGACGACGGCCTGATCGCCGCGCAACGGCTCGCCGAGTGGACGTCCCGCGCTCCGGAGCTGGAGGAGGACGTCGCGCTGGCCAACATCGCCCTGGACACCCTGGGGCAGGCGCGGTTGCTGCTGAGCTATGCGGGCGAGCTGGAGGGTGCCGGCCGGGACGAGGACGACCTCGCCTTCCTCCGCGACGAGCAGGACTTCCGCAACTGCCAGCTGGTCGAGCTGGACAACGGCGACTTCGCGGTGACCATCGCCAAGCTGCTGTGCTTCGCCGCCTACCAGCACGAGCTGTACTCCGCACTGCGCCGCAGCAGCGACGAGCGGCTCGCCGCGATCGCCGCCAAGGCGGTCACCGAGACCGAGTACCACGTGGATCACGCCCGGCTGTGGACGCTGCGGCTCGGGGACGGTACCCCCGAGGCGCACCAGCGGATGGCGGCCGCGCTCGACCGGGTCTGGCCGTACTCGCACGAGCTGTTCCAGGCCGACTGGATCGATGCGGCGCTGCTGGCCGAGGGCGTCGCGGTCGATCCGGCCACCCTGCGCGAGCCCTGGCTGTCCACGGTGGACAAGGTGCTGACCGAGGCGACGCTGGCGGTACCGGACGACGACTGGGCGCCGACCGGCGGCCGGCACGGCGTGCACACCGAGGCGATGGGCTACCTGCTCGCCGAGATGCAGTACCTGCACCGGGCCCACCCGGGTGCGACATGGTGACCGAGGCTGCGGCCCGCGCCGCGGTCGCCGCCGTCGCCGACCCCGAGCTGCCGGTGGTGACGATCGACGACCTGGGCATCCTCCGTACCGTGTCGGTGGTGGACGGCCGGGTGCTGGTCGCGATCACGCCGACGTACTCGGGGTGCCCGGCGATGGACGTGATCCGCGCCGACATCCGGTCCCGGCTGGCCGAGATCGGCGTGTCCGACGTGGCGGTCGAGACCCAGCTGTCGCCGCCCTGGACGACCGAGCAGATCAGCGCGGCCGGCCGGGCGAAGCTCGACGCCGCCGGCATCGCCCCACCCGGACCGCGCGGCGACGGCACGGTCCCGCTACGGCTGTCGGTGCGCTGCCCGAACTGCGCGTCGCCGGACACCGAGGAGCTGTCCCGCTACTCGTCGACCGCCTGTACCGCGCTGTGGCGGTGCCGAGCCTGCGGCGAGCCGTTCGACCGGATCAAGGAGCACTGATGGCGGTCACGCTGCGCCGGCCGACGCGCCGCCGCCCGGAGTTCCACAAGCTGGCCGTCGCCCGGCTGGAGCGGCTGACCGACGACGCCTACCTGCTCGGGTTCGCGGTACCGCCGGAGCTGCGCGACACGTTCGCGTTCCGGCCGGGCCAGCACCTGACGGTGCGGCACCTCGTGGCCGGCACCGACGCGCGCCGCTCGTACTCGATCTGTTCCACGCCGGCGCTGCTTGCCGCCGACGGCGAGCTGCAGGTGGGGGTGAAGTTGATCCCGGACGGGGTCTTCTCCCGGTACGTGGCCGAGGAACTCGCCGTCGGCGACCGGGTCGAGGTGCTGCCCCCGCTGGGCCACTTCACCACCGAGCTGACCCCGAACCGGTCCCGGCACTACGCCGCGATCGTCGCCGGCAGCGGGATCACGCCGGTACTGTCGCTGGTCGCCACCGCGCTGGCGGTCGAGCCGGCGAGCCGGTTCACCGTGCTGTACGGCAACCGGTTCGTGCGCTCGGTGATGTTCGTCGACGAGCTGGCCGACCTGAAGGACCGGTACCCGGACCGGCTGCACCTGGTGCACGTGCTGTCCCGGGAGCCGGGTGGCTCGGAGTTGCTGTCCGGCCGGCTGGACACCGACCGGATCGGCCGGCTGCTGGCCACCCTGCTCGATCCGTCCACAGTGGACGAATGGTTCCTGTGCGGCCCGTACGGGATGGTCGTCGGCGCGCAGCAACTGCTCGCGGACTCCGGGATCGACGACCGGGCGGTGCACAGCGAGCTGTTCCACGTCAGCGCCGAGCCGCCCGCCGCACCGTCGGACACCCCGGTACCGGCGGGGGAGGCGCAGGTGACCATCACGCTGGACGGCCGGGCCAGCACGTTCGGGATGGCCTACCACGAGCGGATCCTGGACCGGGCGCTCGACGTGCGCGGTGAGCTGCCGTACTCGTGCCGCGGTGGGGTCTGCTCCACCTGCCGGGCGAAGGTGACCAGCGGCGAGGTCCGGATGGCCCGCAACTTCGCCCTGGAACCCGACGAGCTGGCCGCCGGCTACGTGCTGACCTGCCAGTCGAGCCCGGTCAGCGAGCACGTCGAGGTCGACTACGACGGCTGATCGCTCGCGGCCGTGACGGCGGCCCGGCAGGTGCCCGCGCAGCCTCGCCGGGCGAAACCGGAGCTGCGCGAACACGATCCGGGGCAGCGGTGCGGACGTCGCCGGCCGGCGGCCCGGTTCGCCCTCAGCGCGGCTCCGACTCGTCCGACTGGTACCGGTCGCCGACCCGAGCCCGTTGCAGGCCCCGGTGATAGGACGACAACGTGCCGCGAACCGCCTCGGCCGACCGCTGCCGGCTGGCCGGTGCCGGTCGCCCGGTCACGCTGCCGGGCACCAGCTGCGCCTGCGGGTCGCGCCGCGGTAGGCCGCCGGACGTGCGCCGGTCGCCGAGCTGCGGGGCCGTCGCGGCCAGCCGCCACCCGTCGTCGGCGGGCGACTGCCAGCGCCCGGTCGCCGCCGCCCGTGGCTGCCGCTCGGGCCCGCCACGCGGCATTTCGGGTACCTCGGGGGCCTGCTCGTGCCTGGGCGCCGGCGACGCGGTCTGGAACCATGCCGACTCGGCCGGCCGCAACTGCGGCAGCTCCGAGGTCTGGTCGACCGCCTCGGCGGTGCCCGCCCAGCGGTCGGCACCCACCGGCGCCGGCTCCCGCACCGGTGCCTCGGCGACCGCGGCGCGCGGTGGCAGCCCGATGGACGGCCGCGCCGGCACCGGCTGCGCCGCCCGCGCGGCCCGCGGCGGCTCGACCGGTTGGCGTGCCGCCGCCGGGTCCGTGAACGTCCGGTGCCCCGGCGACTCCAGGATCTCCTGCGGGATGACCACCTCGGCCAGCGTGCCGCGTTGCGCCGGGGAGCGCAGCTCGACGGTGGCACCGATGTGCTTGGCCAGCCGGCCCACCACGGCGAGGCCCATGTTCCGGGACAGCGACGCGTCCACGGACGGCGGGTCGGCCAGCCGCCGGTTGAGCTCGCGCAGCCGGTCGGCGCGGATGCCGGTGCCGTAGTCGGTGATCGTGACGTAGGCCCGGTTGCCGATCCAACACGCCTCCGCCGTCACGACGGTGTCCGGCGGCGAGAACGACGTCGCGTTGTCCAGCAGCTCCGCGATCAGATGGACCAGGTCGTTCACCGCGCTGCCGACGACGTCCACACCCATGTCCACGACGCCCAGCTCGACCCGGGTGTACTGCTCCACCTGGGACTGCGCGGCGCGCAGCACGTCACCCAGCGCCGCCGGCTCCCGGCGCGCCCGGCTCACGTCCACCCCGACCAGTACCAGCAGGTTCTCGTCGTTGCGGCGCATCTGGGTGGCCAGGTGGTCGAGATGGAACAGCTGGCCGAGCCGGTCCGGGTTCTGCTCGCCCTGTTCCATCTGGTCGATGCGCCGGATCAGCCGGTCGACCATCAGCTGGGACCGGCGCGCCAGGTTGACGAACATCGTCGACACGCTGTTGCGGAGCGTGGCCTGCTCGGCGGCGATCCGGACCGTCTCCCGGTGCACCACGTTGAACGCCTCGGACACCTGGCCGATCTCGTCCTGGCTGGGCCGCGCCACCGCGTCCTCCACGCCGGCGGCGATGTCGTCCGCGGTGAGCGCGCCGAGGGTGCCCGGGTCCCGGAGCCGGCTCACGGTGGCCGGCAGCTCCTGGTACGCCACGGACAGCGCACCGGCCCGCAGCCGGTGCAGCGACCGGGCCATGGAGCGGGCGGTCAGCAGCGCGATCGCGATCGCCACCAGCACCATCAGCGACACCGCCGCGGACTCGGCGATGAGCTGGCGGAGCAGATCGTTCTCCTGTCGCTGGACGAGGGCGCGGAACTGCGCCCGGAGCCGGCTGTCCACCAGGCCACTGAGCGCGACCCGGGTGCCCATCGTCTCCGTCCACTGCGCGGCACCGGCCTTGTCCGGGAACGTGACGGCGTCGCCGGCGCTGGCCCGGCTCAGATCACCCTCGTACCGCTGGGCGGCGATGATGTCGCTCTGGGCCTGGGCGTTGGTCATCGTGCGCCGGTCGCCCGGCAGCGGGGTACCGGCGTTCGCTCCGACACCCCGGCCGGCGATCGTCCGTTCCATGGCGGTGACGTGGTCGGCGTCGACGGCGTCCCGGAACGCGCGCAGCGCCTCGGCCTGGCCTTCCAGGTTGGCCTGGAACGACTCGTGCTGGGCGGAGGTCACGTCGGCGCCGCCGGCCAGCATGACGATGCCGACCTCCTGCTCCTGCGAGGTCATCTCGGTGTGCGAGGCCATCGCGCTCGCGCCGCGGGCCAGGTTGGCCGCCTCGTCGGACCCGGCGACGTTGGCCAGCGTCTGCCGGTAGGCGAGCAGGTCCGCGATCAGGCTGCGGTAGCTGAACACCGCGGTGGACAGCGGGATGATGTCGCGCTTCTCGATCGACCGGCGCAGCGGGTCGAGCTCGTCGAGCTGGGTGTCGATGCGCCCCAGCAGGTCCGTCAGGCTGCTCTCCGAGCTGTCCAGGTCGGCGCGCGCCGCCCGGTACGCCCGGACCTGCTTGTCGGCCCGGGCGATCTGCGCCCGGTACGCCCGGGCGGCGGGGCCCTGCTTCTGCTTCGGCGTCGTGAGCAGGGTCGCGGCGAGCGTTCGTTCGGTCTGCAGGTCGGTCGTCAGCGCGCTGGCGCGGTCGGCGAGCCGGGCGTGCTGGATCGCCTGCCGGGCCTGCAGCACGTCCTGGCCGGTGCCGACCAGCTGGACGGCGGCGACCCCGATCAGCGCGGTGATCGGCACGATCAGGATCAGCCCGAGCTTGGTACGGATCCGGGCGTCACGCAGCCGGGCCACCGGGCCCCGCCGTCGCCCCGAGGTGGTCGGCCGCTCTGCGGTGCCTGATCGCTCTGCGGTGCCGGGTCGTTCCGGGGTGCCGGGTCGCTCCGGGGTGCCGGACCGTTCCGTGGTGCTCTGCCGCTCGCTCAACCGGCCACCCCTCCGAGACGGGCATACAACGCAGTCATCGATGAATACGGTTATGCATTACCAACAGCGCAAGGAGTTATGAACCGCTGGATTGCATCATGAATGTCCGCCGGAGGAAAGACCGTTGTCGATGTCTTCAGGTGTTGTCCGGTGCATCGTTACGAATCCGGCAGGTACATCGCGTCGATCTCGGCCCGGTAGCGGGAGGCGACCGTCTCGCGGCGGATCTTCAGCGAGGCGGTGAGCTCGCCGCCGGCGACGGTCAGCTCGCCGTCCAGGATGCGGAACGCGCGGATCGACTCGGCGCGCGACACCGCCTGGTTGGCTGCCGTCACCGCCGCCTGGATCTCGGCCCGCAGCAGCGGATCCCGATCGAGCGGCCCACCGGGGTGACCGCGCTCGCGCAGCGCCACCCGGTCCAGCGTGACCAGGCAGGACACGAACGGCCGGCGGTCGCCGACCACCACCGCCTGGCTGATCAGCGGGTGCGCCCGCAGCCGGCTCTCCAGCGTCGTCACGTCGACGTTCTTGCCGCCGGCGGTGATGACCAGGTCCTTCTTGCGCCCGGTGATCGACAGGAAGCCGTCGTCGTCCAGCGCCCCGATGTCACCGGTGTGCAACCAGCCGTCCACCAGCGCGCCGGCGGTCGCCGCCGGATTGCGGTGGTAGCCGCCGAACACGCAGTCGCCGCGCACCAGGACCTCACCGTCGGCGGCGATGCGTACCGAAACTGCGGGCAGCGGCTGGCCCACCGTACCCAGCCGGGTCGCGTCCGGTCCGTTGATGGTGGCCGGGCCGGCCACCTCGGTCAACCCGTACCCCTCGTAGACGGCGATCCCGGCGGACCGGTAGAACTGGCCGATCCGCTCGTCGTGCGGGGCGCCGCCGACCACGATCGCGCCGCACCGGCCGCCGAGTACCGCCCGGGCATCGCCGTTCGGCGCCGCGTCCCGCAGCTTCTCCATGAACCGGGGGACCAGCGGCAGCACCGTCGGCCGGGCCGCGGCCAGGCCGGCCGCCAGCTCCGCGGTACGGGAGAGGTGGGTGATGCGGACCCGGCGCAGCACCGAAGCGCACTGCATCGTCCGGGTGAAGATGTGCGCGAGCGGCAGGAACAGCACGATCGCACCGCCCGGCGCGAACACCGGGTCGAGCCGGTGCAGGAACCCGTCCAGGTTCGACAGGAAGTTGTCGTGGCTGATCGTCACGCCCTTGGCCGGCCCGGTCGTCCCGCTGGTGTAGATGATGGTCGCGACCGACTCCGGTGGCACCTTCCGGCGCTGCCCGAACACCTCGTCGTCGACCTCCGGGGCCCGCGCGGCGAGCGCCGCCAGTGCACCGTCGTCCAGCCGCAGCAGCTGCGGCGGGGGGCCGTCGATCGTGCCGGCCGCCGTCTCGACGACGCCGGCCTCGGCGGCTCCGCCGACGAGGCACCAACCGGCGCCGGAGTCCCGCAGGATCCAGCCGACCTGCTCGACGCTCGCGGTGTCGTACATCGGCACGCTGACGGCGCCGATCGACCAGAGCGCGTAGTCGCAGACGGTCCACTCGTAGCAGGTCGCGGACAGCAGGGCGACCCGGTCGCCGGTGCGGACTCCCACCGCGATCAGGCCCTTGGCCACGGCGGTCACCAGCGCGGCGAACTCGGCCGCGCGGATCGGGGCGGCGCCCACCGACGGGACGAAGGCGACCGCGTCGGGATGCTCCGCGGCGTTCCGGAACACCGGGTCGGCCATGCTGGACAGCCCGCTCGCGGTCGGCACCGGTGGGCTGCGGTACCCGTCGCGCATCAGGACCCGCCCTGCCGCCGCCCGGCCGGTACCACCGGCCCGGGACGCCGCCCCACCGTGGTGTGCATCAGCCAGGCGGAGAGTACGAACCCGGGATCGTCGAGCAGCCGGTGCAGCTCCGCGATCTGCTCGTCGGTCATCCCGCCGGCGCGCAGCACCGGCTCGATCTGGTACGCCAACGCCTGGTACAGGCCGCATCCGGCGCTGCCGCCGGCCCAGGACCGGCCGAACACCACGGTCCGGTCCGGCAGCAGCCCGGCGGCGCGCATCGCGGAGTAGGTGTACCTGGTCCAGCCGAGGTCCGCGCCGTTGCGCCAGCCGAGGTCCCGGATGAGGTCGTTGAACAGCTCGAACGTCTTCGCCGCCGCGGGGTCGGGAGCGGCCAGGATGGGGTCGCGTTCCCGGCAGTCGCAGTCCGACACGACGATCAGGCCACCCGGGCGCAGCGCGGAGACCAGCCGGGCGAGTACCTCCTGCCGGTTCGGCAGGTGGACGAACACCATCCGGGCGTGGATCAGGTCGTACTCGCCGGCCGGTACCGGATCGCTGCCGATGTCGTGGGTGAGCACCGTCAGGTTGTCCCGCTCGGTGAGGTACTGCGGCTTCACGTCGGTGGCGGTGACGTGCCCCTGCGGCCCGACCCGGTCGGCGAGCCAGCCGGCGATGGAGCCGGCCCCGGCCCCGATGTCCAGGCACCGCCAGCCGCGGCCCACCCCGTACTCGGTGAGGACGGACGTGGTGTGCCCGTCGAACGCCTCGCTGAGCTGATCGAGCTGTCTCGCGCCGGCCGCGCCGGCGTTGTCGAAGCTGTATCCGGTGGGCATCTGGGCGGCTCCAGTCCGAACGTTCCCTTCGGGAAGTGGATACGCTTGCATGCCACCTAGCGCGCTATGCGATCGATGCGCTCGGGGCCGTGATTTGCAATGTTTGACCAGCGGTACCCGGTCCGCAACCCTCGCCGGCGGCCGTTACCGCGCCGAGATCTCGCCGCCTCCGGGGCCGCCGGCCGCGCTGTCCAGGTCCCGGATCAGGCAGGTCAGCCGGGCGGTGCAGACCGTCCGGCCGGCGTCGTCGGTGAGCACGATCCGGTACGTGGCAAGGGTGTCGCCGCGATGCAGCGGGGTGGCGGTCCCGGTGATGGTGCCGGCCACGGCGGGCCGGTGGTGGGTGGCGTTGATCTCGACGCCGACGGCGCGCCGTCGCGGCCCGGCATGCAGCGCCGCGGCCATGGTGCCGAGCGTCTCGGCCAGCACGCAGGACACGCCGCCGTGCAGCATCCCGTACGACTGGGTGTTGCCGGCGACGGGCATCGTGCCGACCACCCGGTCGGCGCTGGCCTGCCGGATCTCGACCCCGGTCCGATCGACCGCCGGACCGAGCGGGCCGACTCCGGCGATGGCGTTCTGATCGAACGGTTCCACGGGCTGCTCTCCTCCGAAACTGTCCGACCGTGATCGCGCGGATGCGTGACGTAGTTTCGCTGGGGGTCTTTCGGTGACGACCCGGCGTAGGCAAAATAGGCGCTCGCCAGGAACCGTGCAAAAGCATCGTCTGGGATCCCTGACGTGACAGCGGTTCGTATTTCGCAACCGGCACGAGGACGTACGGAAGGCGAACAGCATGACAACAAACGACAACCCGACGGTGGTCCTGGTGCACGGCGCCTGGCACAGCCCATGGTGCTGGACCCCGGTGATCGCCGAACTCGACCAGTACGGCATCCACAGCGTCACGGTCGACCTGCCGAGCTGCCGCACCGTCGACGGTGCGCCGGCCGGTGACATGCACGCCGACGCCGCCGAGATCCGGCGCACCCTGGACCGGTACCAGGACGTGGTGCTGGTGGCCCACTCGTACGGGGGAATTCCGGCGACCGAGGGAGCGGCCGGCCATCCGGCCGTGCGGCACCTGGTCTACGTCGCCGCCTACAACGCCGACGAGGGCGAGGCGCTGGGCGGCTACGCCGTGCCGAACCCGGGTCCGGACGTGCTCAACCCGCCGCTCGACCTGACGATGGGCGAGAACGGGATGATGGGCGTCAAGACCGAGCGGGCGGCGACGCTGTTCTACAACGGCATGCCGCCGGAGGCCGCCGAGGCGGCGGTGGCGCAGCTGCGGCCGATGTCCGCCGCCGTGCTGGAGCAGTCGCCGACCGCGATCGCCTGGCGCGACATCCCGTCGACCTACGTGTTGACCGGTCAGGACAACGCGACGCCGACCGTGGTGCAGCGGGAGCTGTGCAAGCGGGCGGGTTCGGTGGTCGAGCTGGCCGACTCCTGCCACTCCCCGATGCTCGCCGCACCGAAGCGGGTCGCCGACATCATCGGCTCGGTCGTCGCCGGCCGCTGACGATCCACAGTGGATAGACGGGGTCGGCCGGGACGGGCCGGCCCCGGGCAACGTCGTGCCTGTCGGAAGGAATCGTCTTGGGCGTCAGGAGAGTGCTGGCCGGGCTCGCGGCACCAGGTGTGCTGCTGCTCCTGGCGGCCGGGTGTACCAGCGACGGCGGCAAGGGCGTGTCGTCCGCCCCGATCAAGATCGGCTTCATCGCGGACATGTCCGGGATCCAGAAGGGCATCGGCCGGTCCATGCGGGACGGGCTCGACCTCTATCTCAAGCTGCACAACGGCCGGCTCGGTGGGCGGCGGGTCCGGGTCGTGCAGCGCGACGCCGGCGACGACCCGACCAGTACGAAGGCGACGAAGGCGGAGAAGAGCCTGCTGGACCAGCGGGATCTGCTCGCCATCACCGGAATCAGCGACGTGCGTACCGTCCTCGCGATGCAGGCGCCGGTCACCAAGCGGAAGCTCCCGCTGGTCAGCACGCTGGCCTGCACCGACCAGGTGCCCGACCTGACCTACCTCTGGTGTGCCTCGAACCTCACCTCCGATCCGCCGGAGGCGCTCGGCGCCTACGTCGCCAAGAACGCCGGCGGCAAGGTCTACGTGCTGGGCACCGATCTCGGGCCCGCCAAGGGAGACACCACCCAGACCTTCGTCCGCACCTTCAAGGCGGCCGGCGGGAAGCTGGCCAACCCCAACGGGCAGCCCACCTACGCGCCGTACAGCAACAAGACCAGCTACCGGTCGTACCTGACCGAGGCGCAGCAGAACGGCGCCAAGGCCATCTACGTCTGGGCGACCGGGCTGCAGGCGGTCCAGTTCGTCAAGGACTACCAGCAGCTCGGGCTGAAGTCACAGGGCATCCGGGTGTACGCCTCGGGGCCGCTGACCTGCTGCGACCTGCTCCAGGTCGAAGGCCCGGCGGCGCTGGGAATCTACAGCTCGCTGGACTACACGCCGACCCTGGACAACGACGCGAACCGGGAGTTCGTCGTCGCCTACCAGCACGCGTACGGCACCGCGCCGAACGAGCCCGCGGCGTACGGCTACAGCGCGGCGTCCATCCTCGACCAGGCGATCTCGTCGCTGACCGCGGACGGCCGGAAGCTGACCGGGCAGGCGGTGAACACCGCCATCGCCAACCTCGGCATCCAGAACGACCCCCGGGGCAGCTGGCAGTTCAGCAAGAAACACGCCCCGGTACAGAAGTTCTACCTGCGTCAGGTGCGGATGGACGGCTCCGTACTGTCCAACGTTCTCGTCAACGAGCTACCCACGATCGGGGAGTGACGTCGTGACGTCCGGGCCGGGCAACCATCGCGACAGCAGGCTGGTCCGCGCGCTCGATCCGCTCGACGCCGACGAGACGTACCGCAGGCTGCCCGAGATGAACGCCGCCGCGGACCTCGACGCGCTGGTCGTCGCGTTGCGCCGGCTGGCCGGCAACGCGGCGGCGGTGCCCGACGGCACCCCGTACGAGTGTCGCGCGGCCATGCGGGATCTCGGCCTGCTGCTCGGGTCGGTCAAGCGGCACGGCGTCGAGCCGGTGACGGCGGTACCGGAGGTCGAGCCGGTGCTGCTGCGGCTGGCCGCGCGCGGCGACGTGGTGCCCCGGGACACCGTGCACCACTACAGCGTCTGGAACCCGTACGGCGAGCGGCAACGAAGCTACACCGGATCGTCGCAGGAGGCCGCGCTCATCGACTCGGTCCGGCTCAGCCTGCCGCGGTTGTCCCAGGCGGTCGAGCTGGCCGGCCCGCTGACCGGGGCCGCGCTGACCGACCCGGAGTTCCTGACCGCGATGGGCAGCTTCCGCGCCCTGCTGGCCTCCCTGGACGAGGCGATCGAGCTGGTGATCGGCCGGGTGAACCCGGCGTTCTTCGCCAACGAGCTGCGGCCGTACTTCGACGAGGTGCTCGTCGACGGCCGGTTGTGGCGCGGCGGGGCCGGCGCCGGGCTGCCGGTACCGCTGCTCGACCTGATGCTGTGGGCCGCCGACCACGACCAGACCGATCAGGACTCCGTCGACTACGCCGAGTTCTGGGCCGAGGGGGTCCCGTACGCCCTGCCGGAGTGGCGGCGCCGCTACGCCGAACTGGCCGGGGTGCCGTCGCTCGTCGCGCGGGTCACCGCCGCGCTGGACGAGGCGGGCGACGGCCCGCTGGACGAGCGGCTGCGGGCCGCCGCGACCGCGGTGGAGCAGTCGCTGCGCGCCCTGCTGTCGTTTCGCGCCAAGCATCTCGGCGTCGCGCGCAAGTCCTACCAGGAGGATGTCCGGCTGTTCCCGGTGGGCAGCAGCGGCGGCAGCGTCGAACTGCTGTCCAGCATCGTCCGGCTCACCCGGGACAACGCGCGGTTGATCCGGCCGCGGCCGGCGGCGCCCACCGCGAACGCCGAGCCGGAGCCGTTGTCTCGTGCCTGACGTGGTCGTGGTCGGCGCCGGCTGCGCCGGTGCGCCGACGGCGATGCTGCTGGCGCGCGCCGGGTACCGGGTCACGCTGGTCGACCGGGCCCGGTTCCCGCGCGACACGCTCTCCACGCACTACCTCCAGCAGCCGGCGGTCGCGCTGCTGCGCGACTGGGGACTGCTGGATGCCGTGCACGGCACCGGATGCCCGCACATCGCGCGCCTGCGGTACCGCGCGGGCGGCGTCTCCATCGACGGTCCGTTGTGGACGTTCGACGGCATCGGATACGCGCTCGGGCCCCGCCGGTACCTGCTCGATCAGCTGCTGGTGGAGGCCGCGGTGGCCGCCGGGGTGGACTTCCGCCCCGGCCGGCGAGTCACCGACCTGATCGTCGAGGACGACCGGGTCGCGGGGGTACTGCTGCGGGCCGGCACCGGGGCGCCGGAGCGGCTCCGCGCGCCGCTGGTGGTGGGCGCCGACGGGATGCGGTCGGTGGTGGCGGCCCGGGCCGGTGCCGCCGTCCGGGTCACCGACCCGCCGCGTACCTGCGTCTACTACAGCTACTGGCCCGGTGTCTCGGACCGGTTCGAGATCCACGAGGCACCCGGCCGGTGGATCGGTGTGGTGCCGACCAACGACGGCCTGACCCTCGTCGCGGCTTACTTCCCGCAGTCCGAGTACCCAGGCGTGCGGCGCGACGCGGGCGCCGCCTACCTGGCCGCGGTTCGCGACACGGCACCGGACGTGCAGGCCCGGATGATGGCGGTGCAGCGCGCCGAACGGCTCTACGGCACCGGCGCCCAGCTCAACTTCTTCCGGCAGCCGGTGGGTGCCGGTTGGGCCCTGGTCGGCGATGCCGGCCACCACAAGGATTCGCTGACCGCACGCGGCATCACCGACGCGTTCCACCAGGCCCGGCTGCTCGCCGACAGCATCGGCACCGGCCTGGACCTGGGCAGCCCGGACCGGCTCCGGCCGGCGCTGCGGCGCTTCGCGGACCGGCGCGACGAGCTGCTGCGCGACGAGTACCAGCACACCCTGACGCTCGCCCGGTTGGAGCTGCCGCCGCGCCGGCTGGCGTCGCTGCGAGCCGTGTCCGAGGATCCGGTCCGGGCCGGCGGGTTCTTCCGGTCGCTGTGCGGCCACCCGTTCCAGGACCGGATGCGACCGCCGTGACGCCGCGCCGCGCCGGTCAGCCGGCGCGGCGTCGCCGTCGCTTCTCGGCGTAGGCGAGCGCGGACTCCCGAACCCAGGCGCCCTCGTCGTGGGTGCGGCGGCGGCGCTCCATCCGTTGCCGGTTGCACGGGCCGTACCCCTTGAGCACGGTGCTCAACTCGTCGAAGTCGGGCAGCGTGAAGTCCCAGTGGCCGCGCTCGTCGTTCCAGCGCAGCGCCTGGTCCGGGAGCGTCAGGCCGAGCGAACCGACCTGCTCGGCGATCGTGTCGACGAACTTCTGCCGCACCTCGTCGTTGGTCAGCCGCTTGATCTTCCACGCCATCGAGCGCGACGTGTTGCGGGACGCCCGGTCCGGCAGGCCGAACAGCGCGAGCGCCCGGTACCACCAGCGATCGACGGCCTGCTGCGCCATCCGGTGCTGCGCCGGGGTGCCGCCGGCCAGCGTGTGCAGGATCGAGTAGCCCTGCCGCTGGTGGAACGACTCCTCCTTGCAGATCCGGACCATCGCCCGCGCGTACGGCCCGTACGAGCAGCGGCACAGCGGCACCTGGTTGGCGATCGCCGCGCCGTCCAGCAGCCAGCCGATCGCGCCGATGTCCGCCCAGCTGGCGGCCGGGAAGTTGAACACGACGCTGTAGTGCTGCCGGCCGTCGTGCAACTGGTCGAGCAGCTCGTCGCGGGTGACGCCGAGCGTCTCGGCCGCCGCGTACAGGTACATCGCGTGGCCGGCCTCGTCCTGCACCTTGGCCAGCAGCGCCGTCTTGCGCCGCAGGCTCGGCGCCCGGGACAGCCAGTTCGACTCCGGTTGCATGCCCATCAGCTCGGAGTGCGCGTGCTGGCCGATCTGGCGGACCATCATCGACCGGTACGCCTCGGGCATCCAGTCCCGCGGCTCGATCTTCGCATCGGCCGCGACCATGTCCTCGAAGTACCGCTGCAGCGCGGCCTCGTCGGGGCCGGGGTCGTCGATCAGCCGAAGCTGTTCACCGCCCGCCTCCTGGCGTCCGTGTCGCATGACATCTCTCCCCGGGCGGCAATGCGGGAACAACGTGGTCGACGTGATGTTTCTAGCCGAACCACCCATCCGTGTCAACGAACGGACAGACGCGGTCAGCCGGCTCACCGCCCGGCGCTCGGGACCCGGACGGCCGCCCGCGCCCCAGGCCGCCATGGTCCGTGCGGCCGACCACGGTACGGGTGGCCCCGGTCCGACCTCCGTTACTTCCGATCACGACGCTTGAGCCGGGCGATCAAACCGATCAGCACTCCCGAACCGGCCGCGCTGCCGGCGGCGCCGAGCGCTCCGCCACCCCACTGGTCGGCCACGGCGGCGAACCCGAACAGCGCGGCGAAGGCAAGCGCCAGTACCAGCAGCAACACCAGCGGTCGAAGCTGTCCGCGCCGATCGGGTTCCTGGTCGGGGGCTGGTGCCGCCGGCTCGGCTGGTTGTGGGATCTCCCGCGGGTCGCGGGCCGGCAGCGGCACCAGCAGTTGCGCGGGTACGGCGGCGAGCGAGTCGAGTGCCGCGGCGTCGAGATCGAACAGGGTCGGTTCGACGGCGATCTCGAATCCGTCGTCGCCGACCAGGACCCGGCCGCCGTCCGGCCACACCACGACCGCGGCGCAGGACGCGTACTCGACCGTACGGGCGCGGCCGGATGCGCCGCACGCCGTGACTCCGGTGGGCCCGACCACGAGTTCGGTACCGGTGCCGGAACGGCTGGCGTACCGGGTACCGACGACGCAGTGCGTCGACCCGCTGGGCACCGGTGCGAAGCCGGCCCAGTCCGCCTGCCGGCGCACCGGCAGGGACAGCAGCGCCGAGCCGGCGAATTCGCGGGCGACCCCGGCGAGATCCTCGATCGTGGTGCCCAGCACCCCCTCGGCCGTGCCGGAGGTCTGTCCGAGCAGCAGGTCGAGAGCCCGGGCGGGCAACGACTCGGCGGCCCAGTTCGGGTGCGACACCTGCCGCCGTGCGTCGTCCAACGCCGCGGTGACGTCGCCGGCCGGAACGCGACCGCGCCGCAGCGCGGCCATGACGTCGAGGAACTGGCCGACCGCGGCGTCCTGTCGGTCCGGCACCGTGTCCGCGGCCACCGTCACGGTGCTGTACCCGTCGCCGCGCGGCTCGGCGGCGACTTCCACCGCATACGAGTAACCGCCGTTCTCGCGCAGTTCCCGGTACAGCAATCGCTCCAGTGCCCGGCGAAAGACCGGCACCGCGGGGCTCCGGGGCACGACCGCGGTGCACAGGATGCGATCGTGGTCCTCGTGGAAGTACGCCGGCGTCTCGACGAGCAGGTCGACGGCGGGCGGTGCCGGCATCCGACGCCCGTCCGGCAGGGCGAGCCGCAGCTTGTCCGGTACCGCGTCACCCATCAGCCAGAGCACCGCGTTCTGCCTGGTGAACCACTGGGCCGCCCACTCCCGCAGCGCGTCGGCGTCGACGGTGTGCAGCCCGAGTTCCTGGTACGCGGGGAGTCCGTGGCGCTGCGCGCCGTACCGTTCGCGCAGCATCGGCCCCACGGTGAGGCCGCCCCGGCTGCGTCGCTCCGCCCGCAACAACTGCCGCTCGGTGTCCAGCCGGTCCACCGGCAGGTCGGACAGCGTGCCGCAGAGGGTGTCGAAGAACGTGACCACCTCGTCCTCGCTGCCGGTGACCGCGAACTGGGTGTCGAGCATGGAGGTGAACCCGTTGGAGCGGCGATCGGCGAGGTCTGTCCCGTGCAGCGCGAGATGCTCGACCAGATGGGTGATGCCGCTTTGCGTCAGGGTCTCGTCGGCGTAACCGACTCGGAACATCAGCCCGGCCCGGCAGACCCCGTCCGGTGCGGGAGCCCGCAGTACGGGTACGCCGTCGATCTCGACCTCGGTGTCGTCGCGTGTCACTGGCCCGCTCCCGTCACGCGCGCGCGGTGTCGGGCCGCCTGCCGTGCGGCATCGCCCAGGTATGCCCAGGGCAGTTCGCTGATGGCGCCGCCGCAGGCGGCGAAGTGCCGCGCGGCGGCCGCCCGGTCGTCGACGAGGCTGAAGTACATCGCGAACGTGCTGTGCGCGGTCAACCCATAGAAGCCGGTGTCCGCGCCCCGATACCAGACCGAGTGTTCCGCCGCCTGGACGACCTCGTCGTGCACCGACTGCTGCCGGAGGTGTGCGCCGCCCGCGTCACCGAGTTCCAGCCACCGTTCCAGATGGCCGATGGCGACGAGGAAGCCGTTGGGGCTGCCCGGCGGCGAGGCGAGCCAGCACTGCCGGGCGAACTCGTGCACCTCGTCGAAGGTACCCGTCCACTTGGGACACAGCTGTTGCAGGAACTGCTGCTGCGCCGGCAGGTTGTGCGGCTGCGCGGCGACCGACCGATCGTAGCGACGGCGGCACTCGTTCGCACCGAGTTCCAGGCCTCGGGCGGTGATCAGGCGCAGTACCCAGGCAGTGGCGTCGTCGGGATCGGCAGCGGTGCGGTCGATGAGGATCTGCTCGGCGCGGCGCAGGTGGTCGTGGAGTCCGTGGAACTGCTCGGTGGACACCTCGCGCGCGCGTCGGCCGGAGCGGATCTGCCAGCCGGCCTCGATCAGTGTCGCGGCGTAGAGCGCCGCAGCGGTCGGATCGTCCGGCCGTCGCGCGTGCTGTTCCGCGGCGACGGGGAGCGCTCCGTCGAGCCCGGCCGCGTACCGCAGCACGAAGGTTCGGCCGGTCGGGTCGGGTTCCGCGTCGATGAAGGCGATCGCGGCACCGCCGTTGCTGTCGGCGATGGCTCGCCGCAGCGTACGGAGTTTCGGATAGGCGACGGCGGCGTCGGTCGAAGGGAGGGGATCAGGCACGGGCGGGAGCGTAGCGGCACTCGGGGACATGGATGTGCCTCGATGCGAAGTTGAAACCACGGGCGGCGGTGAGCCCGTGCGATAGCGAGGGATCCGTCCGGCTTGTTGCGATGTGGCGGCCGTCCCGGAATCCCAGGCTGAGCGCGGTGCCCCGTACGAGCGGGCCTGCCACGGCCGGCATGCGTCCACGGTGTGTTTCGAACAGTGCACTGTGGACAGAGTCGTCGCCGGGTCACCGCGATCGGCGCGGTTGGCCGGGGCGCGTCAGCGGCGGGCGATGGTGACGATCTCGCGGCTGCTCGGGGTGACCCGGCCGTGCTCCCAGTCGCCGTACTGTGCCTCGATGGTGAAACCGGCGGTGACCAGGAATCCGTTGAGCGCCGGTACGTCGAGGAACCGGAGCCGGGACCGGTCGACCCGCAGCACGGTGCCGTCCGGGTCGGCGGTCGTCCCGGTGAACGTGACCACGTCGGCGTCGACCGACTCGACGTCGTGCCAGGTCCGCAGCGTCCGGCCGGTCGGGTCGACCACGTCCGCGGCGTTCGCCGGGATCCAGTCGAGCCAGGCCCGCGCCTGCGGATGCCGGGTCTCGAAGGCGAACCGGCCGCCCGGTGCGAGCGACGCGTGGATCGCGGCCAGCGAGCGACGCAGCTCCTCGTCGGTGACCAGCACCTGGAAGGCGTGTCCGGTCATCACGGCGAGTTCGAACCCACCGCCGGTACGGGTGTCGGCCTCGGCGGCGGTGGCCTCGAACCACTCGACGTCGGTACGGCGGCGGGCCCGGTCCAGTGCGGCGCGGTCGGGGTCTATGCCGACGAGCCGCCCGGTGTGCCCGTGGTCGCGGGCGTAGCCGAGCATCGTGCCGGTGCCGCAGCCGACGTCGAGTACCGAGCCGGCCGCCAGCACTAGCCGGTGGTGGAACGCGTCGCTGGGGTAGGTCTCGGGGTTCCAGGGGTTCAGCACGTCGTAGAGGGCGGCGGCGGCCGCGTCGGAGTACACGCGGTGCAGTGTCGGCCGCCGGTCCGGATTCGGCAACCGCTTTCCGACGGAAACCGGGGATTGACATGTTTTGTCCGATGCGTCTTACTGGGTGACACCGTTGTCACCACAAGCCTCGAAGGGTGATCGACATGAGACGGATCCCCCGCCTGCTGCTCGGTGTCGGCGTCGCCGCCACCACGTTCGCCGCCGCGCTCACGTCCACCGCGGCCGCCGCGCAGTCGACCGCGGCGGCTGCACAGTCCGCCGCCCCCACCGTGCGGTCCGCCGCCTCCGCCGGGCACCAGGAGTCGGCGCGGTTCAGCGCGGCCCAGCAGCGGGCCGCACGGGCTTTCTGGACGCCGGCCCGGCTCGCCGCGGCCGTCGACCTCGACGCCCTGCCCACCTCCGGCCGCCCTGCCGGTACCGGCGCCCGGCCGGGGACGGCGAGCGCTCCACCGGAGGCGACCACCGCCCCGACCGCGGTACCGCCGGCACTGCCGGCCAGCGGCGCGCCCGCCACCGGTGGGGTACGCCCGCAGACCACGTCGCCGCAGCGCTGGACCGGCGGCGGGCTGATCTCCAGTACCGCCGGGAAGGTGTTCTTCTCCAACTCGTCCGGCACCTACGCGTGCTCCGGCGACGCGGTCAACAGCGGCAACAAGTCGATCGTGGCGACCGCGGGACACTGCGTCGTCGACGCGAACACCGGCGAGGTCTACCAGAACTGGGTGTTCATCCCCGGCTACGACCACGGTAACCGTCCACATGGGACTTTCACGGCCAGCTCGCTGCACTGGATGTCGCAGCGGATCGGCGATCCCGACCCGACCTGGGACGCCGCGTTCGCCACGATGAGTCCGTTGAACGGAACCAAGCTGGTGGACGCGGTCGGCGGCGAGGGCATCGGCTTCGACCAGACCCCCGGCCAGTACGTCTACTCGTTCGGCTACGGCGGCTCCGACGCCGAGGGCAACGGCGAGCAGCTGAACTGGTGCGCCGGTACCGAGTTCTTCGAGAGCGGCCACCCCGGCGGCGGCATCTGGGGCATCGACTGCGTGCAGACCGGCGGCTCGTCCGGCGGCCCGTTCCTGCAGAACTTCGACACCTCGACCGGCATCGGTACCCAGATCGGCAACATCAGCGTCAGCAGCGGCAGCAACGAGTGGCACCCGTACTACGGGTCCGAGGCGCACGACGCCTACAACGCGGCCGACGCGGCCTGACCGACGCGGCCGACCGCGGCCTGACCGACGCGGCCGACCGCGGCGCGCCGGCGCCGCAGTGCCGCCGGTCCCGATGGGTGGGGCCGGCGGCAGTGCCGTGGGATGCGAACCTGGCGGGTTGCCGCCAGCCAATGACAATTAAGAATCTTTACTGTTAATCTCACGGCCTGTCCACTCTGTACCGGTTGGAGAAGCCATGAGAGCTCGACGTTCGGCGATCGTCGTGGTGCTCGGCGCGGCCCTGGTGCTTGCCGCGGCGTTGCTGGTGGGATCGGCCGGCGGGCCGGCCATGGCCGGCACCCCGCAGGTGGCCTGCCCGGCGGCCTGGTCGGAGGGCACCGCCTACGCGGTGGGTGACCAGGTCGGCTACCACGGCCGCCGGTATCAGGCACTGGTCGCGCACACCGCGCCGGCCGGCGCCGGGTGGAACCCCGCCGCAACCCCCTCGCTGTGGACCGACCTCGGTCCCTGCGACGCCACCACCAGCCCCTCGCCGACCGGCACCGCGTCCCCGTCGCCGACCGGGACCGCGTCCCCCACCGCGTCGCCGACGCCGACGTCACCCACCCCGACGCCCACCACCGGTACCGAGAGCTGCCCGGTCAAGTCGCGGCCGGCCGGCCGGGTGCTCCAGGGGTACTGGGAGAACTGGGACGGTGCGGCGAACGGGGTGCACCCGCCGCTGGGCTGGATCCCGATCACCGACGAGCGGATCGGCGCGCACGGCTACAACGTCATCGACGCGGCGTTCCCGGTCATCCGCTCCGACGGCACGGTGCTGTGGCAGGACGGGATGGACTCCACCGTCAAGGTGCCCACCCCGGCGGAGATGTGCGCGGCGAAGGCGTCCGGCGCCACGATCCTGATGTCGATCGGCGGCGCGGCGGCCGGCATCGACCTCGGCTCCGCGCAGGTGGCGGACCGGTTCGTCGAGACGATCGTGCCGATCCTCAAGGAGTACAACTTCGACGGCGTCGACATCGACATCGAGACCGGCCTGACCGGCAGCGGCGACATCGGCACGCTGTCGGACTCGCAGGCCAACCTGGAACGCATCATCGACGGGATCCTGGCGCGGATGCCGGCCAACTTCGGGCTCACCATGGCGCCGGAGACCGCGTACGTCACCGGCGGCAGCGTCACCTACGGCTCGATCTGGGGCGCCTACCTGCCGATCATCAAGAAGTACCTGGACAGCGGCCGGCTGTGGTGGCTCAACATGCAGTACTACAACGGCAGCATGTACGGCTGCTCCGGCGACTCCTACCAGGCCGGTACGGTCGAAGGGTTCACCCAGCAGACCGACTGCCTGAACGCCGGGCTGACCGTGCAGGGCACCACGATCCGCGTCCCGTACGACAAGCAGGTGCCGGGGCTGCCCGCGCAGCCGGGCGCCGGCGGCGGGTACCTGTCACCGGCGCTGGTCTCCGCGGCGTGGCAGGCGGACAGCTCGCTGAAGGGCCTGATGACCTGGTCGATCAACTGGGACGGCTCGAAGGGCTGGACGTTCGGCGACAACGTCGCGGCCCTCGAAGGCCGCTGACCCGGCGACAGCGTCGCGGCCCGCGAAGGCCGCTGACCCGGCGACAGCATCGCGGCCCGCGAAGGCCGCTGACCCGGCGACAGTGTCGCGGCGCCGGCCGTTGCCCCGGCCCGGTGACAACGTCGCGGCGCGCGAGGGCCGCTGACCCGGCCCGGGGCGGGTCGCTCGACGGGTCCGGACCGGGCGGGGCCGGCACGCCGGGCGGCCGACCCGCACCCGCCGGCCGTGGCGAGTGTGGTGAGCTGGGCACATGGCGAAGGTGGAAACGCTCGGACTGGTGCTGCACCCCACCCGGGACGTGACGTCGGCGGTGTCCGCGGTGCTCGACTGGTCGGCCGCGCACGACGTCGCGGTACGGATCGGTGCCGCGGACGCCGCCCGCGCGCCGGACGCCCATCCGGTGCCGGACGACGAGCTGGCGACGAGCGACGCGGTCCTCAGCATCGGCGGCGACGGGACGATGCTGGGTGCACTGCGGCTGGTCGCGGAGGATCCACGGCCGGTACTCGGGGTCAACATGGGCCGGCTCGGCTTCCTCGTCGAGATCGAACCGGCCGAACTCGTCACCGCGTTGGACCGGCTCGCCACCGGCGACGTGACGCTGGAGCGGCACAGCTGCCTGCGGATCACGTCCGGCGGCGACGGCCGCGTCGCGTTCAACGACCTGGCGCTGTCCCGCCGCCCGGGCGACGGCACCGTCAACGCGATCCTCACCATCGACGGCCAGCAGTACGGGTACTTCCGGGCCGACGCGGTGATCATGGCCACCGCGACCGGCTCCACCGCGCACAGCTACTCGGCCGGCGGGCCGCTGCTGTCGCCGGTGACCGACGCCATGGTCATCACGCCGGTCGCACCCATGTCCGGGATCAGCCGCCCGCTGGTCCTCGGCGCCGGCGAGCGCGTCGAGTTCTCCCTGCTGTCCGACGCCGGACGGCCGGCGATCGAGGCGGACGGCCTGCTGCTGGGCGATCTCGAACCGGGCCGGACGGTACGGGCCGAGCTGCGCCGCGACGCCGGTCTGGTGGTGCGGCTGGACGTGCGCCGGCACCGGCAGCGCAGCCAGGCGAAGCTGAGCCTGCTCGACCTGCCGCTGCTGCCCGACCAGCTGCGCGAACTGCTGCCCCCGCAGGTCCGCGACCAGCTGGCCCGGCGGGAGTCGCCGTGACCGATCCCGTCGCCGTCCGCCGGGCCTGGCGAGCGTGATCCGTGCCCCGGTGCGGCGGTGCCGGGTGCGGCGACGCGTACCCTCGGGGTCGTGACTGAGCACCGGGAGATCGACGAGATTCTGCAGCGTGCGGCGGACGGCGGGCGGATCACGCCCGAGGAGGCGCTGCTGCTCTACACCGACGCGCCGTTCCACGCGCTGGGCTCGGCGGCCGACGCGGTGCGGCGCCGGCGCTACCCGGACGGCATCGTCACGTACATCATCGAGCGCAACATCAACTACACGAACGTCTGCCTCACCGCGTGCAAGTTCTGCGCGTTCTACCGGGCGCCGAAGCACGCCGAGGGTTGGGTGCGCAGCCTCGACGACATCCTGGCCCGCTGCGCGGAGACGGTGGAGCTGGGCGGCACCCAGATCATGTTCCAGGGCGGCCACCACCCGGACTTCGGCGTGGAGTACTACGAGGAGCACTTCGCCGCGATCAAGAAGCACTACCCGCAGCTGGTGATCCACTCGCTCGGGGCCAGCGAGATCGTGCACATGGCGAAGATCTCCGGGGTGTCCACCGAGGAGGCGCTGCGGCGCATCCACGCCGCCGGGCTCGACTCGCTCGCCGGTGCCGGGGCGGAGATCCTGCCGGCCCGGCCGCGTACCGCGATCGCGCCGCTCAAGGAGTCCGGCGAGCGGTGGCTGGAGGTGATGGAGCAGGCGCACCGGCAGGGCATCGAGTCGACCGTGACGATGCTGATGGGCACCGGCGAGACGAACGCCGAGCGGATCGAACACCTCCGGATGATCCGTGAGGTACAGGACCGAACCGGTGGTTTCCGGTCGTTCATCCCATACACGTACCAGCCGGAGAACAACCATCTGAAGGGCCGCACCCAGGCGACGAACGTCGAGTACCTGCGGCTGCTCGCGGTGGCCCGGCTGTTCCTGGACAACGTCCCGCACCTGCAGTCGTCCTGGCTGACCACCGGCAAGGACGTCGGCCAGCTGTCCCTGCACATGGGTGTCGACGACCTCGGCTCGATCATGCTGGAGGAGAACGTGATCTCCTCGGCCGGCGCCCGGCACCGTTCCAACCTGCTGCAACTGGTGTGGATGATCCGCGACGCGGATCGCGTCCCGGCCCAGCGCGACACGCTGTACCGGCACCTGCGGGTGCACCACACCCCGGCGGACGACCCGACCGACGAGCGGGTGCACTCGCACGTCTCGTCGATCGCGCTGGACCCCGGCGGCCGCACCAGCCTCGACCTCGCCGACGCCACCTGACCCACCGCCCACCGGGTCGTCCACAGCCGTTGTCCACAGGTTGGGCCACGTCCTTCCCAGATCCGTGCCCTACGGCTAGGTTTCGTCCTGCCCGTGCTGTCTGTCCACGGAAGGGTGAGACGTCATGGCCGGTCGGTGGCGGCGCCGCGGAGTCGCGGCGGGGCTCGTGGTGGCACTGCTCGCGGTCGCGCCGACCGTGGCGCACGCGTCCGAGGCGCACGACCGGCAGCCGGCGCACGACGCCGCGCTCTACCTGGTCGACGCGCCCGGCCACGGCGGCGCGCAGGAGTTCGACACCGACGCCGGCCAGCTGACCTCGGTCAGCGTCTTCCTGGTCAGCCACGCCTCGGTGGGCACCGTCGACGTCTCGGTGCGCACCGCGGTGGACGACCCGGACAGTGCGGTGGGCAGCGGCCACGTCGACCTCGCGGCGCTCGGCGGGACGGGCAGCGGCTGGGTCCGGGTGCCGCTGTCGGCCACCGTGCCGGCCGGGCAGACCGACTACCTGACCCTCTCGGTGTCCGGTGCCGACGACACCGTGGTCTGGCAGGGCACCCGATCCGCGGCCGGCGGTGCGCTGCCGAGCTGGAACTACGACCGGGCGTACTGGGGCGGCTGGCACCGGGAGACCGGCCGGCACCTGGCCTTCGGCGTGAACGACGGGATCGACTGCGCCGCCGACAACACCTGCTACCGGCACCTGCCGCCGAGCGAGCTGTCGGTGACCACCGCCGGCCTGCTCGGCAACGCCGACCACGTCGTCGCCCTCAGCCCGCTGGAGGCGGCCGGCGCGTCGTACCTGCCGGGCAGTTCGGTGCTGCGGCTGCCGGACGGGCGGCTGCGCTACCTGCCGTCCGGCGCCACGACACCGGTGACGGTGCCGGCGAACGATCCCGGTGCCGCCGCGGCGGTCCGGGAGAGCCGAGCCTGGCTCGCCGCTGGTACGGTGCCGGGCCGCACCGCGCGGCAACGGGAGATGTCCGCCCGCGCGCTGCTCGACATGCGGCTGCTGACCCAGCGCAACGGCGCCGTCGCCGCCGCGTGGTACGGCGCCTGGACCTACTCCTGGCCGCGCGACTCCAGCTTCGTCGCCGCGGCACTGATGCGCACCGGCCATCTCGCCGAGGCGTACCGGATCCTGGCGTTCGACGCGTCCACCCAGCGGGCCGACGGCACCTGGGAGGCGCGTACCACGCTGGACGGGGCGGGGCCGCCGGACGGCCGGCACTGGCAACTGGACGCCAACGGTTGGGTGCCGTGGGCGGTCTGGCAGTGGCTGCGCGCCAGCGGCGACGCGGCCCACACGAAGGTGCTCTACCCGACCGTGCGCAGGGCCGCCGACTACGCGGCGGCCAGCCTGGACGCGTCCGGCCTGCCCCCGGCGAGCCCCGACTACTGGGAGGTCGATACCGACGCGCCCAACCTCGGCACCGCGGCGCCGCTGCTCGCCGGGCTGCGCGCGGCGACCGACCTGGCCCGCCGGTTCGGCCGGGCCGACGACGCCCGCCGCTGGCAGCACGCCGCCAACCGGCTCGCGGCCGGTATCGCGGACACCTTCGGCCGCAACGGCTACCAGCGCACCGTCACCGATGGCAGCGGCGTCGACTCGGCGATCGCGTTCCTCGCGCCACCGTTCTCGATCGCACCGGCCGGCCTGCGCCCCGCCCTGCAGCACACGTTCGACGTGCTGCGCCGCCCGAACGGCGGGGTCGTCCCGGGCGAGTCCTGGACGCACCCCACCACCTGGACGCCGGAGACGATGTTCTTCGCGCTGGCCTGGGCGAGCACCGGGGAACGCGGCAGGGCCACCGAGCTGGTCGGCTGGCTCGCCGACCACCGGACCACGCTCGGCGCGTTCCCCGAGCAACTCACTCCGGAGGGCTATCCGGCCTCGGTCGCCCCGCTGGCCTGGACCGACTCCCTCGCCGTGCTCACGCTGTCCCAGCTGGACGGCCACCGGATGCCGGTGCCGCCACACCGCTGACGGGATCCGGGGGCGCCCGGCCAGCGCTCCTGCCGGGCGCCTCGGGCGGTCGGATACGTTGTGGTCATGATGACCGGGATGGCGTCACGCCGCGCACGGATCGGTGACCCGGTGCCGTTCTGAGTGCCGGTCGGGCCGGCGCCGGCCCGCCGTTCGATCCGGGAGCCCACGCCGCCGCGCGGGCTCCACCTCCGTCGTGTGGATAGCAGGTTCACCTCGACCACGACAGGAGATCTCGTGCCTTTCAAGACCTTGCAGATTCCCACCGAGGACGGCCAGGCCGACGCGTTCGCCGCCCTCCCGGACCGTCCCGGGCCGCACCCCGGGGTGCTGATGTACCCGGACGGTTTCGGCATCCGGCCGGTGCTGCACGAGCTGGCCGCCGAACTGGCCGGCCACGGCTACTACGTGCTCGTCCCCAACTTCCTCTACCGGCACGGCCCGACCCCGGTGATCGAGATTCCCGAACACCTCGGTACCGACGACCGGGATCGGGTCGTGGCGCGGCTACTGCCGCTGCTCGCGACGCACAGCGCCGAACGCTCGCACCGGGACGCCGCCGGCTACCTCGCCTTCCTCACCGCCCAACCCGAGGTCAGCGCTGGCCCGGTCGCGGTGACCGGCTACTGCATCGGCGGCCTGCTGGCGGTGCGTACCGCGGCGGCGCACCCGGACCGGGTCGCCGCCGTGGCCGCCTTCCACGGCCCGGTGGGCGCCGACGGCCCGGACCTCTTCACCGGGCTCACGGCCCCGGTTCTCCTCGGCCACGCCGAGAGCGACCTGACACCCGAGAGCCTCGGCGAGCTGAACCAGGCGCTGGACGCCGCGGGGGTCAGCCACACCTCCGAGATCTACCCCGGCACGGTGCACGGCTTCACCATGTCCGACACCGATGCATTCAGCGCGGCCGGGCTGCGCCGCCACTGGGACCGGCTGCTGCCGTTCCTGGAGCGGGCGCTGGCGAGGACCTGAGCTTCGGCGCCGAAGCGCCCCAGCCCAGGGCCGCCGGGTGCCGGCCGCGAGCCGCCGGGTGCCACCCCGAGCCGCCCGGTGCCGGCCGCGGCGCATCCCTCGCTACGGGCGGGCACCCGGCGGCGCGGCGGCGACCGTCGGGAGGCCCGGCCGGCGGGCGCCGGCTCGGCGGGACAGCAGGCTGGACAGCAGCTCCAGGCCACGGTTGACCCCGAGCCCGACGATGATCGCGACCCCCGCGACGGTCAGCTCACCGCCCGGCTCGCTGACCCCCTGCAGCGCGAACGTGGTCACGATCCCGGCGAGGATCAGGGAGGCGAGCACGGTGCCGGTGAGCCCGGCCCGCCGACCGAACACGCTGGCGCCGCCGAGCAGCGCCGCGGCCATCGCGATCGTCAGTACCGTGATGCCGTCGTTGAGGGACATCGCCCGGTACTGGTAGGCCTGGAGGGCGCCGGCAAGCCCGCACAACAGCCCGGAGAGCGTCAACCCGGCGAGCGCGCCGAACGCGCCGGGTGCGTTCCACGCGCTCGGGTCCCCGGGGTGGCGGACCGCGCTCAGGGTGCGGCGTACCGGAGGCACCAGCCACAGCCCGGCCCCGCCCAGCGAGACGACCGCGAACAGCACGAACCACAGGACGCCGCTGGGGGCGCCGGTGCCGCCGTCGAGAGCCACGGCCCGGGCGCCGGTCGCGAGGAACGCGATCCCGACCAGGAGAACCATGCCGCCGGCCGTCACCGCCCAGCCCGGCACCGACAGCAGGCCGGTGATGCCGCCGAGGACGAGTCCGATGACGGTGACCACCAGCACCGCCGCGGCACCGGCGGTCAGCTCGCCCCAGTGCTGCGCGGCGACCAGATGGATGGTGAGCAGCCCGGCGACGGTCGTCATCGCACCGGCCGCCAGGTTGGGCGTTCCGGTACGGAACGACACCGCCACGGCGCTCGCCACCAGACCGATCGAGGCGGTGTTGCGCAGCAACTGTTCGGCCACCGGCCCGCCGGGCGCGGCCACGACGGTGACGATCACGCTGAGCACCGCGAGGACGAGCAGCACCGCCTCCCACGCCAGGTGGGGCAGGAGCGGGTCGTCGCCCCGCAGCAGGCCGAGCGCCGGCCGCGCGCCACCGGGCGTGACGACCGCCGGCCCGGCGGGGCCGCCGTTCGCCGGCCGCGCGTCACCGGGTGCCCCGGCTACTGCCGCTCCCGGCGGCCCGGCGGGGTCCGCCGGGTACGGTGCGGCGCCTGGCGGCGGTGGCCCGACAATCCCGGGGCCGGTGGACGCGGTGGTGCCGGGCACGGGGTCGTGCGGCGGCTCCGGTGACTCCTGCTGGCTCATGGCGGCCGACCTCTCCGAAAAGGACGGACCGCAGCATAACCGCCCGATGCCCGCCGCAGACGCCTGCACGGGCCTGGCCACGCCAGGCCACCCCGGTCCTGGTCACGCCACGCCACCCCGGGCCTGGTCACGCCGCGCCACCCCGGGGCGGGGCGGTGGTTGGGGACCTTGTCGGGGCGGGCGGGGTGGTCTGCAAGAGTGGTGACCGTGATCGAGTCTCCCGCGGGCCGGGCTGGCCTGGACAAACAGCCGCACGAGGTGGCGGCGATGTTCGACGGCGTCGCCGACCGGTACGACCTGACCAACACCGTGCTGACCTTCGGCATGGATCGGTGGTGGCGGCAGGCGACCCGGCGGGCGTTGCGGCTCGGGCCGGGGGACAGATGCCTCGATCTCGCCGCGGGTACCGGGGTGTCGACCGAGGAGCTGGCCCGGTCCGGCGCGACGGTGGTGGCGGCGGACTTCTCCCAGGGCATGCTGCGCACCGGCCGGCAGCGGGGCCGGTCGGTACCGATGGTGGCCGGTGACGCGATGGCGTTGCCGTTCGCCGACCACAGCTTCGACGCGGTGACCATCTCGTACGGGCTGCGCAACGTCGCGGACGTCGACGCGGCGCTGGCCGAGATGGCGCGGGTGACCCGGCCGGGTGGCCGACTGGTGGTGGCGGAGTTCAGCCACCCGACGTTCGCTCCGTTCCGGATGGTGTACGAGGAGTACCTGATGGCGGCGTTGCCCCGGGTCGCCCGGCGGGTCTCGTCCAACCCGGATGCGTACGTCTATCTCGCCGAGTCGATCCAGGAATGGCCGGAGCAGGCCGAGCTGGCCCGCCGGATCGGTACCGCGGGTTGGGGGCAGGTCGCGTGGCGCAACCTTTTCGACGGGAT
This sequence comes from Actinocatenispora thailandica, assembly GCF_016865425.1. Classification (NCBI taxonomy): domain Bacteria; kingdom Bacillati; phylum Actinomycetota; class Actinomycetes; order Micromonosporales; family Micromonosporaceae; genus Actinocatenispora; species Actinocatenispora thailandica. The sequence continues at coordinate 6,072,659 of NZ_AP023355.1, read as the reverse complement.
CGTGGCGTTGCATCGTGCGGTGCGCCGCTGAGGTCCGTACCCGTGTGCGGGGCGGCGTCCCGGTGATGACATGGTGAGGGGGAGCCGCAGGTCGCATCGACGGGGATGCCCGGTCTGCGGTTCGTGGGAGAGGGCGGCCACCAGCCGCTCGGGATGGAAGTTAGGTCGGCCTAACCAGCCATGCTCCCGCTGCCCGTCCTACACTCGGCATCGGTGCTCGTGAAAGTCTTCACAAGCGACCCGATCGCCCCCATCGATCGTTCGTCTGAGAGGTCATCGTGACCGACGCCGGCAGTGCCCGGGACGAGGCGGCACCGGCCGTGACCGCGGCCGACGCGGCACCCGCCGCAACCGCGACCGACGCGGCACCCGCCGCAGCCGCGACCGGCATCGACCCCGAGCCGCTCGGCTCCGTCGAGGAGTCCGGTGGCTCCGCCGACGTGATCGTCGTCGGCGCCGGCCCGGGTGGCTCGGCCGCCGCGTACTACCTGGCGCAGCACGGTCTCGACGTGCTCCAGCTGGAGAAGAGCGAGTTCCCGCGGGAGAAGGTCTGCGGCGACGGGATGACGCCGCGCTCGGTCAAGCAGCTGGTCAAGATGGGCGTCGACATCGACGCGCCGGGCTGGGTGCGCAACCGGGGGCTGCGGGTGATCGGCGGCGGCATCAAGCTGCAGCTCGACTGGCCGGACCTGGCCAGCTACCCCGAGTTCGGGCTGACCCGGACCCGGCTGGACTTCGACGAGATCCTCTCCGCCCGCGCCGTCGGCGCCGGCGTGCGGCTGCGCACCTCGACCACGGTCACCGGCCCGATCACCAACACCGCCGGCCGGGTCGTCGGCGTCACAGCGACGGTCGGCAGGGACAAGCGGCCGGTCGAGTTCCGCGCCCCGCTGGTGATCGCGGCGGACGGCGTGTCCGGCCGGTTCGCGCTGTCGCTGGGCATCGCGAAACGCGACGACCGACCGATCGGGGTCGCGGTGCGGCGCTACTACGACAGCCCGTCCCGCACCAACGACGACTACCTGGAGTCCTGGCTGGAGCTGCGGGACGGCCGGGACGCGAACCGGGACACCCTGCTGCCCGGGTACGGGTGGATCTTCGGTCTCGGTGACGGCCGGGTCAACGTCGGTCTCGGCGTGCTCAACTCCTCGGCCAGCTTCGGCCAGGCGAACTACCGCACCATGCTGACCGACTGGCTCGCCGGCACCCCGGACGAGTGGCAGCTCAACGACGAGCAGTACGCGACGGGGCCGGTGCGCGGCGCGGCGCTGCCGATGGGGTTCAACCGGGTGCCGCACTACACCCGCGGCGTCATGCTGATCGGCGACACCGCCGGGATGGTCAACCCGTTCAACGGCGAGGGCATCGCGTACGCGATGGAGTCCGGCGAACTGGCCGCCGAGGTCGCCGCGCAGGCGCTGTCGGCGCGGTCCGGTCCGGCCCGGGAACGGATGCTGCGGTGGTACCCGCGCGAGCTGTCCCACCGGTACGGCGGCTACTACCGGCTGGGCGGCTGGTTCGTGAAGCTGATCGGCAACCCGGACGTGATGAAGCTCTGCACCCGGCACGGCATGCCGCACCCGATGCTGATGCGGTTCGTGCTCAAACTGCTGGCAAATCTCACCGACCCCCGTGGGGGTGACGCGATGGACCGGATCATCAACACGCTGACCCGCGTCGCGCCCGCCGTGTAGCGGGCCGGCTGGCGAGCCGGCGCCACCCCCGCTAGCAGCGCGGACGCCGACCCGCAATAGGGTGAATCGGTTTTGGCAATAGGCGGCAGACGTGCGCGCCATCGGGTGCGCCGGGAACTGGAGACAAGGCGATGTCGATCGCGCCGTACGTGCCGATTGCGGGGCTGTTCGTCCTCGGCGGCCTGTTCGCGCTCTTCTCCTGCACGATCGCGCCGTTCGTCGGCCCGAAGCGGTACAACCGGGCGAAGATGGAGGCCTACGAGTGCGGGATCGAGCCGGCTCCCGCGCCGAGCGGCCGGTTCCCGGTCAAGTACTACCTCACGGCGATGCTGTTCATCGTCTTCGACATCGAGATCATCTTCCTGTACCCGTGGGCCGTGTCGTACGACATGCTCGGCTTCTTCGGCTTCGTGGAGATGGTGCTGTTCATCGTCACGGTGTTCATCGCGTACGCCTACGTGTGGCGTCGCGGTGGGCTGGACTGGGACTAAGGGGAGGCGTGACGACATGGGCCTAGAGGAAAACCTGCCCGGCATCCTGCTGGTCTCGGTCGAGAAGCTGGTGAACGTCGTTCGCCGGTCGTCGATGTGGCCGGCACAGTTCGGCCTGGCCTGCTGCGCGATCGAGATGATGACCACCGGCGCGGCCCGCTACGACACCGGCCGCTGGGGCATGGAGGTCTTCCGCGCCTCGCCGCGGCAGGCCGACCTGATGATCGTCGCCGGCCGGGTGAGCCAGAAGATGGCCCCGGTGCTGCGCCGCATCTACGACCAGATGGCCGACCCGAAGTGGGTGCTGTCGATGGGCGTCTGCGCCAGCTCCGGCGGCATGTTCAACAACTACGCGATCGTGCAGGGCGTCGACCACGTCGTCCCGGTGGACATGTACCTGCCGGGCTGCCCGCCGCGGCCGGAGATGCTGCTCGACGCGATCCTCAAGCTGCACGAGAAGATCATGCACGAGCCGCTGGGCGAGAAGCGCCGGCTGGAGCTGGCCGAGAAGGCGCTGACCGAGCCGGCCCCGGCGGTACGGCCGGGCACCATGCCGTCGAGCTACCGCTACAACAAGGCGAAGCGTCGGCAGTGGACGGCCGCCGCGGCCGAGGGTCGGCAGGAGCAGCTGCGGATCGAGAACTGGATGCACGAGAACGACGACAAGGCGCCGGTGGCGCGCGACCGGTGGAAGGGATAGTCGTGGCCGACGAGAAACTTCCGCATCCCGCGGAGGACAGGCCGTCCGCCGACGCGAAGCCCGCCGGCGAGCGAATGCCGCAGAGCAAGGACGTGTCCGAGGGGCCGGCCAACGAGAAGGTCTACCCGGGGCACGCGGCGGCCGGCGAGCCGGACCCGCTGCCGGTCAAGCACCCGACCGACAGCATCGACGCGTTGCAGGCCACCGACGACCTGGACGAGATGGTCTCCGGCGGCGGCGCGCCGACCAGCAACCCGGTGCAGCAGGGCATGTTCGGCGTGATCGGCTCCGGTGACACCTCCGGGATGGGCGGGCTGGTGCGTCGCCGTCCGACCGTGGCGCCCGCCGAACGGCCGTACGGGTCGTACTTCGACGAGACGGTCGATGCGCTGGCCGCGGCGTTCCCGCAGTTCGACGAGGCCATCGAGATGGTCAGTGTCGATCGCGACGAGCTGACCATCCACATCCGGCCGCGGTTCATCGCGCAGGTCTGCCAGACGATGCGGGACGACCCGGCGCTGCGGTACGAGTTCTGCTCCGACGTCTCCGGCACCGACTACCTGGGCGAGGCGCGGCGGCTGCACGTCACGTACCACCTGCTCTCGATGACCTTCCGGCGCCGGGTGCGGCTGGAGGTCGCGGTGAGCGTCGAGGACCCGCACGTGCCGTCGGTGACCAAGGTCTACCCGACCGCCGACTGGCAGGAGCGGGAGACCTACGACATGTACGGGGTCGTCTTCGACGGCCACCCCAACCTGACCCGGATCCTCATGCCGGACGACTGGGAGGGGTACCCGCAGCGCAAGGACTACCCGCTGGGCGGGGTTCCGGTGGAGTACAAGGGCGCCGAGATCCCACCGCCGGACGAGCGGAGGCAGTACAAGTGACCGAGCATTCAACGTCGAGCCGGGCTTCGGCCAAGGACCCGTTCGCGGCGACCGCCCGGGACACCACCGAGGGCAAGGTCTACACCGTCACCGGTGGCGACTGGGACACCATCGTCGGCTCCGACGACCCGCTGCACCACGAGAAGCTGGTCATCAACATGGGCCCGCAGCACCCGTCGACGCACGGCGTGCTGCGGCTGGTGCTGGAGATGGAGGGGGAGACGGTCACCGACGTGCGTCCGGTGATCGGCTACCTGCACACCGGCATCGAGAAGAACATGGAGTACCGCACCTGGACGCAGGGCTCCACGTTCGTCACCCGCGCCGACTACCTGTCGCCGATCGCCAACGAGACGGTGTACTGCCTGGCGGTGGAGAAGCTGCTCGGCATCGACGTCACCGAACGGGCCCGGCTGATCCGGGTGCTGATGCTGGAGCTGAACCGGATCGCCTCGCACCTGGTCTGGTTCGCCACCACCGGCATGGAACTCGGCGCCACCACGATGATGATCATCGGGTTCCGTGAGCGCGAGATGATCCTGGAGATCTTCGAGCTGATCACCGGCCTGCGGATGAACATGGCGTACGTGCGGCCCGGCGGTGTCGCGCAGGACGTCACCCAGGACGCGCTCGACGCGATCAACGAGTTCCTCAAGGTGATGCCGCAGCGGCTCAAGCAGTACGAGAACCTGATGAACGGCCAGCCGGTGCTGCACGCCCGGACCAAGGGCGTGGCCTACCTGGACGTGTCGGGGTGCCTCGCGCTCGGCGTCACCGGCCCGGTACTGCGCTCCGCCGGCCTGCCGTGGGACCTGCGCAAGACCATGCCCTACCTGGGCTACGACGAGTTCGACTTCGAGGTGCCGACCGAGACCACCTGCGACGTGTACGGCCGCTGGATGGTCCGGTTCCACGAGTGCCAGGAGTCGCTGAAGATCGTCCGGCAGGTGCTGGACCGGCTGGAGCCGGGCCCGGTGATGGTCGAGGACAAGAAGATCGCGTGGCCGGCACAGCTCGCGATCGGTACCGACGGGATGGGCAACTCGCTGTCCCACGTCGCGAACATCATGGGCCAGTCGATGGAGGCCCTGATTCACCACTTCAAGCTGGTGACCGAGGGTTTCCGGGTACCGGCCGGCCAGGTGTACACGTCGATCGAGTCGCCGCGCGGCGAGATCGGCTGCCACGCCGTGTCCGACGGCGGCACCCGGCCCTACCGCGTACACGTGCGCGAACCCAGCTTCGTGAACCTGCAGGCGCTGCCCGCGATCTCCGAGGGCGGCCTGCTCGCCGACGTGGTCGCCGGTGGCGCATCACTGGACCCGGTCATGGGTGGGGTTGATCGCTGATGTCGTACGAAGAGCTGGACACCGAACAGAACCGGGAGCGCGCGGCCGAGATCAGGGCGCGCTTCCCGGAGGGGCGGGAGCGGTCCGCGCTGCTGCCGCTGCTGCACCTGGTGCAGTCGGTGGAAGGCAAGGTCACGCCGGACGGCATCCGGTTCTGCGCCGAGCAGCTCGGCATCACCCGGGCCCAGGTCGGCGCGGTGGCCACCTTCTACACCATGTACAAGCGTGGTCGGACCGGCAACCACCTGGTCAGCGTCTGTACCAACACGCTGTGCGGGATGATGGGCGGCGACAAGACCTACCAGGCCCTGTCGAAGCACCTCGGGGTCGGCCACGAGGAGACCACCGAGGACGGCACGATCACGCTGGAGCACGCCGAGTGCCTGGCGGCCTGCGACTACGCGCCGGTGCTGACCGTCGACTACGAGTTCTACAACAACGTCGACGAGGCCAAGGGCATGGAGATCGTGCAGCGGCTGCAGGCCGGCGAGGTGCCGCACCCGGACCGCGGGGCGGAGCCGGCCGGGCTGTCCGGCATCGGCGAGCAGCTCGCCGGGTACGGCGACGGCCGGCCCGGCGCGGTCGCCGACAACGCGACCGGCGAGCCGACGTTGCGGGGCATCCGGCTGGCCGCCGACCACAACATCTCGGTGCCGGGCTTCGACCCGAACACGCCGATCCCGTCCAAGGAGGGCAGGTAAGGATGAGCGCTCCCTCTGCTGAGGTGCTGCAGAAGCTCACCCCGGTGCTCACCAAGCGCTGGCTGTCGCCGGACGCGTGGCGGATCAACACGTACGAGAAGCTCGACGGCTACCAGGGCCTGAAGAAGGCGCTGAAGTCGCACCCGGACGACCTGATCCAGCTGGTGAAGGACTCGGGCCTGCGCGGCCGCGGCGGCGCCGGCTTCCCGACCGGGCTGAAGTGGTCGTTCATCCCGCAGAACGACGGCAAGCCGCACTACCTGGTGGTCAACGCCGACGAGGGCGAGCCGGGTACCTGCAAGGACCTGCCGATGATGATGAACGATCCGCACGCGCTGATCGAGGGCATCGTCATCACCTGCTACGCGATCCGCGCGGAGCGGGCCTACATCTACATCCGCGGTGAGGCGGTGCACGCCGCGCGGCGGCTGCGGCACGCGGTCGCCGAGGCGTACGCCCGGGGCTACCTGGGCCGCAACATCCTCGGTACCGGTCTCAACGTGGAGCTGGTCGTGCACAGCGGCGCCGGCGCGTACATCTGCGGCGAGGAGACGGCGCTGCTGGACTCGCTGGAGGGCTTCCGCGGCCAGCCGCGACTGAAGCCGCCGTTCCCGGCGACGCACGGGCTCTACTCCTCGCCGACCGTGGTGAACAACGTCGGCACCATCGCCTCGGTGCCGTACATCGTGCTCGGCGGCGTCGACTGGTGGCGCACGATGGGTACCGAGAAGTCGTCCGGCCCGATGATCTACTCGCTGTCCGGACGGATCGTGAACCCCGGCCAGTACGAGTGCACGATGGGCATCACGCTGCGCGAGCTGCTGGGGCTGTGCGGCGGCATGCAGCCCGGCCACGAGTTGAAGTTCTGGACGCCGGGCGGTTCGTCGACGCCGCTGTTCACCGCCGAGCACCTGGACGTCCCGCTGGACTTCGACTCGGTGGCCGCGCAGGGCTCGATGCTCGGCACCACGGCGACGCAGATCTTCTCCGACCAGGACTGCCCGGTCTACGCCACCTACCGGTGGATCGAGTTCTACGCGCACGAGTCGTGCGGCAAGTGCACCCCGTGCCGCGAGGGCAACTACTGGATGGTGCGCATCCTGCGCCGCATCCTGTCCGGCGAGGGCAGCTACGACGACCTCGACACCCTGCTGGACGCGTGCGACAACCTGCTCGGCCGGTCGTTCTGCGCGCTGGGCGACGGCGCCACCTCCCCGGTGACCTCGTCGATCAAGTACTTCAAGCAGGACTACCTGGACTACATCGAGGGGCGTAAGAAGCCGCTGCTCGACGCTCGCGAACTCGTGGGAGCGCACTGACATGACCGTCACGCAGCAGAAGGACGGCGAGATCGTCGAGACGGTCACGCTCACCATCGACGGCATCGAGACCACCGTGCCCAAGGGCACCCTGGTCATCCGCGCCGCCGAGCAGCTGGGCATCGCGATCCCGCGGTTCTGCGACCACCCCCTGCTCGAACCGGCCGGCGCCTGCCGACAGTGCCTGGTCGAGGTGGAGGGCCAGCGCAAGCCGATGACCTCCTGCACCACCACCTGCACCGACGGCATGGTGGTGAAGACGCAGTTGACCTCTCCGGTGGCCAAGAAGGGCCAGGAGGGGATCATGGAGTTCCTGCTGATCAACCACCCGCTGGACTGCCCGATCTGCGACAAGGGCGGCGAGTGCCCGCTGCAGAACCAGGCGATGGCGAACGGTCGGCCGGACTCGCGGTTCGTGGAGGAGAAGCGGAAGTACCCGACGCCGCTCGCGATCTCCACCCAGGTACTGCTCGATCGGGAACGCTGCGTGCTCTGCCAGCGCTGCACCCGGTTCTCCGAGGAGATCGCCGGCGACGCGTTCATCGACCTGATGGAGCGCGGTGCCGCCGAGCAGATCGGCGTCTTCTCCGACACGCCCTACCTGGACGGCGACCACGCGGCGACGAACACCTCCGGCGACCCGTTCAACTCGTACTACTCCGGCAACACCATCCAGATCTGCCCGGTCGGCGCGCTCACCGGCTCGGACTACCGGTTCCACTCGCGTCCGTTCGACCTGGTGAGTACGCCGTCGATCAACGAGCACGACGCCGGCGGCGACGCGATCCGGGTCGACCACCGGCGCGGCAGCGTGATGCGCCGGCTGTCCGGCGAGGACAGCGCGGTCAACGAGGAGTGGATCAGCGACAAGACCCGGTTCGCCTTCCGGTACGCCAACGGCGCGGACCGGCTCGTCTACCCGCGGGTCCGCGACGAGGACGGGACGCTGCGGGAGACCAGCTGGTCGGAGGCGCTGCGGGTGGCGGCCGAGGGGCTCGCCGCCGCCCGGGACAACGGCGGGGTCGGGGTGCTCACCGGCGGCCGGGTCACCGTCGAGGACGCCTACGCGTACGCGAAGTTCGCCCGGGTGGCGCTCGCCACCAACGACGTGGACTTCCGGGTGCGGCCGCACTCGGCCGAGGAGACCGCGTTCCTGGCCGACTACGCGGCCGGGGTCAGCCCGAACAACGGTGGCGTGACGTTCACCGACGTCGAGCGGGCGCCCGCGGTGCTGCTGGTCGGCCTGGAGGCCGAGGAGGAGGCGCCATCGCTGTTCCTGCGGCTGCGCAAGGGACACCGCAAGCACGGCCTGCGGCTGTTCTCGGCCCAGCCGTTCGCGAGCCCCGGTGTGACGAAGGCGGGTGGCACCCTGCTGCCGGTGGTCCCCGGTGCCGAGGCGGAGCTGCTGACCGCGCTGGCCGGCGACGCGATCGGTTCGTCGCCCGAGGCCGAGCAGGCCCGGTCCGCGGTGCGTACCGACGGGGCGATCATCCTGGTCGGCGAGCGGCTGGCGGCGGTGCCCGGCGGGCTGTCCGCGGCGGCGCTGCTGGCCGACACCACCGGCGCCCGGCTGGCCTGGGTGCCGCGCCGGGCCGGTGACCGCGGCGCGGTGGACGCCGGCTGCCTGCCGACCCTGCTGCCGGGCGCGCGTCCGGTGTCGGACCTGACCGGCCGGGTCGAGCTCGCCTCGTACTGGGGTGTCGACTCGCTGCCGTCCGCGCCCGGCCGGGACACCGCGGAGATGCTGGTCGCGGCGGCCAGCGGGCAGCTGGCCGGGCTGCTCGTCGGCGGTGTGGACCCGGGTGACCTGCCCGATCCGGCCGCCGCCGAGCAGGCGATGGACGCGGTCGGTTTCCTGGTCTCGCTGGAACTGCGGGACGGCTGGGTGCCGCAGCACGCCGACGTGGTGCTGCCGGTCGCGCCGGTCGTCGAGAAGGCCGGTTCCTTCCTGAACTGGGAGGGCCGGCTGCGGATCTTCGACACGGTGCTGTCCACCGGCGCGATGACCGATGCGCGGGTGCTGAACTCGATCGCCGACGAGATGGGCATCGCCCTCGGCACCGGCGACCCGCGCCGGATCCGCGCCGAGCTGGCCGGCCTGCCGGCGCACGAGGTGCGGCCGACGCCGCCGAGCCACCCGGCCGCCGAACTGCCGACGCCGGATGCCGGGCAGGCCGTGCTGGCCAGCTGGCACCACCTGCTCGACCTGGGCAGCCTGCAGGACAACGCGGAGTTCCTGGCCGGTACGGCCCGGCCCGCGGTGGTGCGGCTGTCCGCCGCGACCGCGGCGGAGATCGGCGCCGAGGACGGCGCGCAGGTCACCGTCTCGACCGAGCGCGGCGCGATCACGCTGCCGCTGCGGATCAGCGTGATGCCGGACCGGGTGGTCTGGCTGCCGACGAACTCGGCGGGCAGCACCGTCCGCCGCACCCTCGGTACCGACGCCGGCGCGCTGGTGTCGATCCGTACCGACGGCGCGGCGCCGGGGGCCGGCGCAGGGCGCAGTACCGGCGACGGCGCGGGGCACCGGGCCCGGCACGCGCAGTCCACAGAGGAGGACCAGTGAACACCTCCGGCCTCGTACGGCTGGCCGAGGCGGGGCAGCCCGCTGGGTTCGGGCACGACGTCTGGTGGATCGTCCTGATCAAGGTCGTCGCCGCGTTCGTGCTGCTGTTGCTGCTGACCCTGTTCGCGGTCGTGTTCGAGCGCAAGGTGATCGGCGCGTTCCAGGTGCGTCCCGGGCCGAACCGGAAGGCGCGCGGCTTCGGCTGGCTGCAGTCGCTGTTCGACGGCCTGAAGCTGGCGTTCAAGGAAGAGATCATCCCGGCGCTGGCCGACAAGCCGGTCTACTTCATCGCGCCGGTCATCTCCGGTGCGGTCGCGTTCATCTCGTTCGCGGTGATCCCGATCGGTGCGCGGGTCAGCCTGTTCGGGCACCAGACGATGCTGCAGGTCGGCGACGTGCCGGTGGCGGTGCTGGTGGTGCTCGCCGCCTCGTCGATGGCGGTGTACGGCACGGTGCTCGCCGGCTGGGCCTCCGGCACCAGCTGGCCGCTGCTCGGCGGGATGCGCGCCGCGGCGCAGATGATCTCGTACGAGGTCGCGATGGGGCTGTCGATGGTCGCGGTGTTCATGACCGCGCACTCGATGTCGACCTCGCAGATCGTCAACGGCCAGATCAAGACCTGGTACTTCATCCCGCTGCTGCCGAGCTTCATCATCTACTTCATCTCGGCACTCGGGGAGAGCAACAGGACCCCGTTCGACCTGCCGGAGGGCGAGTCCGAGCTGACCGGCGGCTACCTCACCGAGTACTCGTCGTTCAAGTTCGCGATGTTCTACCTGGCGGAGTACATCGCGATGGTCACGATCTCCGCGCTGTGCGTGACGCTGTTCTTCGGCGGCTGGCGCGCACCGTGGCCGATCTCGCTGTGGGACGGCGCCAACTCCGGCTGGATCACCATCGTCTGGTTCCTGGCCAAGACGATCATCTTCATGGGCGTGCTGGTGTGGATCCGGGCGACGCTGCCCCGGGTGCGCTACGACCAGCTGATGGCGCTGGGCTGGAAGGTCCTGATGCCGGTCAACCTGGTGTGGATCCTGATCCTCGCCGGGCTGCGGCTGACCGCCCGCAACTACGACCAGACCAAGTGGCTGGTGCTCGCCGGGATCGTGGTCACGTTGCTGCTGCTGGTGCTGCTCTGGCCGGAGAAGGAGAAGGACGACCGGACCCAGGCCAAACGCAAGGTCGACACCGGCGCCGGTGGCTATCCGACGCCACCGGTCGACCTGGTGGTGCCGCCCAACCCGCACCTCAAGCGCATCGAGGCGCAGCGCGAGGCGGCCACCGTCGGCGCCCGCGGCGGTACCACGGAGTCGCCCGGCGAGGGCGACCCGGCCGGCGGTACTGGCACGTCCGGCAGCACCGGTTCAGCCGCCTCCGGCGGCAAGGAGGAATGAGTCGTGTTCGAACCCATCAAGGGTTTCGGGGTCTCCCTCGCGAACATGTTCAAGCCGCATGTGACCGAGAAGTACCCGGAGAAGATGCGGCCGACGGCACCCCGCTACCACGGCCGGCACATCCTGAACCGGCACCCGGACGGGCTGGAGAAGTGCGTCGGCTGCGAGCTGTGCGCGTGGGCCTGCCCGGCCGACGCGATCTACGTCGAGGGTGCCGACAACACCGACGAGGAGCGCTTCTCGCCCGGTGAGCGGTACGCCGGCACGTACCAGATCAACTACCTGCGCTGCATCTTCTGCGGCCTGTGCATCGAGGCGTGCCCGACCCGTTCGCTGACCATGAGCAACGAGTACGAGCTGGCCAACGACAGCCGGCAGGACCTGATCTTCACCAAGGAGCAGCTGCTCGCGCCGCTGCTGCCGGGCATGGAGCAGCCGCCGCACCCGCTGCGGCTGGGCGACGACGAGCAGGACTACTACGTCGGCGCGATGCAGAACCCGGGCGCCTCGGCCGGTGCGGAGTACTCGCCGCAGCAGGAGAGCGCCCGGCGGAGCGCCGCGACCGAGCAGACCGGTGGCAAGGGAGGTGCGGCATGAGCGAGTCTCAGCGAGCGAATCATGGGTATCGCGTGGCCTCGTGCCTCATGCGGGTTCCGACGAAGGAGGAAGCCGCATGAGTGCGCAGCTGCTCGCGCACCCGCTGGCCGGCCACCTGCTCGCGGTCGCCAGCCCCGGCGCCATGGGTACCGGCGAGAAGGTGGCGTTCTGGGTTCTCGGGATCATCGCGCTGGGCTGCGCGATCGGCATGGTCGCCGCCCGCAACGCGATGCACTCGGCGCTGTTCCTCGTGGTGACGATGTTCAGCCTGGGGATCTTCTACATCATCCAGGCCGGACCGTTCATCGGCATGGCGCAGATCATCGTGTACACCGGCGCGATCATGATGCTGTTCCTGTTCGTGCTGATGCTGATCGGACGGGACGTCTCCGACTCGCTGATCGAGACGCTGCGCGGGCAACGGACCGCCGGCATCCTGATCGGTCTCGGCCTCGCGTTGCTGCTCGGCTCCGGCCTGGCCCGCGGCCTCGGCGCCGTCGACGCCCGTGGCCTGGAGGCCGCCAACAACGCGCACGGCGGTAACGTGCCGGGCCTCGCGGCGTTGGTGTTCACCCGGTACGTGTTCGCGTTCGAGGTCACCTCCGCGCTGCTGATCACCGCCGCGGTCGGCGCGATGGTGCTCGCGCACGTGCAGCGCAAGGGTGAGAAGAAGACGCAGAAGGAACTGTCCCGGGAGCGGTTCGCCGAGGGCAACTACCCGGCGCCGAAGACCGGCCCCGGCGTGTTCGCGCACAGCAACTCGGTGGCCACCCCGGCGATCCTGCCGGACGGTACGAAGTCGGCGCGCAGCATCTCGCCGCTGGTGCCGCCGCGCGAGCTGACCGCCGAGGACACCCGGCCGAAGGACACCCTCACGGGAGGTGACCAGCAGTGACCGTGCCACCCGGTGATCTCCTGCGCTCCGCTCCTCGCTCCGCTGCGATGCTCACTTCGGAGGCCACCTCATGACGCCGACCTACTACCTGGTGCTGTCCGCGGCGCTGTTCTGCATCGGCGCGATCGGTGTGCTGATCCGGCGCAACGCCATCGTGGTGTTCATGTGCATCGAGCTGATGCTGAACGCCGGCAACCTGTCGCTGGTCACGTTCGCCCGGATCAACGGCAGCCTGGACGGTCAGATCATGGCGTTCTTCGTGATGGTGGTGGCCGCCGCGGAAGTCGTGGTCGGTCTTGCGATCATCATGTCGATCTTCCGGACCAGGCGCTCCGCCTCCGTCGACGACGCCAACTTGCTGAAGTACTGAGGACATTTCGATGACTGAGCCGGCACTGGCTGAACAGGTGCATTACACGGCGGCGAGCGGTGCGCTGTCGAGCGTGTGGCTGCTGATCGCCATCCCGTTGGCGAGCGCCGTGGTGTTGCTGCTGGCCGGACGCAGGTCCGACCGGTGGGGGCACATCCTCGGCTGCGCCAGCATCGGCGCCTCGTTCGTCCTCGCACTGTGGTACTTCTTCGCGCTACGCGGGCTGGGACACAAGGCGGTCTCCGAGCACCTCGGCAGCTTCATCCAGGTCGGCGGCTACAAGGTCGACTGGGGCATCCTGTACGACCCGCTGTCCGCGACCTTCGCGCTGCTGATCACCGGCGTGGGATTCCTGATCCACGTGTACGCGGTCGGCTACATGTCCGACGACCCCGGCCGGCGCCGCTTCTTCGGGTACTTCAACCTGTTCGCGGCGTCGATGCTGCTGCTGGTGCTGGGCAACAACTTCCTGATGACCTTCATCGGCTGGGAGGGCGTCGGTGTCGCGTCCTACCTGCTGATCTCCTGGTACCAGGATCGGCCGAGCGCGGCGACCGCCGGCAAGAAGGCGTTCCTGATGAACCGGGTCGGTGACGCCGCCTTCCTGGTCGCGATGTTCCTGATGTTCGGCTACCTGGGCAGCACCGACTTCGCCACCGTGTTCAACGGCGTCGGCGCGCTGCCGCACGGGGTGACGCTGGCGATCGCGCTCTGCCTGCTCGGCGGTGCCTGCGGCAAGTCCGGCCAGTTCCCGCTGCAGGCCTGGCTGCCGGACGCGATGGAGGGCCCGACCCCGGTGTCGGCGCTGATCCACGCCGCGACGATGGTGACCGCCGGCGTCTACCTGATCGCCCGGGCGAACCCCATCTTCGACGCCACCACGATCGGCTCCACCATCGTGGTCGCGGTCGGCGCGTTCACCCTGCTGCTCGGGTCGATCATCGGCTGCGCCAAGGACGACATCAAGCGCGTCCTGGCGTACTCGACGGTCAGCCAGATCGGCTACATGTTCCTCGCCGTCGGGCTCGGCGGCGGCGCGTACGCGCTGGGCATCCTGCACCTGCTGGCACACGGCTTCTTCAAGGCCGGGCTGTTCCTCGGCGCCGGCTCGGTGATGCACGGGATGAAGGACCAGACCGACATGCGCCGCTTCGGCGGCCTGTGGCGGTACATGCCGGTCACCTGGGTGACCGTGGGCCTCGGCTTCCTGGCCATCATCGGCATCCCGCCGCTGTCCGGCTTCTTCTCCAAGGACCCGATCATCGACGCGGCGTTCGCCCGCGGCGGCTGGCAGGGCTGGGTGTTCGGGCTCGCCGCGCTGCTCGGCGCCGGACTGACCGCGTTCTACATGACCCGGCTGTTCGTGCTGACCTTCCACGGGAAGAAGCGCTGGACCGAGGACATCGAGCACCCGCACGAGTCCCCGGCGGTCATGAAGGTACCGATGATCCTGCTCGCGATCGGCTCGGTCGCGGCCGGTGGCCTGCTGGTGTACGGCGGGTTCACCGGATGGCTGGAGCCGGTGTTCGGTACCACCGAGGTGCCGGGCCACGAGTACAACAAGGGGCTGATGATCGGAATCAGCCTCGTCGTGGTGCTGCTCGGGGTCGCGATCGCCTGGCTGCTGTTCCGCCGCGGTACCGCGGAGACCGAGCAGCCGGCGCGGACCGCGATCGTCCGCGCCGCCCGGGAGAACCTGTACGGGGACGTCGTCAACGAGACGCTCTTCGAACTGCCCGGCAAGCTGCTGACCCGGGCGGCGGTCTTCATCGACGGCAAGGGCGTCGACGGCATCGTCACCGGCCTGGCCGCGATCGTGGGTGGCAGCTCCAGCCGGCTGCGCCGACTCCAGACCGGTTTCGTCCGGTCGTACGCATTGACGATCCTCGGAGGTGCGCTCGTCGTGGTGGCAGCGCTGATGGCGGTGAAGCTCGGGTGATCGAGCAGAAGAACCTTTCGAGCCCCGGGACCCATCCGAGCGAAGCGAGGCGCGGTCGTGAGTAACTTTCCCTTCCTGTCGGTGCTGACCGTGGCGCCGGCGGTGGGCGCGTTGGTGGTGGCGTTGCTGCCACGCAACAACCCGCGGCTGGCCAAGGTGGTCTCCCTGGTCTGGTCGCTGGCGCTGCTGGTGCTCACGGCGATCATGTGCGTGACGTTCAAGGCGAACGGCGCGCGGTTCCAGTTCCGCGAGTCGTACCCGTGGATCCCGGCCTGGGGCATCCGGCTCACCGTGCAGGCGGACGGCATCGCGCTGGTGATGCTGGGCCTGGTCGCGGTGCTGGTGCCGATCGTGATCGCGGCCAGCTGGAACGACGCGGACCGGACCAAGCGCTCGGTGCACAACTACTTCGCCCTGCTGCTGGCGCTGGACGCGACCATGGTCGGCGTGTTCGCCGCCGCGGACGTGTTCCTGTTCTACGTGTTCTTCGAGGTCATGCTCATCCCGATGTACTTCCTCATCGGGTCGTTCGGTGGTGCGCGACGGCAGTACGCGGCGGTCAAGTTCTTCCTGTACTCGCTGTTCGGCGGGCTGTTCATGCTGGCCGCGGTGATCGGCCTGTGGGTCGTCGGCGGGCACACGCTGGACTGGAACTCGCTGAGCCACCTCAGCATGTCGACCACGACCGGACGCTGGCTGTTCCTCGGGTTCTTCCTGGCGTTCGCGATCAAGGCGCCGTTCTTCCCGTTCCACACCTGGCTACCGGATGCCGGTGGTGCCGCCCCTGCCGGGGCCGCCGCCCTGCTGGTCGGCGTGCTGGACAAGGTCGGCACGTACGGGATCCTGCGGTTCTGCTTCTCGCTGTTCCCGGAGGCGACCCGGTTCTTCGCGCCGCTGGCGCTGGCGCTGTCGGTCATCGGCATCATCTACGGCGCGCTGCTCGCGGTGGGGCAGAACGACCTGAAGCGGCTCGTCGCGTACACCTCGATCGCGCACTTCGGGTTCATCGGCATCGGGATCTTCGCGTTCACCAGCCAGGCCGGTACCGGCGCGGTGCTCTACATGCTCAACCACGGCCTGTCGACCGGCGCGCTGTTCCTGATCGTCGGGATGCTGGTGCAGCGGCGCGGATCGGCGAACATCCGGGACTTCGGCGGCGCGGCGAAGCTGGTGCCGATGCTCGCCGGCGTCTTCCTGATCGCCGGCCTTTCCTCGCTGGCGCTGCCCGGCACCTCGCCGTTCGTCAGCGAGTTCCTGGTGCTGCTCGGTACGTTCAGCACGCACAAGGCGCTGGCCATCGTGGCGACCTCGGGCGTGATCCTGGCCGCCGGCTACATCCTCTGGATGTACCAGCGGACCATGCAGGGCAACCTCAACCCCGAGTTGTCCACCTCGGCCGGCTTCAAGCACGACCTGACCGGCCGGGAGAAGTGGGTGGTGGCGCCGCTGATCGCGCTGATCTTCATCCTCGGCGTCTACCCGAAGCCGGTCATCGACGTGATCAGCCCGGCGGTCGCCGCGACCATGCACGACGTCGGCAAGAGCGACCCGGTGCCGGCGACCCGCGCCGTGGACAACGGGTCCGGCGGCTCTAGCGCGGTAGGAGACAACAAGTGAGCACCGGCGACGTGCTGGCGGCGCAGATCTCGGCGCCGCATATCAACTACGGTGCGATCGCACCGATGCTGATCGTGCTGGGTGTCGGCGCGGTCGGCATCCTCGCCGAGGCGGCGCTGCCGCGCGCCTACCGCTACCTGGTACAGGTGCTGCTGACGCTGGCGGCGCAGGTTGCGGCGCTGGTCATCGTGATCGTCGAGGGCGTCCGGCACTACGCGTCGTCCCCGACGCTGACCGCCAACGACGCGCTCGCGGTGGACGGCCCGGCGCTGTTCCTGCAGGGGTCGATCCTGATCCTGGGCATCCTCGCCACGCTGCTGATCGCCGACCGGCGGGTCGAGCGCGGCGGTAGCTTCGTCGCCGAGGCGGCCGTCGTCGCCGGGACCGAGGCGGACGCGAAGCAGGCCCGGCACCAGCCGAGCCAGACCGAGATCTTCCCGCTGACGCTGTTCGCGCTCGGCGGCATGATGCTGTTCTGCTCGGCGAACGATCTGCTCACCATGTTCGTCGCCCTGGAGGTGCTGTCCCTCCCGCTGTACCTGGCCTGCGCGCTGGCTCGCCGCCGGCGGCTGCTGTCCCAGGAGGCGGCGGTCAAGTACTTCCTGCTCGGCGCGTTCGCGTCGGCCTTCTTCGTGTACGGCATGGCGATGCTCTACGGCTTCGCCGGCACGGTGGAACTGCACGGCATCGCGACCGCCGCGCTGTCGTCGAACAAGAGCGACCTGCTGATGTTCGTCGGCCTGGCGATGCTGGCGATCGGCCTGCTGTTCAAGGCGGCGGCGGTGCCGTTCCACGTGTGGACCCCGGACGTGTACCAGGGTGCGCCGACCCCGATCACCGCGCTGATGGCGTCCTGCACCAAGATCGCCGCGTTCGGCGGGATCCTGCGGGTGCTGTACGTGGCGTTCCTGGACAGCCGGTGGGACTGGCGTCCGGTGATCGGCGTGATCGCGGTCCTGACGATGCTCATCGGCGCGGTGCTGGCGGTGACCCAGACCGACATCAAGCGGCTGCTGGCGTACTCGTCGATCGCGAACGCCGGGTACGTGCTGACCGGCGTGCTGTCGATGCAGAAGTCCGGCATCACCAGCTCGCTGTTCTACCTGGTGGCCTACGGCTTCACCGTGGTCGCCGCGTTCGGCCTGCTCACCCTGGTCCGGGACGCGGACGGGGAGGCGACCCACCTGTCCCGGTGGGCCGGGCTGGGCCGCAAGTCGCCGCTGCTCGCCGGGGTCTTCGCGTTCCTCATGCTGTCCTTCGCCGGTATCCCGCTGACCAGCGGGTTCACCACGAAGTTCGCGGTGTTCGGCGCGGCTCTGGACGGCGGCCAGACCACCCTGGTGATCTTCGGTGTGATCTCCAGCGTGCTGCTCGCCTTCCCGTACCTGCGGGTCATCGTGCTGATGTACCTGCAGGAGCCGGCCGAGGACGCGCCGACGGTGGCGATGCCGGGCGCGCTCACCGCGACCGCGTTGGCCCTCGGTACCGTCGCGACCCTGGTGTTCGGCCTGGCGCCGAGCCTGGTGCTGCACGTGGCGCAGGGCGCGGCCACCTTCGTCGGTTGACCGCCGCGGCCACCGGCGCGACGCGCACCGGTGGCCGCCCGGCCTGGGTACGCGTCCGGGCCGCGCCGGATGCCGGCACGGACCCGGCGTGACCGGGGCGCGCCGGATCCTGGCGCGGACCGGGCGGCGGCCCGACCAGGCGCCTCGTTCGATGCGGGGCGCCTTCGTCGGGTGTGTGCTGGACGGCTTCCGGCGGGCTCCACCGTTCGGGCAGTGAGGCGGTGTGGCATCGTGGGTGCCGTGGCGAGGACGACGCAGGCAGACCGTGTGGTCGCCGGTACGGAGGCGACGATGGCCGCTGCCGGGCTGGACTTCGACGATGCGGGGCTGAGCTCCGCGTTGACCACCGGGCTGGCCGAGGTGGAGCAGGCGGTGCTGGCCGCGGTGTCCGGCGCCGACCCGTACGTCACGGAGATGGCCCGGCACCTCACCTACGCCGGCGGCAAGCGCACCCGGCCGCTGCTGGTGCTGCTCGCGGCCCACTTCGGCAAGCCGGACGTGCCGGAGGTGGTCCAGGCCGCGGTCGTCGTCGAGCTGACCCACCTGGCCACGCTCTACCACGACGACGTGATGGACGAGGCGTCGGTGCGCCGCGGCGCGCAGAGCGCGAACGCCCGGTTCGGCAACAGCGTGGCCATCCTGACCGGCGACTACCTCTTCGCCCGCGCCTCCGACATCGTCGCCGAGCTGGGGCCGGAGGCGGTGCGGATCCAGGCCCGTACCTTCGCCCGGCTGGTGCAGGGGCAGATCCGCGAGACGGCCGGCCCGCGCGGCGCCGACCCGGTGCAGCACTACCTCGACGTGCTGGCGGAGAAGACCGGTGCGCTGATCGCCACCTCGGCCCGGTTCGGCGCCATGTTCGGCGGCGCGGACCCGGCGATGGTGGCGGCGATGGCCGAGTTCGGTGAGACGTTCGGGCTGGCGTTCCAGCTGTCCGACGACCTGCTCGACATCGCCTCGGACACCGACCAGTCCGGCAAGACCCCCGGGACCGACCTGCGGGAGGGCGTGCTGACCCTCCCGGTGCTGTACGCGCTGGGCGCCGACGACCCGGACAGCCGGCGGCTCGCCGAGATCGTCCAGGGCCCGGTCACCGACGACGACCTGCACGCCGAGGCGCTGACCCTGCTGCGCGACTCGGTCGGCATGGAGCGCGCCCGTGCGACCGTCCGCGACTACGCCGACCGTGCCCGCGCCCAGCTGGAGGTCCTGCCCGACGTGCCGGCCCGCGCCGCCCTCGACCACCTCTGCAACTACGTGGCCGCCCGCACCCGCTGAGGCCCGCCGCCCGCCGTCCACGGCGTTGTCCGCCGCGAGTCGCCCGCCGCGTTGATCATGGTGTGGTGTAGCGGGGAAAGCGCTTGCTGCCTTCATAGAGCCATGATCAACCGAGACTGGGCGGAGTTGGCCTGTGGACAGACGTGTGGCCTGTGGACAACTCCGGGATTCCCGCGGCGGTTGGTGAAGTCTGGTACCTGTGGCGATCGAATGGGTAGCGAGGGCGCACGAGCTGGCCAGCACGCAGGACGGTGTCCTCACGTTGCAACAGGCCAAACGGTTGGGGGCGACCACGCATGAGATCAACGTTCTGGTCCAGCGCCATCGGTGGGCGAGACCAATCCCTCGGGTGTACGAACCTTCGCCGACAGCGGCGTTGACTCGACGCGGTCGGATACGCGCCGCCGTCCTCTCGTGCGGTGACTCGGCAGTTGCGGCGCTGCACTCCGCCGCGGAGTTGCACGGCCTTGCCGTTCCGGCCGATCCGCTCGTGCATGTTGCGGTGGCGCCCACGGCGAGCCGAGTCCGGGCACGCCAGCCATGGCTGCGCATCCACCAGTACGAGCTGCGTTCCGATGAGCGGGCCTGCATCGACGGTGTTCCGACGACCTCGATCGACCGCACCCTGATCGATCTGATCTGCTGCCTCCCGCGCTTCGACGCGGTGGCGCTGCTCGACTCGGCTCTCCAGCCGGGCCCAGCCGAGCACGCGGCTCTTCTCCACCGACTGTCCCCAGCGTTGCGCAGGAGACGCGGTGCGCTGGCCGCGCGACGCTGTCTCACCGAGTGTGACGGCCGGGCCGAGTCCCCGCTGGAAACACGCGTCCGGCTGCGCTGCGTGGACGGGGGAACACCGCCGGAAGCACTGCAGTACCCGGTGACGAACGCGCAGGGTGACGTGCTCGGATATGCGGATCTGGCCTGGCCGAGCCGGCGCCTGGCGGTCGAGGCCGACGGTCGGGGCCCGCACGCGAACCCCGAGGCGTTGTTTGTGGATCGGCGGCGGCAGAACGACTTCCACCGTGCCGGGTGGCGCGTCTTCCGCTTCACCTGGGACGACTGCGCTCATCCCGCCTACATCCCCAACATGCTCCACGCCCTACTCCGCAACCCACGGCACGCGGCCTGACGCCAACACCACGTCCCCCCGCCGCCTACGCCTCCGCCTGAGTTGATCATGGTGCTGTGTAGGGCAGCAATCGATTGCAATCCGTACAGGCTCATGATCAACGCGGCAGGGGTCCATGATCAACGCGGCGCGGTGGGGTTGAGCCAGATGCGGAGGGTGGTGAGGGGGGTGCAGCCGGCGCGGACGGCGGCGGCGAGGTCGTCGCCGTGCTCGTACCCGACGACGGGGCGCGGCTCGAAGACCGCGTAGGCGGTGGCGACGGCGCCGCGCCAGGCGTCGGCCGGGTCGCCGGTCGACGCGTACAGGTTGCTGACGCCGAGGCAGCCCGGGGAACGGTTCACGACCGCGCCGCCGGTCACCGCCTCGCCGTCGTAGCGGGCGAGTACCGCGACGTCCGGGTCGGCGAGCAACTCGGGCCGGAAGATCCCGGCGCCACCGTCCCACCCGGCGATCCAGGCGTCCAGCGCGTCGGCGTCGTCGACGCGCCGCCACTCGGCCCGGCGCGCCGCCGCCCCGCCGCCGGCCGCCGCGGTCCCGGCCTGCGCGGTCCCGGCCTGCGCGGTCCCGGCCTGCGCGGCCCCGGCCCTTGCGGCCCCGGTCTGTGCGGCTCCGGGCCCTGTGGTCCCGACCTGCCGGTACAGCCAGGTCGCCTCGATGATCGGCACGAAGCCGGCAGGGGACAGGTCGAGCGTGCCGAAGCTGTCCTTGACCGAGCAGCCGGGCCCGGCGTCGACACCCGCCAGTACCTCGTCGGCGGTGACATCGGGCCGCAACGTCACGGCGTCCGGATAGTACGGCGGGGTGCGCTCCGGACAGCTCCACACCGCGCCGGTGGTACGGCTGTGCAACCCGTGCGCCCGGCACATCGCCCGGCACCAGTCGGCGTTGTTGCGCGCCGCGAGCAGCGTTCTCGTCACGGCGCTCATGCTGCCAGCCGCACCGGCTGCGCTCACCGCGATTCCCGCCGCCGAGCGGATACAGTTGCCCAGCCCATCGGAGCCCGGCGACCCGTCGTCCCGATGGCTGGTCGGCTGGCGGCTGGTCGGACGGGACGCTCGTCGTCCCGGTGACCAGTGGCCGGTCGGTCCGGTGGCTGGTTGGTCCAGTCGCGGTGGCGGTCGGTTCGCTGGTCGTTCCGGTGGCCAGTCGGTTCGGTGACGGTGGGTCGGTCGGCACCGTGGCCGGTCGGCACTGTGGCCGGTTGGTCCGTCGGGGCCAGGTGGTGCCGGCCGGGCTTCGAGCACGTTCCCGGAATGAGGTTTGCGCATGCGAGTGATCGATGTCGACGGAACGCGGCTGGCGCTGTCGGTGTGGGGCGAGCCGGCGGACCCGCCGGTGGTACTGCTGCACGGCAGCGGGCCCACCCGGTCTGCATGGGACGCGACCGCACCGGGGCTCGCTCGGTCGCATCGCGTGTACGCGATGGACATGCGCGGCTATGGCGACAGCGACCGGCCCGGGGCGCACTCCCTCGAGCGGCTGCGCGACGACGTGACCGGGGTGATGGCCGAGCTGACCCCGGGCCGGTACTCGGTGGTGGGGCACTCGCTGGGCGGCACCGTGGCGTGGCTGGTCGCCCAGCGCTGCCCGGACCGCGTCTCGCACCTGGTTGCCGTGGACAGCGCGCCGCCCCGGGACCCGTTCGTCGCCGAGCTCGGGCCACGCCCCGACCCCGAGCCCCCGTACGACTGGGATGCCATGGTGGCGCTGGTGTCCCAGCTGGCCCAGCCCGACCCGGCCTGGTGGGCGGGACTGACCGCGGTCACCGCGAAGACGCTGATCCTGGCCGGTGGCCCGAGCAGCCATGTGCCGCAACAGATCCTGGCCGACGCGCACGCCGCCGTGCCCGGATCCCGGCTGGTCGAGATTCCCGTCGGGCACGACATCCACCGCGACGCCCCGGACCGTTTCCTCGCCGAGGTCGTCCCCTGGCTGACGTCCTGAGCCCGCGAGACCTCGCGTCCGGCGGGACCACCCGCGCAGAACACACCACCCACGCAGCCGGCACTACTGACATCGCCAGTCGTGCTCGCGGACTGCTTTGGCGGATCTCGTCGACGGTCCCGCTGGCGGGGTGGAATCGTCCGGGGTGGTACGTGAGTGGCGCGGGGTGTTCGACGGCGGCGCATATTGTGCCGGCATGGACTGGAACCTGCGTGCCTGCGCCCGGCGCGGGCACGTCACGTACGCGCCGGCCGAGGCGGAACTGCGCGACCGGCTGTGCGCCACGACACCGCAGGGCGAGGCGTGGCGGTGCCTGCGCTGCGGCACGTACGCGGTCGGGGCACCCGCCGGCGGCGGCCCGGCCGACCATGCCCCGCTGATCCCGCGCGGTGCTGCGATCCGGGACCGGCTGATCATCCGGATCCTCGCCGTCGAACGGTTCCTGCGCGGCCTGCTCATCGCCGCCGCCGCGCTGGCGGTCTGGTGGTTCCGCGACTCGCAGGTCGACCTGAGCCGGGTGTTCGAGTCGGACCTGCCGCTGGTGCGGCCGCTCGCCGACAAGTTCGGGTACGACCTGACCGACTCGCCGATCGTCGACGAGATCCGGAAGAGCTTCACGCTCAGCCACACCGTGCTCCTGGTCATCGCCGCGGCGCTGCTGGGGTACGCGCTGATCGAACTCGTCGAGGGCGTCGGGCTGTGGCTGGTCAAGCGCTGGGCCGAGTACTTCACCGTGGTGGCGACCGCGGCGTTCCTGCCGCTGGAGATCTACGAACTGTCCGAGAAGTTCACCTGGCTGCGGATCGGTGCGCTGCTGTTCAACGTCGTCGCGGTGATCTACCTGCTGGTCACGAAGCGGCTGTTCGGCCTGCGCGGCGGCGCGGATGCGGCACACGCCGCACTGCTCGGCGAATCCCTGCTCGAGGTCGAGCGCGCCGCCGTCTGAGGGGCCCCGGTGGCCCGTGCGCGGCGGGCACCGGGCTCGTTTCGCGGTCCTCGTGCCGGGGCGGTACCGCGGTGCCCGGTGAATTGCGCGGTATCGGGGTCGGATCGGCGTTTGGCACCCCTGCAGACGGTTGGATAGGCCTCGGTAAAAACTCTTCTGGTACGTAGGGGTTCCGGGTGATATGTGACACCCTCCGTCCAGGGCGTGCCGTGTCGGTGAACGCCCTGCCGTGCTCGCGGTATCCGACGTGTGAGGAGGTCCCCCGTGCGGACAGCGAGACGAATCGGAACACTGGCCGTATGTGCCGCATTGACCACCGTGGTGGTGAGCGGGTCCGCCGCCGCGACGTCCGGGGGCGCCGCGTCGCCCGGTGAAGAACACGAGGCGTTGCGGCCCAACGCGGCTGCGCAGGCAAGCAGCTGCGGTGTCGAGCGCTGGTCGGTCAAGACCGGCACCGACGCGGACGCCGGCCAGATCGACCTGAACTCGACGACGCCGACCACCATCTCGCACCTGCGCTCGCTGGCGAAGCCGCCGAGCCTGCCCAGCGACAGCCGGATCCAGCCGACCGAGACGACGGTGTTCCAGGTGTCCGCGACCCTCACCGAGTACAAGCTGGAGGGCGACTCGGACTATCACCTGGTCATCCAGGACAGCTCCGGGAACACGATGATCGTCGAGATCCCCGACCCGGCGTGCGTCGGCTCGACCAGCCCGCTCAAGAGCGACATCACCACGGCCCGGAACGAGCTGGACGCGAAGTACACCCCCACCGGCAGCTTCCAGACCGCCGACGTGCCGGTCACGGTGACCGGCGTCGGGTTCTTCGACTTCCTCCACGGGCAGACCGGCGTCGCGCCGAACGGCATCGAGCTGCACGCCGTCCTGGGCATCACCTTCGGCACCAGCAGCGGCGGGGGTGGCTGCGGCACCGGTCAGCTGCTCGGCAACCCCGGATTCGAGACCGGTACCGCGGCACCGTGGTCGGCCAGCAGCGGCGTGGTCAGCAACTCCAGCACCGAGCCGGCACGTTCGGGCAGCTGGGACGCCTGGCTGGACGGCTACGGCAGCACGCACACCGACACCCTGTCGCAGTCCGTCACCCTGCCGAGCGGCTGCAGCAGCTACACCCTCTCGTACTGGCTGCACGTCGACACCACCGAGACGACCACCAGCACCAAGTACGACAAGCTCGCGGTGCAGGTCCTCGACGCGTCCGGATCGGTACTGACCAGCCCGGCAAGCTACTCGAACCTCGATGCGGCCAGCGGGTACGGCCAGCACACCGTCTCGCTCGCCAACTACGCCGGCAACACGATCACCATCCGGTTCACCGGTACCGAGGACTCGGTCGACGCGACCTCGTTCGTACTGGACGACACGGCGGTCACCGTCGCCTGACCGGCTCGGCCGCCGTCAGCGGTCGGATGTGGTGGACAGCCGCGGCGCCTCGCGTGGCGCCGCGGCCACCGTCCGGCGCGTCCGGTGCACCAGGTCGGCGGTGAAGACCACGAGGGCGATCCAGACGAGGACGAAGCCGGCCAGCTCCGCCGGCGGCATCGGCTCGCCGTACAGGATCAGCCCGCAACAGAGCTGCATCGTGGGCGTCAGGTACTGCAGCACGCCGATCGAGGTCAGCGGCAGCCGGTTCGCCGCGGACGCGAACGACAGCAGCGGCACCATCGTCACCAGCCCGCCGCCGACCAGCAGCATGGTGTGCCCCACCGAGACGGTGCCGAACGTGCCGGTACCGGTCGCGGACAGGTAGCCGAGGTAACCGGCCGCGGGCAGCGCCAGCACGGCCGACTCGGCGAACAGGCCGCGCGCCGCCGGCAGCCGCAGCGTCTTCTTCGTCAGCCCGTACAGCCCGAACGACGCCGCCAGCGTCAGCGCGATCCACGGCGGCCGGCCGTAGTCGACGGTGATCACCACGACCGCGGCGACACCGAACGCGATCGCCACCCACTGCAGCCGGCGCAGCCGCTCCCGCAGGATCACCACGCCGAGCAGGATCGACACCAGCGGATTGATGAAGTACCCGAGTGCGGTCTCCACCACGTGCCCCGAGTTGACGCCGTAGATGTAGGTGCCCCAGTTGACCGCGATCAGCCCGGCCGCCGTGACCAGCTTCGCCACCGTACGCGGCCGGCGCAGCACCCCGGCGATCCACCGCCACTGCCGCAGGATCACCAGCAGCAGCGCGCAACAGACCGCCGACCAGAGGATCCGGTTCGCCAGGATCTCGACCGCGCCGGCCGGCCGCAGCAGCTTCCAGTAGATCGGGAACAGCCCCACAGCCCGTACGCGACAAGCCCGTACACGTATCCGCGCCGTGTCTCGTCCACCCGCACACCGTAAGCACCGCAACGCTTCCCGGTCGTGACGCTGTGCCAGACCTCACCCGCCCCGTACCACCCCTCGGGACGCGCCGGCTGGTCCGAGCCTCCGGACCGGGCCACCGCCACCCGCTCAGGCGGACAGCGCGGTGGCCAGGTCGTCGAGCCGCCCGAACGCCCGAGCCATGCCCAAGTGATCGACGTAGTCGCGCGACTCGACGATGACTCCGTCCCGCACCCGGACCACAAAGATGCACGGCACCGCGAAGTCCCGACCGTCCCGCGAGCCGACGTAGCTGAACTCGTAGATGACCACCTCGGGATCGGCGGTCTCGTGGATCCGGCCCACCGGCTCGAACCTGTCGACCTGCCAGGCCGGCCCGTCGGAGAAGTGGTGCCGCACCTCGGCGCGGGTGTGCAGGGGAGTGTCACCCAGCGGTGCGAACGGATGCCGGACGTCGGTCTCCGCCGCGTACAGGCTCGCGAGACGGTCGAACTCCGCCTCCTTCTCCTGCTCGCTCAGGCCACCGGCTATCACCCGGCCGACCCCTTCGGCGACGGCGCGGACGACATCGGCTGGTGAAGATGGCACAGCACGTCCTCCAGGACTAAACGAAGTCGAGACTTCGGTAAGTTTACCGAAGTCTCGACTTCGTTTAAAGTCCTCCAACAGAGCTGGGGAAGGGACCCGATGCGCCAAGATGCCCGAGAGAACCGAGAGCGGATCCTCGCCGCGGCCGAAGAGGTCTTCGGTACCCGGGGCGGCGCGGCCGGATCGACCGAGGAGGTCGCCCGCCGAGCCGGCGTCGGCCACGCCACCGTCTTCCGCCACTTCCCCACCAAGGAGGAGCTGATCGAGGCGACCCTCCTGCGGCACTTCGACCGCCTCACCGACCAAGCCCTCGCCATCGCCGCAACCCCAGACCCCGCGACAGGATGGCGCACCCTGCTTCGCACGATGATCGAAACGGGGGGCACCAAACTCACCCTGGGCACGTTGCTGCCCGCGAAGCCGTCCCCCGCCGCCATCGACGCCTCGAACCGCCTGAAGGCGGCCGTCAGCGAGGTACTCCGCCAGGCACAAAACAGCGGAGCCGTCCGACCCTCTGTCACCGTCGACGAGGTCTATCTCCTCCTCCGCGGCCTGGCCCAGGCGTCCGCGACCATGCCGCCCCACCCCGAAACACTGTCCCGGGTCATCGACATCGTCCTGTCCGGCCTCTCCCAGCCGACCATCTAACCGGGTACGCCCGTACTCTCCGTCATCGTCGCGGCCTCCCGGGACCCAGACTGCCGGGATCCCGGGAGGGCTGGGTACTTGGTTGCCAGCCGTCCGCCGTTACGGGGGCCCTGCGGCGGCGGGAACGGGCCGCGAGCACGACGATCAGGACGACGATGATCACCAGTACGGTGGCGCCGACCGCGATCCACACCCCGACATTGCTCCCGCCGCCGTTACCGGTCTTGCCGGGTGCGGCAACCGCCTTCGACGAGCTGCCGCCGGTGCCCCGCGCGTCGAGCTGCCCGAGCGGGTTGCTGTCTACCGGATCGACGTGCGCGGTGAGCGCCTTGACCGGATCGACGATCCCGTACCCGTACTGCGGGTTCCGGCCCGGGACCCCCTTGTGGTCGGCCGTCTTGATGAGCCTGTTGATCACGTTGGCCGCATCCAACTTCGGATACTTCGCTCGCACCAACGCCGCCGCCCCCGCCACCAACGCCGTAGCAGCGCTGGTCCCGCTGGCGATCTGGTATCCGGTGGAATCGACCGGCTTACCATCCTTGAACTTGTTGGTCGTGTCGGTGCTCAAAATGTGCTCGGCGGGAGCGGCGAGCGCCACCTGTTCTCCCGTCACGGAGTCGTTCCAGAGTTTTCCGTTCGTGCCGATCCCGGAGACCGCGACGACACCGGAAAGCCGTGCGGGGCTGAGAACACCCTCGTTGCCTTGACCCTTGTTGCCAACGCCCGCGACCAGCACTACATTGTGCGCTTCGGCATACGCGATACCGTTGTGTAGCTTTGCGACGGTGCTGTCCAGGGCATGGTTCTCGTACGCTCCGAGCGACATGCTGATCACCGTCGCGCCGTGATCAACCGCATACCGAATCGCCGGAGTGATACTGCTTAGCAAAGCATCCTGCGTCGTGTCGTCCCCGCTCACGCACAACGGCATGAGTTGGGCTCCCGGAGCCATCCCGAGGATCTGTCGACTATCTTTGCCGTTGCCGCCGACTAATCCCGCCATGCCTGTGCCGTGGCCGTTGAAATCCAGCGTCGGATCAGCACCCTTGGCGCTGCCGAAGCACTTTCCCGGGACCAGTCGGCCGGAGAGAGCGGGCCGTGTCTTGTCGATGCCGGAGTCGATGACCGCGACGGTGACGCCTCTGCCAGTGCTGATCTTCTGCGCTTGGCGCACGTGCAGTGCGTCGAGGTACCACTGGCCGTCGGACGACGCCGCGACCGGCGCGCTGATGGCCAGTGCGGTGAGTCCGCCGGCCACGATCGCCGCCAACGCGGCGGTCCGGTGCCGGGTCTCGTTTCGGGGAGTGCGTGCAAACACGTCGGTCACCCTATTCGATCAGGCCTGGGGTGGCCGGTTTCGCCCGGAAGACGTCCTTGTCGTCCTCGGTCAGCCAGGTCTGGCGCTCCTCACGCTGCTTGCTGGCCGAGCCGCCGCCGTGCGGCATCATTCCGACGCCGCTGCTGCCGGCTGCCGACGTGCCGCCACGGGCGGCGGCGAGCTGCGCTGCCGGGCTGCTGGCGGCCGGACCGACCGGACCGGACCGGGGCCGGTTCCACCAACCTTCGCCCGGCGTCGATGTGCCCGGCACGCCCACGCTGCCGAAGCCGCCGCCGATGCCTCCGGCGCCGACGGCGCCGAAACTGCCCGCGCCACCGGCCCCGCCTGCAGGTGCGGTGGACCACGACAACGGCAACCGAGAGTTGCCGCCGGACAGCGCCGTGCCGCCTGCCGTACCGACGGCGGAGGGATCCGGATCGCCAGCAAGCCGGATGCCATCAGCGATCGACGATGGCGGCGAGGGCAGAGCTGCGTGTCTGGTCATCGGCAGCGATGCGTGTACGGCACCAGCGCCGAGCCCTGCGCCGCCGACCGCACCGAAGGACCCAGCGCCGTAGGCGGCTCCGGACCCGTCGCCACCGCCCGGAAGGTAGCGGCCGCCGGGGTCCTTCTTCTTTTCCTCGGAATCGTCTGCGTAGATGAACCCCCCATACGGTTTGGGGAGGCTGCTCTTGCTGTGCGCATAGTCGGTGAGGAGGTTGTCGCGAGCCACGTTTGCCGTCGACTGATGAGTGTGGTACCACTCCTGGACTGCCTGTTCGCGGACCTGCTTTTCCTTGCTTGTCAGAGCCGGCTTTTCATATGCCTCGACCGTCCCGTTGACGCCGTAACCAGACTTGGTATGCGCACGGACTCCGACCGGAGTCTCGCCATCGCTCAATTCGCGCTTCGCATGATGTAGGAACGCGAAGTCGGCGTAGGACTCCGATGACTCCTGATAATCGGAGTAGAGGTCACCGCCACTGACCTTCAGGTCCGCCGCCGATCCAACTCCGGCATCAATGTTTCCCGGCAGCCGGCCGCCATTGAATACCGGGACCGGGATAGTTTCACGTGCCTCGATCACCGCCTTCTCTGCGTTCTTCAGCGCGCCATCGACGGATGCATAATTCTTGGCAAAGTTGGTGATCTCAACATAGAGGTGTTGCCACTCAACGTAGCATGCGTGAGCGGCTTCGCCCCTCCAATGCTTTTCCAGGTAGTCCGTCCAGATTGCGCTGAACTGCTTGGCGCAGTCATTGATGGCGGAGAGGTACTTGCTCCACGGATCCCGCATCTCATCGATCACGTCGGAGCGTGCGGCCAGGGTGATCTCCCGTACCGGGCGCTCCCAGGGGAGGCCGTCGCTGCTGCTTCCGCCGTCGGTCGGTACGGCTGCTTCCACGTCTGCCCCTATGCCTCGTAACTTGTCGCCGAGCCGGTCATCAACCGCCGCATGACCTCCTTCGAGACCGCGGAGTTCTTGTCCTCGTTCTGGTCGTACAGGTCGGCGGCGGCTTTGAGCGCCCCGGCCATCCGTACCAGCGCGGCCATGAGGTCTCGTCCGTCCTCGACCGCTGCCTGGTGCACGTCGTCGACGTGCGCCAACAGGTGGTCGGCCTCGCCGAAGTGCCCGAACGGGTTGACCCAGCTGGCGTTCGCGCCGACGGACTGGAAGTCCTTCGACTTGCTGCTCTGGTCGGCCGCAACCTTGTCCAGTGTCTTGACGGAGTAGTTCCGCATGCTGGCCTGGAACGCCGAGAGGGCCTTGCCGAAGCCTTCCTTGCCGGCCAGCTCTTTCACCTTGGTCGCCGCGTCGATCAGGTTGTATGTGTCGACCTGCTGCGCGCCGCTGGACTTGCCGTCGCCCACTGGGAACCTCCCGAACCCGTCAGATCAAGCCGGAAGGCAACGTATCGTACCCACACAACCACGCGCGGCCGACGGTTTGATACGGCAGTGACCGGACGCTCAGGCGAGGGTTTCCTGGTTGAGCGCACTCATGAAGGCGGTCCAGGCGTCGTGGGTGACAGTGAGTACTGGTCCGGCCGGGTTCTTCGAGTCCCGGATCGCGATGACGCCAGGGGAATCTGCGATCTCGACGCAGTTGCCTCCGGTGTTCGAGCGACTGCTCTTGCGCCAGCGAGTAGCGCTCGGATTCGGGGTCATCGCGGCTCCTTCGAGTCACTCCAGGTGCCGGGCGATGTCTTTGATGAGGGCGACCGACTTGGGTCGACTGAGGGCGGCACCCAGCAAATGATCGAAGGCCAGGCTACACCGACGGATGTCGATGCCCTTCTCCATGTACAGGTTGCCCGCTTGGCTCTCGACGTAGACCACCGGGCTGTGCAGGTCTTCGGGGAAATCGAAGACAACGAACCGTCCGGCAATACCCGGATAGCCACCATGCTCGAAGGGGACGACCTGGAGGTGGACCGTCTTGGCGAGGTCGACGAGGTGGGCGAGTTGGTCGCGCATCACCTTCGGGCCACCGATCTGGCGGCGTAGGGCTGCCTCGTCGAGCACCAGCAGGATCTGGGGCGGGTCATCGGAGAGGATCTGCTTCTGCCGGTCCATGCGCAGGCCGACCTCGCGTTCGAGCCATTCCGGGGTCATCCCAACGGTGTCGGACTCGGTGAGGGCGCGGGCGTAGGGCTCGGTTTGGAAGAGGCCGGGGACTACGGCGAGTTCGAAGGTGCGGATGGTCTCGGCGGCCATCTCCAGACCGAGGAACTCGGTGAACGGCAACGGAAGTCGGCCGAACTTGGACCACCAGCCGCGGGTGGCGCCGAGTCGCTGCAGTTCGAGCAGGGGTGGCCATTCGTCCTCGGGTACGCCGTACTCGGCGAGCATCGTCTCCAGTTCGGCGAGCTTGGCGCGGACCTGGCCGCCCTCCACCTTCTCGATCTTGCTGACCGAGCAGCGGAGCCGTTGGGCAGTCTGCTGCCGGCTGTAGCCGGCGGCGATGCGCAGTCGTTGCAGCTGCTCACCGAGCTGCCAGCGCGGAATCGTGGGGCCGATCGGCTTGGCCATGCGGGTCCTCCGAACCGGGCGAGAGCGACGCAAAACGACGACAGGAAAATTACGACGCAAGATTGACATTAGACATAGCTCTGCGTCAAGCTGTCCAGCACGGACGGCAGTGTTCGTAGCGGTCCGTGCCAACGGGGACGCGGTGATGGAGTTGGTAGCCCGGGCCGTGCCTCCGCCGTACCTAACTTGGAGGCAGTCATGTCGTCCGGAAAACCATGCGTCGCAACAGAAGGGGAGGCCGTACCTGCTGAGCGGCCCGTCGAGGAGCGGATCGCCGAGGTGCTGCGGGTGGCACCGCCGGCGCCGCGTCAGTTCGCGTTGCTGTTCGATCCCGAAGAGGACGAGTACGCGGAGTTCCTGGCAGCGGCGCGTCCCGCCGGCCCGGTGCTGTGGTGGGGCGTGCAGTTGCCGGATCGCGTACTGCTCTACCGGACCGATCGTGCCGGCCGGCTGGACACCGCGCGGCACGCGAGCGCCGAGGCCGCGTTGGACCGCTGGTCGATGCTCTGTCCGTTGCGCCTCGCCTGGCTGTGAGCGCGAGGCCGTCCGTGAGCGCGCGCCGGCACCGGCGAAGCCGGTCGCCGGAGTTGCGCCGGGGGTGAAGCGGGGCGCGGCGATGGAGTTGGTAGCCCGTGCCGCGCCCCGCGGTACCGCCCGGCCTTGGAGATACCGGGCGGCGCCGCGACCGAGGCTACCTGGCGCACCGGCCCGCGAAGTTGATCATGGTTTTAGCTGCTGGGTAAGCGATTGCCGTGCCAGCTAACGCCATGATCGACCGTGCCGGGCAACGCCGTGATCAACCGGGCAGGGCGCGATGATCCACGGGCGGGGGGCCGGGCGGGTGGAGCGGTCAGGGGTTGTGGAGGAATGCTGCGGTGCGGTCGTCGGCGGGGTAGAAGGACTCGATGGCGAGTTCGGCGACGGTCACGTCCAGCGGGGTGCCGAACACTGCGGTGGTGGAGAAGAAGGACAGCTCGGCGCCGCGGTACCGGTAGCGCAGCGGTACGACGACGCTGCCCGGCCCGGCCATGTCGATCTCCGGTTCCGGGTCGGCGCACGGGTAGCCGGCGAGTTCCCGGTACAGCTCGGCGAGGGCCACGTCCGCGGTGGTCTCGGCCTGGTGCCGGAGCCGGCCGAGCAGGTGGGCGCGCCACTGGCCGAGGTTCGCGATCCGGGGGGCCATCCCGTCCGGGTGCAGCGTCAGGCGCAGCGCGTTGACCGGCGGTTCCAGCAGGTGCGCGGCGACGCCGTCGGTGAAGATGTCGATCGCCGGGTTGGCGTCGATCAGCGTCCAGGTCCG
Source organism: Actinocatenispora thailandica (assembly GCF_016865425.1). Classification (NCBI taxonomy): domain Bacteria; kingdom Bacillati; phylum Actinomycetota; class Actinomycetes; order Micromonosporales; family Micromonosporaceae; genus Actinocatenispora; species Actinocatenispora thailandica. The sequence continues at coordinate 6,040,048 of NZ_AP023355.1, read as the reverse complement.
GTCGACGACCACCGCCGGGTACGGCCGGTGTCCCGCCAGCACCTGCCGCAGCGCCGCGCACACCGAGCCGAGGTCCGGCGAGTCCAGGTCGTGTTCCGGGTACGCGGGTGCGTACCCGCCGGCGAGCAGCAGCGCGTTGCGCTCCCGCAGCGGTATCTCCAGCCGTTCGGCGAGTTTCAGGATCATCTGGCTGGTCGGCCGGGAACGTCCGGTCTCCAGGCAGCTCAGGTGGCGGGTCGAGACGTCGGCGGCGAGCGACAGCTCCAGCTGGCTGAGTCGCCGGCGCTGCCGCCACTCGCGCAGCAGGCTACCGACCGGCGCGGGCCGGTCCAGCACGTTGGTGGTCATGGCCGCCACGGTAGGCGAGAGGTCATCGCGCCGGCCATGACCTCGGAGGTCATCGACGTCATGCGCCGGTACCGGCATCGTGGTGGTCAGCACCGCGCCGGACCACCGGCCGGTGGCCGAACACCGCGCCGGTCCCGCCGGCCGGTGGCCGTCACCGCGCCGCACCACCGGCTGGTGGTCGAACGCCGCGCCGGGCGCACCGCCCGGTGGGCACCGCACCGCGCCGGAGCAGCCGGCCGAACCGAGGAGTACGAGATGCCTTTCGTCACCGCCACCGACGGCACCCGCCTCGCCTACGAGGAGTACGGCGTGGGCGCGCCGCTGGTGTTCATCGCCGGCTGGGCGCTGTCGGCCGACATGTGGGAGCACCAGGTCCCGCGGTTCGTCGCCGAGGGGTACCGCTGCGTCATGCTGGACCGCCGCGGCCATGCCCGGTCCGAGCGCCCGTCCGGCGGGTACGACCTGGACTCGCTCAGCGACGACATCCACACCCTGCTCACCGCGCTGGACCTGCGGGACGTGACGATCGTGGGCCACTCGTTCGGCGGTGTCGAGGTGGCGCACTACCTGGCCCGGCACGGTTCGGGCCGGATCGCCCGCGCGGTGTTGCTCGCGGCCTGCCTGCCGTCGCTGAAGCGCAGCGCGGCCAACCCGGACGGGGTGCCGCCGGAGGCGGTGGCGCTCACCATGGCCGAGCTGCGCGCCGACCGGCCGAAGTGGCTGACCAAGAGCGCACAGGCGTACTTCGCGACGCACCTGTTCAACGACGTGTCCCCGGCACTGATCGACGACACGGTCCGGCAGTGCCTGAACGTGGCGCCGATGGCGGCGTTCGCGGTCCAGGAGGAGTGCCTGAACGCGGCGCACGAGGACACCCTGCCGGACATCGACGTGCCGGTACTGGTGCTGCACGGTGCGGCGGACACCTCGGCGCCGGTGCACTTCACCGGCCGGCGTACCGCGGCGGCGATCCCGGGCTGCGTCTACCGCGAGTACCCGACCGCCGGCCACGGGCTGTACGTGACGCACGCGGACGCCGTCAACACCGACATCCTCGACTTCGTCAAGGCCTCCTGAGCGGGTACCCGGATCGAAGGGAGACGACCATGACCGGCTACGTACTGGCCCGGCTCAACACACCGGGGAAGGTGCAGCCCGAGGTCTTCGAGTACATGGAACGGATCCAGGGCACGATGGATCCGTACGGCGGGCGGTTCCTGATTCACGGCGGCGCCGTCGAGGTGAAGGAGGGCGGCTGGTCCGGGGACCTGGTCCTGCTCGGCTTCCCGACTCCGCAGCACGCCCGCGACTGGTACGACTCCCCGGCGTACCAGCAGATCAAGCACCTGCGCGCGGATCACGTCGGCGGCGACATCCTGATCATCGAGGGCGAGCCGGCGGACCACGACTCCGCCGCCATGGCCGCCGCGCTGCGCGCCGCGCAGTCCTGACCGCCCGCGGCCGGCGCGTTGATCATGGTGTTGTCTCGCTGGAAATCGCTTGCCGGACCAGCTGACACCATGATCAACAGCGGCGGGTGGGCGGTCAGTCCTTGCCTTCGAGGCGGTCCGGGATGAGCAGGCTGAGCAGGAAGCTGACGATGGCGACGATCAGCGCGCCCCAGAATCCGGCCCAGAAGCCGGCGACGTGGAAGGTGAGCCCCAGCTTGTCCGACAGGTAGCCGGCGAGCAGGAACAGCAGCGCGTTGACCACGAGCGAGATCAGGCCGAGGGTCAGGATGTACAGCCCGCAGCCGATCACCTTGATGATGGGCTTGAGCACCGCGTTGATGATCCCGAAGATCACCGCAACGGCCAGCAGGGAGCCGACCCTGTGCCAGGTCGACCCGGTCAGCGAGATGCCCGGCAGCAGCGTCGACACCCACAGCGCCACGGCGTTGATGATGATCCTGATCAGTATGCGCACGTCCTGATCGTCGCATGCCGCGCCCAGTGCCGCCGGACAACCCTGTGGCGTCCGTCATACCGGGCCGCGGAATCATCGGCCGGGCCGGGCCGTTGTGATGAGCGGTCGGTGTGATTCGAGTCCCCGGGCCTCACCTATTGCCTTCGCGGAATACCGCACCTTCGGGTGGCTGGAGCCCCGTTGTGCCACTCGCCGAGAGGCGACCGCCATGCCGACCACCCAGGCCGCCCCGGTCCAGCAGGACCGGGGCGGCCTCGTGCATTCGTGATCTCGGTTGTCCGCGCGGCGCCGCGTTGGCACGATGAGCCGGTGCTGGACGTACGGGTACTGACCGGGAACGACTGGGCGCTGTGGCGGGAGGTTCGGCTCGACGCGCTGCGCGAGGCGCCGTACGCGTACGGCTCCACCTACGCCGACTGGGTCGATGCGGACGAGCAGCGGTGGCGCGACCGGCTCGACGGGCCCGGCTTCCACAACGTGCTGGTCCTGCTGGACGGCGCGCCGGCGGGCATCGCCACCGGTGTCCCGACCGACGATCCCGACGTCGCCGAACTGATCTCGATGTACGTCCGCCCCGCCGCCCGCGGCCACGGAGTCGGTGACCGGTTGATCGACGAGGTCGCCGCGGCCGCCGCGGCGACCGGCGCGCACACCCTGCGGCTCAACGTGACCCAGGGCAACGCGCACGCCGGTAACCTCTACGCGCGCAACGGCTTCCACGACGTCGCCCCGAACCCCGAACCAGGCCGCAACGGCGTCCGGTACGAGCGCACGATGATCCGCCGGCTCGACCGCGCTCCCCGTTCGACCCCGGCCTGACCGGCCGCGCGCCGCAGCTGCGCCGGCCGGATCGGCTCAGCCGGCCGGGTGCAGGGCGCGGAGGGCGGCGGTCACCAGGGCGGTGCGGCTCGTCGCGGGCAGCTCCGTCGTACCGAGGTCGGCGACGGCGGCGAGGGTGCCGTGCTTGGCGGCGGCGTACGCGGCGTGGGCCCGCAGCCGCGCGTCCGCGTCGCCCGGCGGTGCGACCAGCGCCGCGGTGAGCGCCTGGTTGATGTCCCGGGACCGGTCGAGCAGCTGCGCACGCTGCGCCGCCTGTACCGACGGGTCGCCGTCGAGCACGCCGGCGACCGCGAACAGTTCGGCGGTCAGGTCGACGACCCGGCCCAGCAGCTGCTCGTCGGTCAGCTCGGATGCCTGCGCCACCAGCTCGTCGAAGCGCCGGGTCGGCGCCTCGAGCAGCGCCGCGAGGATCTCGTTCTTGGACCGGAAGTGGTGGTAGAGGGCGGCCTTGCTGGTGCCGAGCCGGCCGGCGAGGTCGGCCACCGAGGTGCCGGCGAAACCGCGCTCGGTGAACAGTTCCAGCGCGATGTCGAGGATGCGCTGCCGGGTCTGCGCCGCGTCCGCCATGCCACCGAGCCTACTTGACGACCGTTCGGTAAGTGGTCCACAGTAGGTGACCTACCGAACGGTCGGTAGGTGAGAGGTGGACGACATGGACCGGGACGAGATGATCGCGCTGGCCCGCCGGATGTACGCGGCGGCGAACCAGCACGACCTGGCGGCAGTGGACGAGATCTTCGCGGCGGACTTCCGCGGGGTCGGTATCACCGGGCCCGACCAGGTGAAACGCGCCTGGTCGGCGATGATCGAGCGGTGCCCGGACTTCCACGTCGAGCTGGTGGACGCGATGGTCGACGGCGATCGGATGGCGTTGCGTGCCACCGTCACCGGCGTCGAAACCGCCGCCGGTGACGACGGCTACCTGACCGAGTGGGTCCGGGTCGCCGACGGCCGGATCGCCGACGTCTGGGGCGTCACCAACGTCGCCCTCCGCTGACCCGCCGGGTCCGCGGCGACGAATGGCCCGCCTTCGTGCGTGGCGACGAATGGCCTGCGCAGCGGCCACGAAAACGGGCCGGCACCGTTGCGCGAGCCGGTGGCGAGCGCGGAGACGGAACGGGCCGGTCACCGTGGCGGTGACCGGCCCGTCGCGGGTCCGTCGGGTCAGACGATGGCCCAGGTGTCGCCGGAGTACAGCAGCGAGTCGAGCTCGTCGTCCAGGCTCCGGCCGGTACGGGCCGCGTCCAGCTGGCCGCGCACGATCTCGTCGTACGACGGGCGCGGCACGTCCCGCAGCACGCCCATCGGGGTGTGCAGCAGGTCCTCGCCGGGCAGCCGGGACAGCGCGAACGCGTACGACGGGTCCGGCTCGTGCGCGTCGTGCACCACGATGTCGGCCGGATCGACCTCCGCGGTCTTCGCCACCGCCAGGCCGAAGCCGCGGCGCACCACGCAGTGCACGCCGTCCGGGCCGAACGTGATCGGCTGGCCGTGCTCGACCCGTACCACCGCCTCGTCCCGGGTCTCCGGGTTCTTCAGCACCTCGAACGCGTCGTCGTTGAAGATCGGGCAGTTCTGGTAGATCTCGATGAACGCGCTGCCGTTGTGCTCGGCCGCCGCGCTCAGCACCGAGGTCAGGTGCTTGCGGTCGGAGTCGAGCGTGCGGGCGACGAACGAGGCCTCGGCGCCGAGCGCCAGCGACACCGGGTTGAACGGCGCGTCGGCCGAGCCGGCCGGCGTCGACTTGGTGACCTTGCCCAGCTCCGAGGTCGGCGAGTACTGGCCCTTGGTCAGACCGTAGATCCGGTTGTTGAACAGCAGGATCTTGATGTTGACGTTGCGCCGCAGGGCGTGGATCAGGTGGTTGCCGCCGATCGACAGCGCGTCGCCGTCACCGGTGATCATCCACACCGACAGGTCCGGGCGGGTGGTCGCGAGGCCGCTCGCGATCGCCGGCGCGCGCCCGTGGATGGAGTGCATGCCGTAGGTGTTCATGTAGTACGGGAAGCGCGACGAGCAGCCGATGCCGGAGACGACGACGGTGTTCTCCTGCTTGATGCCGAGCGTCGGCAGGAAGCTCTGGAACGCGGCCAGGATCGCGTAGTCACCGCACCCCGGGCACCAGCGCACCTCCTGGTCGCTCTTGAACTGCTTCATGGTCTGCTTGCCCTCGGCCTTGGGCACCAGGTCCAGGGCGCGGCGGCCGTTCGGGGACACGGGCTCAGACATTCTTCACGATCTCCTCAAGCGCCGACTCCAGCTCACCCGCGGTGAACGGCAGCCCGCGCACCTTGTCGTAGCCGATCACGTCGATCAGGAACTTGGCCCGCAGCAGCTGTGCCAGCTGGCCCAGGTTCATCTCCGGCACCACGACCTTGTCGTAGCTGCGCAGCAGCGCCTCGGTGTTCGCCGGCAACGGGTTCAGGTGCCGCAGGTGCGCCTGCGCGATGGGGTGGCCGTTGTCCCGGATGCGGCGCACCGCGGCGCCGATCGGCCCGTACGTGGAGCCCCAGCCCAGCACCAGCACCCGGGCCTCACCCGACGGGTCGTCGGCGACCAGGTCCGGGATGTCCCGGGCGATCGCGTCGACCTTCGCCTGCCGCAGCCGCACCATCGTGTCGTGGTTGGCCGGGTCGTACGAGATGTTGCCGGTGCCGTCGGCCTTCTCGATGCCGCCGATGCGGTGCTCCAGCCCGGGTGTACCGGGGATCGCCCACGGTCGGGCGAGCGTCTCGGGATCCCGCAGGTACGGCCAGAACTCGGTACTGCCGTCCGGGTTCTCGTGGTTGTGCGCGGTGGCGAAGTCGACGGTGATCTCCGGCAGCTCGGCCACCTTCGGCAGCCGCCACGGCTCCGACCCGTTCGCCAGGTAGCCGTCGGACAGCAGCAGCACCGGCACCCGGTAGGTGACCGCGATGCGGACCGCTTCGAGCGCCGCGTAGAAGCAGTCGGACGGGGAACTCGCCGCGATCACCGCGGCCGGCGACTCGCCGTGCCGACCGTACAGCGCCATGTTCAGGTCGGCCTGCTCGGTCTTGGTCGGCATCCCGGTGGACGGGCCGGCGCGCTGGATGTCGCAGATCACCAGCGGCAGCTCCTGCATCACAGCGAGGCCGATCGTCTCGCCCTTGAGCGCGACGCCGGGGCCGGAGGTCGAGGTGACGCCCAGCGCCCCGCCGTACGACGCGCCGAGCGCGGCGGCGACGGCGGCGATCTCGTCCTCGGCCTGGAACGTCAGCACGCCGAACTTCTTGTGCTTGCTCAGCTCGTGCAGCACGTCGGAGGCCGGCGTGATCGGGTACGCGCCGAGGAACAGCGGCAGGCCGGCCCGCACGCTGGCGGCGATCAGGCCGTACGCCAGGGCGGTGTTGCCGGTGATGTTGCGGTAGGTGCCGGCCGGCAGCTTCGCCGGCTTCACCTCGTACCGCACCGCGAAGTCCTCGGTGGTCTCGCCGTAGTTCCAGCCGGCCTTCAACGCGGTCACGTTCGCCTCGACCAGCTCCGGCCGGTCCGCGAACTTCTTCCGCAGGAACGTCTCGGTGCCCTCGACCGACCGGTTGTACATCCAGGACAGCAGGCCGAGCGCGAACATGTTCTTGGACCGCTCGGCGTCCTTCTTGGAGATGTCGAAGGCCTCCAGCGCCTTCACGGTCAGCGAGGTGAGCGGCACCTCGTGCACCGCGTACGCGTCGAGGGTGCCGTCCTCCAGCGGGTTCACGTCGTAGCCGACCTTGGCCAGGTTGCGCTTGGTGAACTCGTCGGTGTTGACGATGATCTCCGCCGCCCGCGGCACGTCCGGCAGGTTCGCCTTGAGGGCGGCCGGGTTCATCGCCACCAGCACGTTCGGCGCGTCGCCGGGGGTGAGGATGTCGTAGTCGGCGAAATGCAGCTGGAAGCTGGACACACCGGGCAGGGTGCCGGCGGGGGCGCGGATCTCGGCGGGGAAGTTGGGCAACGTGGAGAGGTCGTTGCCCAGCTGCGCGGACTCGGCGGTGAACCGGTCCCCGGTCAGCTGCATACCGTCGCCGGAGTCGCCGGCGAACCGGATGACCACCCGATCCAGTTGTCGGACCTGCTTGGCCACGGGCGGGTTACCTCCATCTCGGCCGGGCCGGGGATCCGCGTTTCGGTGGGAGGACGGCCCGTTCCTCTTCCTGAGACCCTCACGGCGCCTCTACCGCTGATGCTACGTCGGAGCGGTAAGGGTGTCCTATCGCGGTGGTCACGTACTGGATATCCCACTAACCCCGGTGCGACGGGGCGGTACGTCAGCGAATCGTCATCTTCTCGGGCCGTCCGGCCGGCGCGGACGGGGCAATGCTGGAGGCATGACGCATCGGTACGTCCGGGGGGCCGGCGCCGGGATCGCCGCCGCGGCGGCGGCGGTCGGCGTCGCCGAACTCGCGGCCGCATTCGTCCGCCCCGAGTCGGCGCCGGTCGCCGCGATCGGTGCCGCCGCGATCCAGCTCACCCCGGCCGCGGTGAAGGACTTCGCGATCGGCACCTTCGGCACCAGCGACAAGACCGCGCTGCTGGTCGGCATCTACCTGGTACTCGCGCTGGCCGCGGCCGGTGTCGGCGTGCTCGCCGGCCGGTACCGCCGGGTCGGCGCACTGTGCGTCGCCGGGTTCGGCGCGCTCGGCGTCGTCGCCGCGATGACCAGGCCGGATGCCGGGATGCTGGATCCGTTGCCGTCGGTGCTGGCCGGCGCGGTCGGCGTCGGGGTGCTGCTGCTCCTGCTCCGGCCACCGGCGCCGATGAGCCCGGCCGGGTACGAGCGGCGCCGGTTCCTGTGGCTCGCCGGCGGGTCGGTGGCCGCGGCGGCCGGCCTGGGCTACGTCGGACGTGCGTTGCAGCACAGCCGGTTCGCGGCGGCCCGGTCCCGGGCGGACGTCACGATCCCGCGGCCGGCGAGCCCGGCCCCGCCGGTACCGGCCGGCGCCGAGCTGGACGTGCCGGGGCTGGCGCGCTGGCGTACCAGCAACGCGACGTTCTACCGGATCGACACCGCGCTGACGATCCCGCAGCTGACCGCGGAGGACTGGCGGCTGCGCATCCACGGCCGGGTGGCGCATCCGCTGACCCTGACGTACCGGCAGCTGCTGGAGAGGCCACTCATCGAGCGGGACATCACGCTGTGCTGCGTGTCCAACCCGGTCGGCGGCGGGTACATCGGCAACGCCCGCTGGGTCGGTGTCCGGCTCGCCGACCTGCTGCGGGAGGCGGGCGTCGACGACGGCGCCGACCAGGTGGTGAGCCGCTCGGTGGACGGCATGACGATCGGTACCCCGACCGCCACGGTGCTGGACGGCCGGGACGCGCTGCTCGCGGTCGCGATGAACGGCGAGCCGCTGCCGGTCAAGCACGGGTTCCCGGTGCGGATGGTGGTGCCCGGCCTGTACGGGTACGTGTCGGCCTGCAAGTGGCTGGTCGACCTGGAGCTGACCACGTTCGCCGACTACGACGCCTACTGGGTGCCGCGCGGCTACTCCGCCCGCGCACCGGTCAAGACCGAGTCGCGCATCGACACCCCGCGCGACGGTACGAGCAGGTCGGCCGGCCGGGTGCAGGTGGCCGGCGTCGCCTGGGCCCAGCACACCGGCATCGCCCGGGTCGAGGTGCAGGTCGACGACGGCGGCTGGCACGACGCGACGCTCGGCGCCGAACCGACCGCGGACACCTGGCGGCAGTGGGTGTACGGGTGGGACGCGTCGCCGGGCCGGCACGTGCTGCGGGTCCGCGCCACCGACCGGTCCGGCTACCGGCAGACCGCCGACGTGCTCGGCGAGGCGCCGAACGGCGCCACCGGCTGGCACCAGGTCGGGGTCACCATCCACTGAACCGGCCCGCTCGAACCGGCCCGCTCGAACCGGCCCGCTCGAACCGGCGCCGGGTGGTCGATCCGGCGCATCGACGGCGGGCTGGCCAGCTGGGTGCGCACCGGGGGCGAATCGTCCGGGACGACTGATCGCGGGCGGCGAGGGTCAGTGCGTGCCGGGGATCTTGCTCGGAGCGCCCAGAAACCCCTGGATGAGGGCAAAAACGATGATTGCTAGGATCGCCAGGATCGCGCCGATCATCTGCCGGCGGCGCACCCGGCGGTGCCGCTCGTCGTCCATCCCACCGGGCTCGCCGGTGCGGTCGCGGTCCGGGTTCTCGAACCGTGGACCGTCGTCGGTGGCCGGGACCTTGCCGGGCATCCCCGTGTCGTCTGGCCTTGTGGTCATCATCAGCTCCGGTGCGCGGCGGGACTGCTCCTGGGCGGCCGGGGCGCGAGTGGTGCTGGGGCGGGCCACGTGCTGGTGCCGACCCACGCCGGGTCGGCGGGGGCCGCAAGAGCGGGGAACGGGGCCGTCAGCACGGCCCCATGGTGCCACTCGCCGGCCACCGAACCCGGCGCGGAGTCGCCCGAAACGGTGATCTGCCCGTACCCTCTGTGGCGTGTCTGGCTATCTCGGCTCGTACCTGACGCTCGGGATCGTGCTGCTGCTCGCGGTGGTGCTGTTCGGCGCGGCGTTCGTGGTGAACCGGACGCTGCGGCCACACCGGCCGAACCCGGGCAAACTCGCCACGTACGAGTCGGGCGTCGATCCGGTCGGCGGCAACTGGGCGCAGGCCGAGATCCGCTACTACGTCTACGCCTACCTCTACGTGCTGTTCGCGGTGGAGAGCGTTTTCCTGTTCCCCTGGGCGGTGGTGTTCGCCCGGCCCGGGTTCGGGCGCAACACGCTGATCGAGATGGCGGTGTTCGTCGCGGTCCTGCTGCTCGGCCTGCTGTACGCGGCGCGCAAGGGCGTGCTGCGATGGACCTGACCCGGTGCGCCGGCGGCCGGCCGGGCGCGGCGGTGCCGGCCCACCGGGCCGGGCGTGCCGGCGCCGGCTTGCGAGACTGGTGCTGAGGGGGTGCCCGCGATGACCGGACCTGTCGCGTTGCCGGAGCCGCGGCCGCGAGAGCGCGGCGGGCTGCCCGCGGTGCTCGGTGCGCCGATCCGGTTCGTGCTCAACTGGGGCCGGCGCTACTCGCTCTGGGTCTTCAACTTCGGCCTCGCCTGCTGCGCGATCGAGTTCATCGCCGCGTCGATGGGCCGGCACGACTTCATCCGGCTCGGCGTCATCCCGTTCGCGCACGGCCCGCGGCAGGCCGATCTGATGGTCGTCTCCGGCACCGTCACCGACAAGATGGCGCCGGCGATCAAGCGGCTGTACGACCAGATGGCCGAACCGAAGTACGTCATCTCGTTCGGCGCCTGCAGCAACTCCGGCGGGCCGTACTGGGACTCCTACTCGGTCACCAAGGGCGTCGACCAGATCATCCCCGTCGACGTGTACGTGCCGGGCTGCCCGCCGCGGCCCGAGGCGCTGCTGCACGGCATCCTGCGGCTGCAGGACAAGATCGCCCGGGAGCAGGCCGGTCTCGGCGGGGTCCGACGGGACGACCCGCTGGGTGCTGCCGCCCTCCGCGCCGGTGGCACCGGCGCCACGGCGCTGACCGCGGCCCCGGTCCGCCCGCGCTGACCTGCCCGCGCTGACCCGGCTGCGCCGTCCCGGGCACCGGCGCCGGGCCGGCGCCTCGTCCGACGTTGCGTTCGGCGGTGGCGGGCTCGGCGGGCCAGGTGTGCGGCGCACTACGATCCGGGCATGGGTGGTGAAGGGGCCGAGACCGGTGCGATGCTGGCCGGCCGGTTCGGCGCCGACGCGGTCGGTACCGACTCCGGCGGCGGCGAGTGGGCCCGGCCGACCGTGGACGTCCCGGCGGACCGCTGGGTGGCGGCCCTGTCCACCGCCCGGGACGAACTCGGCTACGACTTCTTCGACTGGCTGTCCGCGGTCGACGAGGGCGCCGACGGGTTCCGCGTCGTCGCGCACGTCTGGTCGGTCGCCGGCCGGCGCGGGCTGCTGCTGCGCACCCTGGTGCCGGCCGACGCTCCGGTGCTGGCCAGCGTCGTCGACGTGTACCCGGGTGCCGGCTGGCACGAGCGGGAGACGCACGAGATGTTCGGTGTCGGCTTCGCCGGCAACCCGGACCTCGCGCCGCTGCTGCTGCCGGACGGGTTCGAGGGCCACCCGTTGCGCAAGGACTTCGTCCTGGCCGCGCGCGTGGTGAAGGCGTGGCCGGGTGCCAAGGAACCGGGCGGTGAGCACGGCAAGCGCGCGCCGATGCGGCCGCCCGGCGTACCGGCGCCCGACGAGTGGCCGGCCCCCGTCCCGGCACCGAGCCCGATTCGACCGGCACGCTGCCCCCGGGAGCCTCGGGGCGGCGCGGCCGGGAGCTTCCGGTGCGGCGGAGCCGCCGAGCGGGGAGGGCGAGTAGATGCCGCTGTGGGCCGAGCTGGTGCTGCGCCTCGCCGGCGTGGTCGTCGCGTTCCTGGTGTTGCCGCTGGTCGTCGGGCAGATCGAGCACAAGGTGATGGCGCACATGCAGGGCCGGCTCGGTCCGATGTACGCCGGCGGTTTCCACGGTTGGGCCCAGCTCGTCGCCGACGGCGTCAAGTTCGTGCAGAAGGAAGAGGTGGTACCCGCCGCGGCCGACCGCCCGGTGTTCCGGGCGGCGCCGATCGTCGCGCTGCTGCCGTACCTGGTGGTCGTGCTGGTGTTGCCACTCGGGCCGGGGCTGGTCGGCCAGGCGCTCGACATCGGGCTGTTCCTGGTGCTCGCGGTGGTCGGGGTCGGCGTCGTCGCGGTGCTGATGGCGGCCTGGTCCAGCGCCAACAAGTACAGCCTGCTCGGCGGGTTGCGGGCGGCGGCCCAACTGCTCGCGTACGAGCTGCCGTTCGTGCTGGCCGCGGCGAGTGTCGCGATGGCGGCGGGCACCCTGTCGCTGGGCGGGATCGTCGAGGCGTGGCGGCCGTGGTGGCTGGCCTGGCAGCTGCCGGCGATGCTGGTGTTCCTCACCGCGGGGATCGCCGAGCTGCGCCGGCCGCCGTTCGACATGCCGATCGCCGACTCGGAGCTGGTCTTCGGGTACCTGACCGAGTACACCGGGCTGCGGTTCGCGTTGTTCCTGCTCGCCGAGTACGTCGGGATCGTGGTGGTGGCGGCGCTGACCACGGTGCTGTTCCTGGGCGGCTGGCGCGGCCCGTTCGACGCGCAGCTGGGCTGGCTGTGGACGCTGGTCAAGGTGCTGATCGTGGCGTTCGTGATCATCTGGGTGCGGGTCACGTTCCCGCGGCTGCGGGCCGACCAGTTGCAGCGGTTCTGCTGGCTGGTGCTGGTGCCGGTCGCGCTGGCCCAGCTGGTGCTGACCGTCGGCGTTCGGCTCGCCCTCGCCTGACTGTGAGGCTTTTCTTCGCAGCCTGATGGTGCTGGGCTGTGGGTCGGCAGCTGCGGGCGTGACCCTTCGCCTGACTGGCTTCGTGCCTTTGCGTGGACTTGTCCGTTCGCGGTTGTCGGCCCCCGGCCCAGTCGGAGTAGGTGGCCTGATCAGGAGCTTGACCGCCGAGCGTTCACGGCGCGCGGCGTGTCTCATCACAGTCCTGCCCGATCTCCGCACCGGACCGGACACCGCATCCGCTCCAGGCAAGGAGAGAACGCATGACCAGTGTGACTGATCTTCGAGAGATGGTCGATGTCGTGGTAGGTGTCGACACTCATGTGCACACCCATTCCGCGGCCGTGGTCGATGCCGGCACCGGCGGGGTGGTCGGCCAGATCACCGTGGAGGCCACCGCGGACGGCTATGCCCAGCTGGTGGAGTTCGCCGACCAGCACGCAACACTACGAGCCTGGGCAATCGAAGGCACCGGCGGCCACGGCGCCGGTGCGACCCGGTACCTGCAACACCACGCCGAACTGGTCATCGAACTCGACCGCCCCGAACGAACCAAGCGGCGTAACGGCGCGAAGTCCGACCCGCTGGACGCCATCCGCGCCGCCCGCGAAGCCCTGTCCCGCACCAGGCTAGGCACCCCCCGCAGCGGCGGCGACCGGCAAGCCTTGTCGGTACTGCTGGCCGCCCGTAGATCCGCGATCCACGCCGCGACCGATGCGCAGCGACAGGTGTTCAGCCTGGTGGTCGCGGCCCCGGAACAGATCCGTACCCGTTTTCGTGGTCAGAAACTGCCCGCCATGCTCACCACCGCCTCACACCTGCGCGTTCACCCATCCTGGGACGCAGAAACCACCACCACCGTCACCGTGCTGCGCTGCCTGGCCCGCCGGGCCCACGCCGCGGCCGCAGAAGCCGCCCAACACCAGAAAGCCATCCACGCCATCGTGCGGTCCTGGCGCCCCGACCTACTCCAACGCAAAGGCATCGGACCGATCGTGGCCGCAACCGTGCTCTGCGCCTGGTCCCACCCCGGCCGGATCCATTCCGAGGCAGCCTTCGCCATGCTCGCCGGAGCCGCACCCATCCCCGCCAACAGCGGCCAAACCACCAACCGCTACCGACTCAACCGCCACGGCGACCGACAACTCAACCGCGCTCTGCACACCATCGTGCTATCCCGCATCCGCTACGACCAAGCCACCCGCACCTACGCCGCCCGCCGCACCCGCGAAGGCAAAACCAACCGAGAGATCAAACGCTGCCTCAAACGCTACATCGCCCGAGACCTCTACCGACTCCTCGAATCAGGCAACCCCACCGCCACCCCTTGACAACCCATAGGAGCGTCCGCCCCGCCGTCGCGCCGGTTCGCGCCGTGGCGGCGCCGGTGCCCGGCCGCCCTCGGCCTTACGGCCGGTGTTCTGTTGATCGTCGCCCGGCTAGCATGCCGATTCGCGCACTGCCCGGCCCGATCAGAGGATCCCCACCTTGACCGATCGAGAACCCGATGCTCCGCAGGAATCCGTGGCGGCACAGCAGCGTCAGCCCGCACCACCGTCCCCTGTGGACCGCCCGGCCACGGCGTCTCCCGGCCCGGCCGATCAGGATGCGGGAGACGCCGCCGACCCGCCGGCGCCGGCTCGGTGGGCTACCGACGGTCTTCCCGCGGCGGACCGCGGGGATGCCGACGGCCCCACGGTGCTGGTCTCGGCGGACGCCGAGGAGCCGGCCGTACCGGTCCGGCGCCGCCGCCGGTGGCCGTGGGTCGCGGCGGTCGCGGCCGTCGTCGTGCTGGCCTTCCTCGGCGTGGTCGTCGGCGCGCCGCTCTACCGCGAGGTCTTCGCGCCGCCGACCGACCGGGTACTCGCGGCCGCGGCGGCGCTGCGGTCCGCCCCGGCGGTGTCGCTGGCGGGCGGGTTGAGCACGAAGGACCGACCGGTGCAGCGGGTGGAGATGACCGTGGGCACCAAGGGGGAGACGTACGGGCGGCTGCGCGGTCCCGGCGGCACCGCGCTGGTGTACTCGGCGGACGGCAACACCTACCTGCGCGCCGACCACGGCTGGCTGCTCGCCAACGCGCCGTCCGACGCCGGGTACCAGACCGATCACTGGATCGCCGCCGGCGAGACGATGCCGCTCGACCTGAGCCGGCTCACCCCGGCCGGCATCGCCGGCTTCCTGCGTTCCGGGCTGCGCCGGGGCGACCCGAAGCACGCCGCCGTCGACGCGGGCGCCGCGTACCCGACCAGGATCGGTGGTGTCGGGGTGCACGCCTACCGGCTGCCGCACGGTGCGGTCGCCTACCTGACGAGCCACCGGCCGTACCGGGTCGTGGCGGTCGACGAGCCGCCCGGTCTCGCCGAGTCGGGCGGACATCTCGCGCTCTCGGTGGCACCGGCCGACCGGTCCCGGCTGCGGGCTGCCATGGCGAAGGGCCGACGCAGCTTCGACGACGACGCCACGCCCGCCGAGCCCGCGACCTACTCGACCGACCCGGCCGAGGGCAGGTTCGGGCATTGCGCGCCCGACTCGTGCTCGGCGTCGTCGCTGGTGCGGGCGGACGACGGGGACACCAGCGCACCCGGCCACCTGGTCGGCGTCTTCTTCGCCGACCGCGCTGGCAAGACTCCGGTCGGTACCTGCGTCGCGAAGCGGCCGCACCTGAAGCCGGGCGGTTCGGCGCGGGTCTGGTGCACGACCCGTGGGGCCGCCTGGCACCGGTACACCGCGACGCACGACGGCGGCTCCGTCTGGTTCCGGTCGATCGCCCTGTCACCCGGCTACGACGGCGACCAGACCCAGGCGGTACTGGACCTCAACAGCGCCACGTTGCAGCCGATGGACTGGATCGTGCTGGAGTCGGTCGGCAAGTCGGCCGAGGAACTGGCGTTCGCGGACTGGTTGGTGACCGAGCGGGAGCTGTCGGTGCACCGGGCGCTGGCGCTGGTCGACGAGGTCGCCGGGCAGGGTCTGCTCGGGCTGGTGCCACCGCTGGTGAAGAAGGGGCGGCTGGCCGTGCCGACCGCCGCCGCGGCGCACCCGGACCGGTACCGGGAGGCGGCCCGGTTGGCGGCGAGCGGAGCGGGCAAGGTCGCGGTGGACTCGTGGACCGATCCGGACGGTACCCGGCAGCGCGGTGACGTGTTCGACGTGTCCGGGCGGAGGGTCGTCACGACGGCGATGCTCGACGACAGGTCTTCGGCCGGTGTGCGGAAGGCGGTCGCGGCCGCCGCGAAGCGGGCCCGGGCGCAGCGGATGCCGGACGGGTTCCGTCGCGGCCTGCGCATCGTGGTGGCGCCGGGCAGCGCGCTGTACCACGTCGATCCTCGGGCGCTCGCGTCGACGCTGCGCGCGGCGGGGGTGCACGGGACGACGGTGCGAGACATCGCCCGGGTCGAACTGGTGACCGGCGCGGGGACCGGCAGCGTGTCCGCGGCGGCGCTGGGCTGACCCGCCGCGACGAGCTGGCCGGTGCACGACCGGCAAAGGGCCGCGACCGTGTTGGTCGCGGCCCTTCCTGCACCCCCCGCAGGACGGTCCCGGTCGCCGGACCGGGAGTGCAGAGACCGTAACACCCCAGTACGGCCTTGTGAAACTTGACGTCCGCAAATTGCACATAGCTGTAGGGCTGCGCGCCGGGACACGGACCGGGTCGTTATGTCCCGATCACGGCGTGATCGGATGCCTCTGTCATCGGCCGTACGGCCGGTACCTGGGCGGTTTCGACCTGGCTAACCTGCGCAATCGCGCCGTTCCCGAACTATCCAGGAGATCCCCACCTTGACCGATCCCGAGCGTCCGCATCCCGACACGGACGCGGTAGACCAGCCTGCCCACGATCCGATCCCCGCTCCGAACGCGTCGCCCGCTCCGGCCCCGTCGCCCGCACCGAACGCGTCGCCCGCTCCGGCCCCGTCGCCCGCCCCGGCCTCGTCGGTCGCCCCCGACGCCCCGCCCGCACCGCATGCCGCGCCCGCTCCGGACGCCCGAGCCGCCGCGGGCGCATCCGTTGGCTCGCCCGCCCCGGACGACCCGGCGGCCCCGGATACCCCCGCCGCCGGGGACGCTTCCGCTGCGCCGGCCGAGGCCGATGGCTCGCCCGCTCTGGACGCTGCGACTGCTCCGGACGCTGTGAGTGCGGCGGACGCAGCGAGTGCGGCGGACGCTGTGAGTGCGGCGGACGCGGCGGGCGCGCCGGATGCCCCGGCGGTGCCGGATGCCCCGGCCGGCGGGGATGCTCCGGCCGCCGCGAAGACGCCGGCTGCGGACGCATCGCCCACGCCGCCCGCGCCGGGCACCGGAGCGCCATCCGTACCGGCCGGGCCGCCCGCGCCGCCGGGCGCCCCGGTCCCGCCGCCGGGCGCCCCGGTCTCGCCGTCGGACGGTGCGGTGCCGCCGTCGGGCGGTGCGGTGCCGCCGGCCGCGCCAGCCTCCCTGGCTGGGCCGGCTGGGCCGGCTGGGCCGGCTGCGCCGGCTGGGCCGACGTACGGGCCGCCGGTCCCGGCCGGGGCGGCGGGACCGTTCGTGCCGTCCGCGTCGGCGCTGCCGGGCGGGCCGGAGACCCCGGCCGGCATGCCGGTACCGGGTGCGACGGAGCCGCCGCCGGGGATCATGATCGGGCTGCCGGGGGACCCGCAGACCGCGACGTTGCCGCCCGGGTACCTCCCGGTTCCGCCGGCGCCGCGGCGCCGCCGGCGCTGGCCCTGGGTGGCCGGGGCGGTCGCGCTGCTGCTGGTGCTCGGCGCGGTCGGTGTCCCGCTGTACCAGCGGCTCACCCGGGCCACCCCGACCGAGCAGGTGCAGGCCGCACTCCTCGCGCTGCGGCACGCACCGGCGATCCGGCTGACCGGCGAGTCGATCACCCCGGAGGGTGCCACCCAGCGGCTTGCCCTGTCGCTGGACGGCAAGCGGGCCTACGGCAAGGCCCAGGACGCCGCCGGCAGCGCCGACGTGCTGGTCCAGCACGGCATCACCTACCTGCGCGGCGACCGCTCCTGGTGGCGCACGGTGGACTCCACCACCGCGCTCTACCTGGCCGACCACTGGTCGACCCAGACCTCCGGGCTGAGCGTCGATCCGACCAAGCTCACCCCGGCCGCGCTGGCGAAGTACCTCGGGAAGGGGTTGCGCGCGATCGCCGATCCGGAGACACACGCGGTGCCGGCCGGCGCCCGGTACCCGCAGACGCTCGGCGGCACCGCGGTCTCGCCGTACCGGCTGCCGAACGGCTCGGTGGTCTTCGTGACCGCGGACACCCCGTACCGGCTGGTTGGCATCGACCGTGGCCCCGGCATGGTGGACGGCGGTTACCTCGACCTCACCGTGGCCACCCTGACCAAGGGGGCCTTCGGCAAGGCCGCGAACAAGTACGCGGGTGGCCTGGGCGACGCCGATCCGAAGGAACCGGCGCACTACGACGCCAGCTACCACAACGACAAGGTCGGCGAGTGCGACCCGTACTCGTGCACGCTCTCGGCGCTGGTCACGGCGGACTCCGGGAGTACCGGTAAGACCGGCCACGCGATCGGCGTGTTCACCAGCGACGAGAACGGCAAGCACATCATCGGTACCTGCGTGGCGAAGCTGCCGTCGATCAAGCCGGGCCACTCCGGCCGCACGTCGTGCACCACCACCTCGTCGGCCTGGACCAGGTGGGTGATGGGCGCGCACAACGGCAGCCACTACTGGTTCTGGCTCGTGGTGTTCGACCCGGGCCTGGCGGGCGACCACCCCACCCAGGCGGTCACGCTGCTGACCTCCGGAATCAGCGTCGAGAACATGTACAGCGACGGGTCGCCGCTGACGCAGTCCGAGGACCTGCTGGGGATGGCCGATCACCTGATCGCGGTCGGCGGCTGGAAGGGCTCCGCGGCGGTGTCCGCCGCCATGTCGATCAGCGACGCCGGCGCGTTGGGCGTCCTGCAGCCGCTGGTCATGGCGGACCGGGTCGCGCTCGACCCGGACACCTTCCCCGACTGGTTCGGTACCGCCCAGTTGCCGGCGGCGATCGCCGCGAAGGAGCGTGCGGCGGCCGGGTCGCGGAAGCTGGCCCTCGGATCCTGGACGGACCCGGACGGGACGATCGTCAAGGCCGACCTGATCGACGTCTCCGCGAAGGCCACCGTCACCACCGGGCAGGTCGCCACGACGAGCCGGACCCGCACCGACATCGAGCACGCCGCCGACCGGGCCCGCAAGGGTGCCGTGCCGGACGGGTTCGGGCGGCAGCTGCGGATCACGGCCAGCCCGCGCAGCGCGCTGTACTGGTCGTCGGCCAAGGACGTCGCCGCCGGGCTGCGCGCGGCCGGGCTGACCCCGGCGATGCTGCACGGCATCCGCCGGATCCGGGTCGTCACCGGTTTCGGTACGGCCACCCTCACTCCGAACCAACTGCACAAGTAGGGATCCGACGTGCCCGCACAACAACCCGACGACATTGCACCGTCGAACCCGGACCAGCCCCTGGAGCCCGGCGCGCCGGCTTCGGACCGGCGACCGGAAGCCGCCGCGCCGACCTCGGAGCAGTCCCCGGAGTCCGGCGCGCCAGCTTCGGAAGCCGCCGCGCCGACCTCGGAGCAGTCCGCGGAGTCCGGCGCGCCGGCTTCGGACCAGCGACCCGAACCCGCACCCACGTCGGGCCAGGAGGCGGCCGGGTCCGGGCCGGACGGTGCCGTCACCGCGCCGCCGCCGGCGGTTCCCGTCGTGGTGCGGCGGCGGCGCCGGTGGCCGCTGCTCGCCGCGGCGGCGGCCGTCGTCGCGCTGGCGGTGCTCGGTACCGCGGTCGGCATCCCGCTGTACCGCAAGCTGACCGCGCCGCCGCCGACCGAGCGGGTGCTCACCGCGACCGCCGCGCTCGCCTCCGCGCCGGCGCTGCGCCTCGCCGGCAGCCTGTGGGAGATGGACGACGGTTCGGTCGAGACGTTCGACGCCACGGTCGGTGCCGACACCACCACGGTGGGAACCGCCTCGATCGGCGGCGGCAAGGGGGACTTCCTCGTCGGTCCGCGGCTGGTCCGGCTACGGGCCGATCGCCCGTACCTGCTGGCCATCCATCCGGACCAGGCCGAGTACGGGGTGGGCAAGTGGCTGGAGCTGGAGCCGGGGACGCTGAAGGTGGCATTCTCCGAGCTGACCCCGCGCAACGTGGCCAACCGGTTGCAGGAGGGGCTGCTGCCGAACGGCACCGGCAAGCACGCCGCGGTGCCGGCCGACGGCTTCCCGACCCGGCTCGGCCGTACCGCGGTCACCCCGTACCGGCTGCCCGGCGGCGCGGTCGCCTACGTCACGGCGGACGCCCCGTACCGGCTCGCCGGGTTCACCGGGACGACGTTCGGGCTCAGCGTCAAGGGCGAACTGACCGCCGAGGTCTCCGTGGTGGCCAGGAAGCGCTTCGCGGCCGACTACGCCCGGCGGCAGCACGCGGTCGGCGACGCGCCGATCCCGCCGGCGCACTACCTGGCCGATCCGACCAGCCTGAAGCAGGGTGCCTGCACCGAGGTGTCCTGCGCCGAGTCAGCGACGATCGCTGTCGACGGCGGTGACACCAGCCGGCCCGGCCACGCGATCGGTCTGTTCAGCAGCGACTCGGCCGGCAAGCACATCGTCGGCACCTGCCAGGCGAAGCTGCCGAAGCTGGATGCGAACGGATCGGCGCGGGTCTGGTGCACCACGAGGTCGGCGAGCTGGCGGAAGTGGGCCTCGGCGCACCACTCGTCGTACTGGTTCCGGCTGGTCCCGCTGTCCCCAGGCTGGCAGGGCGACGACCTACGGACCGTGCTGCACGTGTTCGGAACCGGCGCGGTCAACGACGACACGGTCACCGGGTACCAGCTGTCGACGACCGGGCCGGGCGAGTTCTTCGGCGCGCTGGATTCGCTGGTCGGGCAGGGCTGGTCGGGCGAGACTGCCTGGCAGGCGGTGTCGAACCTCGCGGCCTCCGGGGCTTTGGGGCTCGCCGAGCCGATGCTGCGGGCCGGTGCGCTGTCGGTCGATCCGAAGGCCGGCGCGGGCATCTTCGAGATGTCGAACCGGCCGCTCTATCAGGAGGCGTGGCGCCGGCACCGGGCGCACGGCGACAAGGTCGCCGTCGGCGGCTACACCGACCCGGCCGGCACGCACCACACCGGTGAGCTGTACGACCTGACGAAGCGGCGGGTCGTCACCACGGTGCCGCTGAACGCCGACTCGGTACGGGGGCTGCGCAGCCAGCTGCTGGCCGCGGCGAAGCGGTCCCGCAGCGTCGACACGCCCGAAGGGTTCCGCCCGGAACTGGTCCTGGTGGCGACGCCGCGCAGCCCGCTCTGCCGGCTGGCCGGCGACGCGGTGGCCGACACGCTGCGTTCGGCCGGTGTCACCGGCAAGAACCTCGCCGGCATCGCGACGCTCACCGTGGTGACCCGGACCGGGGCGATCGCGGTGCGCGCGTCCGACCTGGGCTGACCGCAACCGGTGGGAGGCGTGCCGCGCCTCCCACCGGTACGGGTCAGGAGTGGCCGGAGATCGGCTTGGGCCGGTACGGCTCGGCCAGCGCGGCGAGTTCGTCGGCCGACAGCGCCAGCTCGGTGGCGGCGATCGCGTCGTCCAGGTGGTGCGGCTTGGTGGCGCCGACGATCGGCGAGGTGACGGCCGGCTGGTGCAGCAGCCACGCCAGCGCCACCTGCGCCGCGGGTACGCCGTGCGCGTCGGCGACGTCCGCCACCCGGTCGGCGACGGCGAAGTCGGTCTCGTCGTAGTCGTAGAACCGCAGATTGCCCGGGTCGGTGCGGGCCCGGACGGTGTGCTGCCCGTCCCGGCCGCGGTTGCCGGCGAGGAAGCCGCGGGCCAGCGGCGACCACGGCAGGATCCCGACACCCTGGTCGGCGCAGAACGGGATCATCTCCCGTTCCTCCTCGCGGTAGACCAGGTTGTAGTGGTTCTGCATGGACACGAACCGGGTCCAGCCGTGCGCGTCCGCGGCGTACTGCGCCTTCGCGAACTGCCACGCCCACATCGAGGACGCCCCGATGTACCGGGCCTTGCCGGCGCGCACGATGTCGTGCAGCGCCGCCATCGTCTCCTCGATCGGCGTCTCCGCATCGAACCGGTGGATCTGGTACAGGTCGATGTAGTCGGTGCCCAGCCGGCGCAGCGAGGCGTCGACCGAGTCCATGATGTGCTTGCGGGACAGCCCCCGGTCGTACGGCCCGTCGCCCATCGGGTTGCACACCTTGGTGGCGAGCACGTAGTCCTCGCGGTGCTGGAAGAAGCGGCGCAGCAGCCGGCCGGTGATCTCCTCGCTGACCCCGACCGAGTACACGTCGGCGGTGTCGTAGAAGGTGATCCCGGCTTCGGTGGCGCGGCGGACGAACGGAGCGGCGTCGGCCTCCGGCAGCACCCACTCGCGCCAGTTGACCGGATCGCCGTAGCTCATCATGCCCAGGCACAGCCGGGACACCTTCAGCCCGCTGCCGCCCAGTCGTACGTACTCCACGGTGTTTCCTTCCCCACGAGGCCTGACCGGGCCAGCCTAGGCCGTGGCCCCGGTGCGGCGGCCCGCCGGCATCGGGCCAGCCGGCCGCCGCAGCGGGGCAGCCGGCCGGGCGCGGCGCGGCGGGTGTGCTGCCGGCGGGCCGCGGCGGTGGCAGGATGGGTGCATGGCGGGATCGGTACCGGGCAAGGGGCTCGCGAAGGGGCTGGCCACCACGCTCAAGACGATGGTGCGCCCGGCCGTGACCGAGCAGTACCCGGACGTGCAGCCGGAGCTGCCACCCCGGTCCCGGGGCGTGATCGCGCTGCTCGCGGAGAACTGCACCTCGTGCATGCTGTGCGCGCGGGAGTGCCCCGACTGGTGCATCTACATCGACTCGCACAAGGAGACGGTGCAGGTGGAGGGTGCGGCCAGGGCCCGGCAGAAGAACGTGCTGGACCGGTTCGCGATCGACTTCTCGCTCTGCATGTACTGCGGGATCTGCGTCGAGGTGTGCCCGTTCGACGCGCTCTACTGGTCGCCCGAGTTCGAGTACGCCGAGTACGACATCCGCGACATGATGCACGAGTCGGACCGGCTCGGCGAGTGGATGGCGACGGTACCGGCGCCGCCCGCGCACGACCCGAACGGCGAGCCGGCCAAGGAGGTCACCGCCGCCGAACGGGGCGGCCGCGGTCGCGTCACCCGCCCACCGCGCTGACCCGGCCGGTAGCCCCGGGGCCGCCGAGGGGCGCTCCGGGTGACGGCACACCCGGCCGGCCGGCGCGCGCCGCCCGGCCGGCGGTCACGTCGACAGCAGCGCGGTCAGCTCGTCGGGCGCGGTGAGCATCGCGTCGTGGCCGGTGCCGATCTCGTCCACCGGCCAGCCGAACTCGCGCGCCCAGGTGCCGAAGGGCATCCCGTTGTCCGGCACGCAGACGATCGCCCGGCAGGGCAGCGCCTCGACCCGGCCGGTCAACACGGTCGGTTCGGCGAACGTCCGGCGCGGCTGCGGTACCAGTCGCGGCGTCAGCCAGGCGACCTGGTCCGGGTCGTCGATGCCGACCATCCGCGGCGGCGGCACCGCGATCAGCCCGTTCGCGGTGTTCCGGTCGACCCAGCGGCGGAACGGTTCGGGCGCCAGGCTGTCCATGCTGGCGCCGTCCGGCCCCGCCCAGGCGTCGACCAGGACCAGCCGTGCCACCCGCTCCGGTACCCGGTCCGCCGCCTGCCGCACGACCAGGCCGGCGTAGCTGTGCCCGACCAGTACCACCTCGGTGAGGTCCTCGGTGGCCAGCAGCGCGACGACGTCGTCGGCGTGGGTACCGAGCCCGACGTCGGGCCGCGGTTCGGCGCCGTCCAGGCCGGTCAGGGTCGGGGTGAGGACCCGGTGGCCGGCGGCCCGCAGCCGGTCGGCCACCGGCGCCCAGCACCAGCCGCCGTGCCAGGCTCCGGGCACCAGTACGAACGTGGACATCGGCCCTCCCCGCTCTCGGTTCGACAGCCGTCGAATGTTACCTGCCGTGCAGACATGGGTCGACTGGTTGTCGCGCCACGCGGGGTGACACGGCAGGATGGATCACCATGGGCGGATGGCAACCGTGACGGTCGCGGACGTACTGCTGGTGGCGCTCGGCGTGGTGACGCTGGGCGCCGCCATGCTGGTGGTCACCAGCCGGCACCTGGTCCGGGCCGGGCTGTGGCTGGTGGTCGCGCTCGGCGGGGTCGCCGGGTGCTACCTGGTGCTCACCGCCGAACTCGTCGCCTGGGTCCAGGTGCTGCTCTACGTCGGTGCCGTCGTGGTGCTGCTGCTGTTCGCGGTGATGCTGACCAGGGCGCCGATCGGGCCCAGCACGCAGCTCGACCGGCCCCGGCTGCCGGCTGCGCTGGTCGGCGGCGGCGCCGGCCTGGGGCTCGCCGCACTGCTGGCCGACGCGTACCGGTGGAGCCGGGTCGAGCAGCCGCCGCCGGGCACCGCGGAGCGGATCGGCAGCGCCGTGTTCCGACAGTGGGTGCTGCCGTTCGAGGTGCTGTCCGTGCTGCTGCTCGCTGCCCTGGTCGGCGCGATCGTGCTGTCCCGGCGAGCCGGCGACCCGGCGCGGACGCCGCACGGCGGTGACCGGCCGCCCGCGGCGGGCGGAACCGGCGACCGACCGCCGGCGGCACCGCGAGCCGGGCGGGGTCGCTGATGCATCCGGTGATCCCGTACCTGATCGCGGCGCTGCTGTTCGGCGTCGGCTGCTACGGCCTGCTGGTGCGGCGCAACGCGGTGCTGCTGCTGATGTCGCTGGAGCTGATGCTCAACGCGGTCAACCTGATCCTCGTCACGGCCGACACCAGCGTGGTCGGGGTGCCGCGTTCCGGTCAGGTGTTCGCGCTGTTCGTGATCGTGCTGGCCGCCGCCGAGGTCGGCGTCGGGCTCGCCGTGGTGCTGCGGTTCTTCCGGCTCCGCGGCAGCGTCGACACCGACCTGCTGGACACCCGCCGGGCCGGCCCGGGCCCGGCCCCGAAGGCGCCCGCCGCGGGCACCGCGGCCGACCCGGAGACCGCTGCCGTCACCGCGGCGGACACGGACGCCGGGGAGGCGCGGTGATGACGCCGACGGTGTTGGCGATCCTGCTGCCGGCGGCGCCCGGCGCGGCCGGGTTGGCCGGTCTGCTGGTACGACCGGGTGCGCGGCGGGCCGCGGCCGGTTTGGGCATCGCCGCGACCGCGGTGGCACTGGCCGCCGCGACGGTGCTGCTGGCCACGACGCAGAACGTGGCGGCCGGCAGCACGCTGGCCGACCTGGTGGGTGTGACGGTGCGGGTCGGTGTCTCGGTCGACCCGGTGGCCAGTGCGGTGGCCGTCGCGGTCGGCGTGGTGGCGCTGCTGGTACAGGTCTACTCGGTCGCCTACCTGCGCGGCGACGACCGGTACGGGCCGTACGCGGCGCAGGTGAGCCTGTTCACCGCGGCGATGCTGGACGTGGTGGTGGCCGGCGATCTGGTGCAGCTGCTGGTCGGCTGGGAGGTCATGGGCATCTGCTCGTACCTGCTGATCGGGCACGACCGCAGCCTCGCGACCGCGCCGGCCGCCGCGGTCAAGGCGTTCCTGGTCACCCGGGTCGGCGACGTCGGGTTCTGGCTCGGCGTGATCCTGCTCGGCACCGGCGCGGGCAGCTTCCGCATCGACGACGTGATCACCGCCGCGGCCACCGGCGAGCTGTCCCACGCCCGGGTCACCGCGGCGGTGCTGCTGCTGCTCGCCGGGGTGGCCGGCAAGAGCGCGCAGTTCCCGCTGCACAGCTGGCTGCCGGACGCGATGGCCGGCCCGACCCCGATCTCGGCACTGATCCACGCCGCGACGATGGTCGCCGCCGGCATCTACGTGGTCACCCGGCTGTACCCGCTGTTCGTCACCTCGAAGCCGGCGCTGGTGGTGCTGGGGCTGATGGCGGCGGTGACGATGCTGCTCGGCGCGCTCGCCGCGACCGCCGCCGACGACCTCAAGCGGGTGCTCGCCTGGTCCACGGTCAGCCAGCTCGCGTACATGGCCGGCGCGCTCGCGGTCGGCTCGGACCGCGCCGCGATCTTCCACCTGCTCACCCACGCCGCGTTCAAGGCGCTGCTGTTCCTCGCCGCCGGCTCGGTGATCCACGCCGCCGGCAGCAACCTGATGAGCCGGATGGGTGGGCTGCGCCGTGGCATGCCGGTCACGTTCGTGACGATGACGATCGGGTTGGCGGCGCTGGCCGGGGTGCCACCGTTCTCGGGCTTCTGGAGCAAGGACTCGATCCTGTCCGCCGCGCAGCAGGCCACCAACGGCCTCGGCGCCGCACCCGCCCTGATCGGCTGGCTGGTCCTGGTGTGCGGGCTGGCCACCGTCGCGATCACCGCCTGGTACGTGACGCGGCTGTGGCTGCGGACCTTCTTCGGTGCCCGGCGCGGCCCGGCCGGGCACGAGCCGGCCCGGTCGATGTGGATACCGCTGGTGCTGCTCGCGATCCCGGCGACGCTGCTCGGGCTGATCGAGCTGGTGCCGAGCCACAACCCGCGCGCCGACTTCGGCTGGTTCGCCTACACGCCGCGCAGGTACGCCGAGTACCTGCCGTCCGGGGTGCCGGGCAGCCACCTGCTGCCGATCGGCCGGCAGGACCTGGACCCGGTCACGATGGGCATCGGGCTGGCGCTCGTCGCGCTCGGGGTGGCCGCGGCGGTGCTGGTCTGGCGCCGGGACACCGCCGCCGATCCGGCCCGGGTGCTCGGCCGGGCGGCCCCGGTACTGCGGGCCGGGTTCCGGTTCGACGACGCGCAGCGCGCCCTGGTGGTGCGGCCGGTCCAGGCGCTCGCCACCACCGTGTGGCTGGGTGACGCGCGGGTCGTGGACGGGGCGGTCCGCGGCGTCGGATCCGGCGCGGTGCGGCTCGCCCGGCGGCTGGCCCGGCTGCACACCGGCCTGCCCCGCTCCCTCGTCGCGGTACTCGGCGGCGCGGTGCTGCTCGCGCTCGTCGCCGTGCTCGTCGGAGGTGCGCGGTGAGCCGGCCGGCGAGGCAGGGAGGCGGCGGGCGGTGCCGGCGCGGGCTTCCGGCGGAGGGGGGCGGCCGATGAGCGCGCTGTTGGTGGTGTTGCTGGCGGTGCCGGCGCTCGGTGCGGTGCTCGCCGCGCTGCTGCCGGACCGCACCGGCCGGCTGGTCGGTACCGGCGCGGCGGCCGTCGCGTTCCTCGCCACCCTGCCGCTCGCCTGGCACGGCACCCCGGCCGGCCACCATGCGATCGCCCCGTGGCACCAGCTCGACCTGGCGTGGGCGCCCGCCCTGGACATCCGGTTCCACCTCGGGGTGGATGGCATCTCCTGGCCGCTCGTGCTGCTGACCACGCTGCTGACGTTGCTGTGCTGCGGTTACACGGTCCGGCGCGCGCCCGGCACGCTGCCCGGCCGGTACCTGGTGGCGCTGCTGCTGGTGATCGAGGTCGGCATCGTGGGCGTGTTCGAGTCGCTGGACCTGGTGCTGTTCTTCGTGTTCTTCGAGGTCGTGCTGCTTCCGATGTACGCGGTGATCGTCGGCTGGGGTGGCCCGGGGCGCCGGGCCGCGGCGACCAAGTTCGTGCTGTACACGCTGTTCGGGTCGGTGCTGTTGCTGGTCGGCGTGTTCGTCGTCGTGGTGCACGCCGGGACGGCCGATCTGGTGACGCTGTCCGATCGCGGCGGCGCCGGGCTCTCCGGCGGTACCCAGCTGCTGGCGTTCACGCTGCTCGCGGTGGCGTTCGCGGTGAAGAGCCCGCTGTGGCCGCTGCACACCTGGCTGCCGGACGCGCACACCGAGGCGCCGACGGTGGGTTCGGTGATCCTGGCCGGCGTGCTGTTGAAGATGGGCACCTACGGGCTGCTGCGGGTCGCGGTCGGGGTGCTGCCGGACGGCGCGCGCGCCGCGTCCTGGGTGCTCGGCGTGCTGGCCACCGCGGCGATCCTGGTCGGTGCGCTGGTCTGCCTGCGGCAGACCGAGCTGAAACGGCTGATCGCGTACTCGTCGGTCGGTCACATGGGTTTCGTGGTGCTGGCCGTCGCCACCCTGACCGGGACCGGCTTCCAGGCGGCGCTGATCGGCAACATCGCCCACGGGCTGCTCACCGGGCTGCTGTTCTTCCTGGCCGGCGCGATCAAGGACCGCACCGGTACCGGCGAGCTGGCTCGGCTCGGCGGCCTGCGCGAGGTGGCGCCGGGGCTGGCCGGGCTGCTCGGCTTCGCCGCGATCGGGTCGCTCGGCCTGCCCGGCCTCGCCGGCTTCTGGGGCGAGTTCTTCACCGTGTACGCGGCGATCCGGCACGGCGGCCCACTGTGGATCCTGTTGGGTGTGCTCGCCGCGTTCGGCGGCGCCCTCGCCGCGGCGTACTTCCTCCGGTTGCTGCGCCGGGTCACGCACGGGCCGGCCGCCCCGGCGATCGCCGCGCTGCGCCCCCGCGCGCTGACCCGGCCGGAACTGGCCGCCTGGTCTCCGCTGGTACTGCTGGCCATCGCGGTCGGCGTGGCCCCGGCGCTGGTGCTCGCGCTCACCGCGCCGCCGGTCCGCGCCCTGATCGAGGTGGTCGGCCGATGAGCTGTGCCGCCCGACCCGACCACCCGTTCGCGGGTGCCTTTGCTCTGGACACCTATACGCACCACCGAGTGCTTCGCTCAGGTGCGCAGAGCAAAGGGCGCCGAACACGGGTGTGCCCCGCCGCCGTGCCGGTGGCCGCACCGCACCGGAAGGTGACCCGATGAGTCTGGTGCAGTCGGTCGACCAGGTGGCGCTCGCGCCGGCGTACGTCGCCGCGCTGACCGCGGTCGCGGTGCTGGTCACCGACCTGGTCGTGCCGGGCCGGCGGGTGCCGGCGCTGGTCGCCGCCGCGCTCGGCACCACCGCGACCGGCGTCGTCGCCGTACTCGTCGGGCTCGGTCCGGCCCGCGCCACCTTCTGCACCGCCGGCGGCACCCTGCCCGGTGGGGTGACCGTCGGCCGGTCCTGCTCGTACGTGGCGGACCACGTCGGCGCCCTCGTCGCCGTGCTGTTCTGCGCGATCACCCTGGTCGTACTGGCGCTGTCCACGCCGACGCTGGCGGCCCGGGTGGCGCCGAGCGGCGAGTACCTGTTCCTGCTGACCGCCTCGCTCACCGGCGGCGTCGTGCTCGGCTACGCCCGCGACCTGATCACCCTGATCGTCGCGGTCGAGACCCTCACCCTGCCGCTCTACGTCCTGATCGGGCTCCGGCACCGCGCGACCCGCCGGTCCGGTGCCGGCACGCCGGCCGACCCCACCCGGCCCGAGGTGGTCGGCGACGGGACCGGCGAGTCCGGTGCCGCCGACGACCCGCGCGGGCCGGCCGAAGCGGCGTCCGGTGCGCTGACGTTCTTCGTGGTCTCGGCGGTCTCGACGACGGTGACGCTGCTGGGCGCCGCGTTGCTCTACGCGTTGACCGGCGCGGTGCACCTGGACCGGATCGCCGCGGCGCTGGCGCACCGGGACGACCTGCACGGCGTACCGCTGACCTCGGCGGCGGTGCTGCTGGTGCTGGTGGGGCTGGCGTTCAAGCTGGCCGCGGTGCCGTTCCACGGCTGGGTGCCGGTGAGCTACGACGGCGCGCCACTGCCGGTCACCGCGTACCTGTCGACCGCGTCCAAGCTGGGCGGCGTCGTCGCACTGCTGTACGTCACGGTGTTCGCGCTCGGCCCGTGGTGGTCGGTGGTCGGTCCGCTGCTCGCGGTGCTCGCGGTGGCGAGCATGACGGTCGGTAACCTCGCCGCGCTGCGGCAGCGCCGCATGGTGCGGCTGCTCGCGTTCTCCTCCGTGGCGCAGGCCGGGTACCTGCTGGCGCCGCTCGGCGCGTTCGCCGCGGCGAACGGCGCCGCCCGGCACACGATGACCACCGCCACCCTCGGCTACACGATCTTCTACCTGCTGCTGGAACTCGCGGCGTTCGGTGCGCTGATCGCGCTGCGGGGCGCCGGGTCGGGCGGCGAGATCGACGACTACCGGGGTGCCGGCCGGGTGCGGCCGGCGACGGCGGCGGCGTTCGCGTTCGCCCTGATCGGCCTCGCCGGGCTGCCGCCGAGCCTGGCCGGCCTGTTCGCCAAGATCACCGTGGTGCGGGCGGCGCTCACCGGCGGTACGACCTGGCTGGCCGTGCTGATCGCGCTGAACGCGGTGCTCGGCCTGGTCTACTACCTGCGCGTGGTGGTCGTGCTGTGGCGCACCGGCGAGTACCGCCCGGTGCCGGTCCGGCCGCTGCTGGGCGGCGTGCTCGCCGCCGTCACGCTGGCGGCCGTGCTCGCCGGCTTCGCCCCCCAGCTGGTGCTCGACGCTGCCGCCGTGCTGCGCTGACCCGGCGGTACGTGCACGCCCGACAGGCAGCGTTTTCCCAGCTCGGTGTCAGAAAACCGGGGCATGCTGGAGTCGGCCCCGGAATCCCCGCCGGGGATGAAAAGGCGTCGGCGTGGTGTTGAACCAGCCGATCGCCACGTGCAGGGAGTGATGACGGTGACCGTACATCGGCACCACAACGGCCTCCGCACCGCGCTGCTGCTCGGGCTGCTCACCGCGCTGATCATCGGCATCGGCTATCTGATCGGCGGTACCAGCGGCCTGGTCATCGCGGTGCTGATCTCGCTGGCCATGAACGCCGCGACGTACTTCTGGTCGGACAAGATCGCGCTGCGCTCGATGCAGGCCCAGCCGGTGTCCGAGGCCCAGGCGCCCTGGCTGTACGCGATGGTCCGGGAGCTGTCGACCGCGGCCAAGCAGCCGATGCCCCGGCTGTACATCAGCCCCACCGCGCAGCCGAACGCGTTCGCGACCGGCCGCAACCCGGCCAACGCTGCCGTCTGCGTCACCGACGGCATCACCCGCATCCTGACCCAGCGTGAGCTGCGGGCGGTCATCGGGCACGAACTGTCCCACGTGTACAACCGGGACATCCTGATCTCCAGCGTCGCCGCGGCGCTCGGCGGCATCATCACCGCGCTGTCCTACCTGGTGTGGTTCATCCCGTTCGGCCGCTCGGAGGACGACGATGGCCCGGGCATCCTCGGGGTGCTGGCGATGCTGATCCTCGGCCCGATCGCGGCCACCCTTATCCAGCTCGGCATCAGCCGCAGCCGGGAGTACGAGGCGGACGCGGACGGCGCGCGGCTGTCCCAGGACCCGCTGGCGCTGGCCAGCGCGCTGCGCAAGATCGACGCCGGTGCCCAGCAGCTGCCGCTGCAACCGACCAGCCAGCTGCAGTCCAGCGCGCACCTGATGATCGCGAACCCGCTGCGTGCCGCCGGCGTGGCGAAGCTGTTCTCCACCCACCCGCCGATGGCCGACCGGATCAAGCGGCTGGAGGAGCTGGCGGTCTCCGGCGACCAGTACCGCGCCGTCGACCGCTGATCGGGAGAAGACCAACCACGAACCGGCCGCCCCACCCGGCCCGATCCGCGCGGGGCGGCCGGTTTCCTGTCGAATGGATACGGTGCGAAGCATGATCTATCTGGTGCGACACGCGCAGCCGATGGTGCGCCGGAAGGTCGCACCGGACCGGTGGCAGCTGACCGCGGACGGCCGGTCGGCCGCCGCCCGGCTGGCCGGCCGCCTCCCGTGGGACCCGTACCTGGTGGCGAGCGGCGAGCCGAAGGCGATCCAGACGCTGCAGTGCGCGTACCCGGGCCGCGCGGTCGACGTCGACCCGAGGTTCGGCGAGGTGCGCCGGGCCGAGCCGGTGGACGACGGGTACGCCGAGCGGCGCCGCCGGTACGTCTCCGGCCTGCTGCTGCCGGGCTGGGAGCTGGCCTCCGCGGTCGCGGCCCGGTTCGCCGCCGCGGTCACCGACCACCTCGGCCGGGCCGACGGGCGGCCGCTGGTCATCGGTACCCACGGGATGGCGCTGACGGTGTGGCTCGCCGCCCTGCTGCCGGCCGCGCTGACCGCCGGCCCGGCCGAGTTCTGGGCCGCGCTGGCGCTGCCGGACGTGCTCGCCGTCGACCCGTCCACCGCCACCGTCGTCCGCCAGGAGGGCTGACATGACCGACGCTCAACTGTCCACAATGGATGGATCTCGGGGCGAGATCACCGTGTACCGGTGGCCGCATCCCGCCCCGACCCACCGGGTGCTGCTGGTGCACGGGTACGGCGAGCACCTCGGCCGGTACGACCACGTCGCGGCGGCACTGCACGCCAACGGCGCCGAGGTCGTCGGACCGGACCATGTGGGCCACGGCCGGTCGGCGGGCGAACGGGTCCTCGTCGCCTCCTTCGACGACGTGCTCGCCGACCTGCGCGCCGTCGCCGACCAGGCCGGAACCGACCTTCCGGTGGTCCTCGTCGGGCACTCGATGGGCGGCATGATCGCCGCCCGGTACGCCCAGCTGCACGGCGCCGAGCTGACCTCCGTCGTACTGTCCGGCCCGGTGCTCGGCAGCTGGGCACCGGTGGCCCTGGCCGACGGCGAGATCCCGGACGAGCCGCTCGACGTCGCCACGCTGTCCCGCGACCCGGCGGTCGGGGAGCGGTACGCGGCGGATCCGCTGATCTGGCACGGCCCGTTCAAGCGGGCGACGCTGCGCGCCATCGGCCGCTGCCTGGACGAGATCAACGCCGGCCCCCGGCTGACCCCGCCGACCCTGTGGCTGCACGGCGCCGACGACGAGCTGGTACCGATCGGGCCGACCCGCGCCGGCATCGACACGATCCGCGGCGAACGGTTCGAGCAGGTCGCCTACCCGGGCGCCCGGCACGAGATCTTCAACGAAACCAACAACACCGCGGTGCTCGCCGACGTCACCGCGTTCATCGCCGGTACGCTGCCCACCGGGTGACCGGGTGACCGGGTGACCGGGTGACCGGGTGACCGGGTGACCGGGTGACCGGGTGACCGGGTGACCGGGTGACCGGGGCCGCCCGCCAGCAAGCTCCGGAGCGGGAGGTGCGCGATGTCGGCCGAGTCGGACCGGATGTGTGCGGCCTGCGGCGCGCTGCCCGGGGCGGCCGAGACCTACCCGTTCGGCGACGGGGTCGCCGTGTTCAAGGTGGGTGGCAAGATGTTCGCCCTGGTACCGCTGGGCGAGCAGGCGGCCAGCATCAGCCTCAAGTGCGACCCCGACCTCGCGCTGCACCTGCGCGACCGGTACCCGGCGATCACCGCCGGGTACCACCTCAACAAGCGGCACTGGAACACGGTCCTGCTGGACGGCTCGGTCCCCGACGACGAAGTGCTCGAACTGATCGACCACTCGTACGACCTGGTCCTGTCCGGCCTACCGAAGGCGCAGCGCGCGAAACTGCAGCGCTGAGGCCCCGGTCGACCTGCCGGCGGCCGATCGGCGGCCGGTTGGCGGCGGCAGCTTGGCGGCCGGCAGCTTGGCGGCCGGAGCCTACCGGTAGTTGGTGAACTGCAGCGGGATGTCGAAATCGGCGCCCTTGAGCAGCGTGATCACCGCCTGCAGATCGTCCTTCTTCTTGCCGGTGACGCGCAGCTGGTCGCCCTGGATCTGCGCCTGCACGCCCTTCGGCCCCTCGTCCCGGATCAGCTTGCCGATCTTCTTCGCCTTGTCCTGCTCGATGCCCTGCACCAGCTTGGCGCTGATCTTGTACGTCTTGCCGGACTGCTGCGGCTCGCCCGCGTCCAGCGCCTTCAACGACACGCCACGCTTGACCAGCTTGTCGCGGAACACGTCGAGTGCCGCCTTCACCCGGTCCTCGGTCTCGGCGACCAGCGAGATCGCCTCCTCGCCGGACCAGGTGATCTCGGCGCCGGTACCGCGGAAGTCGAACCGCTGGCTGATCTCCTTGGCCGCCTGGTTCACGGCGTTGTCGACCTCCTGCCGGTCGACGTTGCTGACGATGTCGAAGCTCGGATTCGCCACGGACAGTGCTCCCGTACTGCGTCGATGTCGGTTGATCCACCCTGCCGCGAGGAGCCCGGCGCACCGCCGGCCGCCCCCGCGCCGCCTCGACGCTACCCGTTTGCGTACCGCCCCGGGTGTACCGCTATCCTTCTTCCGCACCCCGCGTTTCGCGCGAGGTGCTGTGCCCACGGCGGGTTGCCCGAGCGGCCAAAGGGAGCGGTCTGTAAAACCGTCGGCTACGCCTACACTGGTTCGAATCCAGTACCCGCCACACCAGGGCTTCAAGGCCCCTGACCAGCAGAAATGCCGGTCGGGGCCTTCCTCGTACCGTCCAGCGGTTCACGACCGTTCACGGCCGTTCGCGAGCGCTCAGGGGCAGGACAGGGGCAGTGATCTTGCGCCGCCCGGCCCGACGGCGCGCCGCCCGTGTGACTCCAGGCACGTGCTCCGGCCACGGTGACGGCCCACGGACGGTGACCACCGGTCCCGGGGGCAAGGCGGCCCCGGTCTTGGGCCGCCGCGGCAGCGATCGCCCGCAAGCACCGACCACGGCAACCGCGCAGGGCGATCGTCGGCCTCGCGCCGAGACGTCCGCCTGGTCCTGGCCGCCGTAGAGCGCTGATGGCGCCGGTGGGGCGGCGGCGTACCGGCCCGTAGGCGCCAGCCGAAGGGCCGGGCCTTACCGCCGCCCCACCGGCGCGCGCCGCGCTCGCGCGGCGCCTTGATCCAGTAGAGACCAATTCGGCAGTTTGGACGATTGGATATCTCCGACACATCGATAGCCTGTGGCTAGGCAAGCTGCCCATATCGCGGTTGTGGCTGGGGGTTCTGATGGAAACGGATACGTCTAGCGCTCTCGATAC
The DNA here is from genome assembly GCF_016865425.1 of Actinocatenispora thailandica. Classification (NCBI taxonomy): domain Bacteria; kingdom Bacillati; phylum Actinomycetota; class Actinomycetes; order Micromonosporales; family Micromonosporaceae; genus Actinocatenispora; species Actinocatenispora thailandica. The sequence goes on along the minus strand of NZ_AP023355.1, from coordinate 6,006,020 downwards.
TTGTCGGAGTGTATTCGGCGACAGATTTGTGTCGCACGTACTCAATTGTGACCGGCTCGACGATGCTCGATTGAGCGAGGTGCAGTCAAAGTTCGCGGGTGGGTTGTCAGAAGCTGCGATAAGGATCTCGCAAGCTCCTGCACCTGAAAGGCCGTTCATCGTGCAACGGTTTATTGGCGAGGCGATAGATGGGCGTGATGAGACATTCTTGACCTACGTGCGTTCGGCTTGCGGTGTAGAGATTCCTCAGTACGCGGCGAGTGACGATTTCGAGCGAGTGCTCCTACAGGTCGGGTTTGATATTTTCCCAGCGCTGCTGCTTGAGTTGGAAGCGGGTGATAATACGTCGCCGTATCAGGCGAGCCTTGTTTTAAATAGCATCTCGATTCCGATGCATGAGCGAATGGTCCAGGCGGCTATTGAGGTCGACGAATTTAGGCGTCTCTTCCCTGACTATCAGCCGGAATCAATTGTGAAACTCGAACCGCTTTGGCGGGTTAGTGCATTTGTACAATGGTTGAGGGGTGACGGAGGTTCAGTTACGCTTGGCATGCTTCCAGCCTCCGTAGTGGCTCACGCCGTCACAATGACCGGAATCCTCAATGAGATCACCATTGAGGAATGCTTTTTAAATATACGGAAGGCGATCAAATTAGCTAAAGGCCTCGCGTCCGGAGCCTCGTGTAAGATCCCGCAAGTCGTAGGCCTGTCTGGCGTCCGACTCGAAGATGATGTGCCGAAGATCGAGTTGTCTGGCGCAACTCTCACTAACGCAAATTCCTTCTCGGCTGGCTATCTGCGAGGTTGGGGTTCCGCTAGGGATCCAGCGGCCGTGCTGGTAGTCGATGTGGATGAGGAGATCATTAAGTTATCGAAGGATGTGGAGTCGGCGATCAATAACTCTCCGATCTCCATGCTTCCGGGTAGTGCATCCCGGCGGGCTCGTGACGATGTGATTGAGCAGGATCGGAAGGAAGTCGATCTAGCGCGATACGCACTATTGCTGGCGTCACCTTTTGGAGAAATTTATGCTTCGCAAGTCGAAGTCGCAACAGTTCTAAATCCGGTCAGAGCTAGTGGGTCAGCGCAGGTTCCTGTCGGGATTCGGCACGGCGGCTCCTCCGTGGAAATCGGTGCTGCCTGGGTTTCTGACATTCAGATGCTTAGTAGTCGAATTCGTGAGAGCCACCCCTCTTCTCTTAACATTGGGATAAAGCGGCTACTTTCTGCGGCGGCTGATCGAATAGACCCGATGGATTCGTTTATTGACGCTGTAATGTGTTGGGAAAATTTGTTCGGCGGTGCGCAAGAGACAACATTCAAAGTGTGCGCTTCACTTGCAATGATGCTGGAACCTGATGACGTCGAACGTCGACGTGCGCTATTTAAGAAGGCTCAGGATCTGTATAACGCTCGCAGTAAGCTCGTGCACGGCGTCAGTGAACCGAGCTTTGAAACTGCGCAGGAGTATCGCCGAGACGCGCTATTGATTGCAATGCGAGCATTGAGGCAAGCTTATTCTTTGCCAAGATTCCTGGCCTTGAAGGGTTCTGTTGAGCGGCACAAGTATTTTTTACTGAACTTTGGCTCTAACGGGGAGCCTATGGATGGCATTGCCCCTTCCTAGGGTGGCCGGCTTAGTGCCGCCGGCCATGCGTCCGCTAGAGTTAGGTATTCACTGGTGCATGACCGGAGGTGGCCATGACGTCGGCGCAGAGGGCGCGGGTGGGGGCTGAGCTGCGCCGGATCCGGCTAGCCGAGGGGCTGTCCGGAGAGGATGTCGGGGCGGCGCTGGGGTGGTCGCAGTCGAAGGTGTCCCGGATCGAGACGGGGCGGTTCGGGGTGAGCATCCCGGACCTGTCGGCGCTGCTGAGCTACTACGGCGTGCCGGAAGAGGTCAAGGCGGAGCTGCTGTCGACGGCGGCGGATGACGCCGGGATCGACGGGGCGTGGATCGTCCGGGCCGGTGGCACGCCGCGGCGGCAGGGCGAGGTGCAGGCCGTCGAGACGCAGTTGAAGCGGTTCCGGCAGCATCACCCGTTGCTGGTGCCGGGTCAGTTGCAGTCGGAGGAGTACGCGCGGGAGAACGCCCGGTTGGGGGCTGGCCTGACCCGGACGGCATCGCCCGGCGCCGAATGGTGCGGCAGGAACTGCTGGAGGGCAAGGGCGCGCCGCGCTATGAGGTCATCCTCGACGCGCGGGCGCTCTGGTACTGGCCCGGCGACCGGTCGGTGATGAAAGGCCAGATCGATCACCTCATCGAGCGGGCCGCGCTGTCGTCAGTGACGTTGCGCGTGATCCCGTTCGGGGCGGACCGCTCGGCCGTGGCGATGGCGCCGTTCATCCTCTACGACTTCACGAAGCAGACGAGTCCGCCGGTGGTGTTCCTGGAGGCGCAGACCTCGGACACGTACCTGTCGGATCCGAAGGACGTGCAGACGTACTCGGAGCTGTTCGACAAGCTTGCGGCGGACGCTCTTGATCATGCGGAGTCGATCAACTACGTTGCGTCGCTGGGTAAGGAAATCCAGTCCTATCGATCCCGAGGAGGATCACGTGGCAAGCGTGCCTGACTTCGGCAATGCCAAGTGGCGCAAGAGCAGTACCAGCGACTCCGGCGGCTGCGTCGAGGTCGCCTACGCGGACGGCTTCATCGGCGTACGCGACACGAAGGACCACGGCGCCGGCCCGGTCCTGACCTTCAACCGGCATGAGTGGACGGCGTTCCTCGAAGGCGTGGGCAACCGCGAGTTCACGTTGGACGAGCTGAGCAAGTAGATCGATGGCCACCGGTACCGACGAACGGCAGACCGTGCGTAAGCGCGGCCTGGCGCCGCTGCTCGCCTCGACGGGCGTCACGGTCACCGGTGACGGCATCTTCGCCGCGGCGGCTCCACTGCTCGCGGCATCGCTCACGCGCAACCCGGTCGCTGTCTCTGCGGTCTCCGCGGCCGGGTACGCGGCATGGTTCCTGGTCGGCCTCCCGGCCGGCGCGCTCGTCGACCGGTGGCACCGACGAGCCGTGATGATCACGGCCGACCTGGCGCGCTTCGTCGTCCTGGGCGTGCTGGCGCTCCTGCTGGTGACCGGGCACGCGACGGTCGGCCTGCTGATCGTGGCCGTCTTCCTGGTCGGAGTCGGCGCCTGCTTCTTCGAACCGGCCGCGCAGGCCGCGGTGCCGGCGGTCGTGGGACGGGACAAGTCGGCGCTGTCCCGCGCAAACGGCAAGGTCTGGGCGCTCGACACGTTCGGTCGATCCCTTGCGGGGCCACCGATCGGCGCCGCTCTGTTCGCGGCCGTGGCCGCGTTGCCGTTCGGTCTGGACGCCGTGTCCTTCCTCGTCTCGGCCGTGCTCCTGATCGGCCTTCCGGCCGGCCGCGCCAAATCGGCGGCAACCGAGCCGATCCTTCCGGCCGTACGCAACGGGGTCCGCTACCTCGTCCGCTCGGCCGAGCTGCGGACGCTCTCGCTCGGGATGGCCGCGTACAACTTCGGCTACAACGTGGCGTTCGCGACGCTGGTGCTGTTCGCCGAGGACATCCTTCACCTGGGCAACATCGGCTACGGCGCGCTCGTCGCGACGGCGGCTGTCGGCGGCATCGTCGGCGGCTGGCTCGGGCCGCGGGTCGGTCAACGCATGTCTGCCCGGCGCGTCTATGCCGTGGCGCTGCTTGCGCAGGGCGGTGCCTGGGCGTTGATGCTGTTCGGCAACCCGTGGGTCGCCGGCGTCGCCCTGGCCGTCGTCGGTATCGCGTCCACCACGGTCAGCGTCGTGGGCGGCTCGGCGCGGCAACTGCTCACCCCCGACAACATGCTCGGCCGGGTCACCGCGGCGACCCGGCTGCTCGGCATCGGCTCCGCGGGCATCGGCGCCATGGTCGGTGGCGCCATCGCGCACGCCGGGACGCTGCACACCCCCCTGATCGTCGCCCCGATCCTGCTCGCCGTGCTGTCGGTGGTGTTCGGGCTGCGATCCAGTACGACCTGACCGGAGGCGGCGATGGCCCGCGGTGACGCTCACATCGGTACTCGGGTCCGCTACTGGCGTGGTCGCCGTGGCCTGTCACAGGTCGCGCTCGCCGGTCTCGCCGGTATGAGCCAGGCGTACCTGAGCCAGATCGAAACCGGCGCCCGTACCGTCGACTCCCGCGCCACGCTCGCCCGCCTCGCCGAGGCGTTACAGGTCACCACGGCCAGCCTCGAAGGCCAACCCGCCGACCCGCGCACGCCGGAGCACTCCAGCGCATCCGCCGCGATCCCAGCGGTACGCGCCGCGCTCGTCGCCGCATCGCTGGGGGATGACGTCACGACCGGCCGCGGCGTCGACGAGCTGGCCGCCGAGGTCGACCGCGCCGTTCGGCTCCGCACCGAGGCGGACTATGCGCGCCTCACGCCGCTACTGCCCGACCTGATCAGCGACCTGCACGCGGCGACGTGCTCCGCCGACGAGCAGACCGCGCGCACGGCGCTTCGGCTCATGGTGTCCGCGCTGTACTGCTGCACGTTCACCGTGAAGTATCTCGGCTATCCGGACCTCGCGATGGCCGCCGCCGACCAGGCGCAGCGCGCCGCCGAACGGCTCGACGATCCGACGGTCCGCGGCATCGCCGACTTCGTCCGCATCCAAAGCCTTCCACCGGAGCTGGGCCGCCTCGCCCGCCACCTGTCCGCCGATGCCGTCGACCGCCTGGCGGTCCTCGCCGACGACCCCACCGCCGGCCAGGTGTACGGCATGCTCCACCTCGTCTCCGCCCGCGTCGCCGCCGTCGACCGCCGCACCGCCGACGTCGCGACTCATCTGGCCGAGGCCCGATCCATTGCGACTCGGCTCGGCGAAACCACCGACGGCGGCCTGGTCGCTCTTTGGTTCGGCCCTACCAACGTCTCCTTCTGGGAAACCGCGATCGCCGTCGAACTAGGCGAAGGCGGCCGAGTCCGCGAACTCGCCGCCGGCGTCACCCCCGACGCCGTACGCTCCGCCACCCGCCAAGCGTCCTGGTACGCCGACCTCGGCCGCGGCCTGGCCCAAACCCGCCGAGCCGACCAAGAGGCCGTCGCACACCTAGTCCGCGCTGAGCGCATCGCCCCACAACGCGTCCGTCTCAATCCGGCCGTGCGCGACACCGTCTCGCTGATTCTGCGCCGTGTACGACAGAGATCTGTGAGCTCAGACCTCCGCGCGCTCGCCGAACGAGTGGGTACCGTTCAAGGCACTTAACCAACTATGCAAACGATCAGCGTAGGATAAGTTGATAGGCTCGGTATCGGGCGATCTCGGGTTTCCCAGTTAAGAGCCCAGCAGCTTAACCTTGGCAGGGCCGGGATGCCGAATTGTCGGCACCGTTGGATTCTCGATGCTGAAGTCCACCTGTGCGTAGTCGCTGCGATACGCGGTCGGCAAGCTGTTGTCGGCAATAATGATTTGGATCTTGGCTCGGTTAACACCAATGCGTGAAAACTCCCTATTTGTGTCGGCCAGGGCGACCAAACGCCGGTACAGTGCTTGGGAGAGCGCTTCAGAATCATTCACAGATTGCCGAGGGCTATCGACTAGTAGAAATGCGGGGTAATGCGTCCAACTATGCTTCTGTGCAACCGCGAGCAGTGTCGCCCAATATGCGGTCTGGGCCGCCGTTGTGATGCCGCCGCCTCGCGGGCCGTGCTTGCGCCATGGGGTTCCATTGATAACTGGCAGATAGGTTCTTGAGTCGATCGATGCGGAGGTGATGCCGGGTACCCCAAGAAGCGAGATCGTATGACCATATTCCTCGTTTAGGTCTGAAAAGATTTGTTCACGCCGTTCTTCGAGTGCCTCTTCCAGACGTTGCAGTTCCGCCTTAGCGTTCTCGCGCTCAGACCGAAGTTCCCTTGCAGCTAGTTCGAGATCTTGTAGCCGGTCCCATTGGCGCAGGGTCCCCTCCATTTCCCGTTGTAGTGATCTTGCCTCGGCAAGCCTCTCGCTAAGGTCAGCGAATGCTTGTAGTCTTGGCGTGATGCGCTCACGAGTTCGGCTTTCAATTAGCGCTGTCAGTTCGGCAACCCGTCGCACTGCTGTTGCTTCTGTGTTGCTCGTTTCTTCTATCTGAGATGAAGCTGCATGCAGTTGAGACTCGATCTCGTTAAATTGGTCTCTTAACTGTTTGGATTCGTATTGGTCGAACTCGGCGGTCCCTGCTGGTGCCGGATCTGGCTGAAGGCAGACGCGGCATGCTCCCGTGGGAACTTCGCGGGTCGCAAGTGACTGGACGCAGCGGGGGCATACTTCAAACTCAATGTCGGCAAGACGGTGGCCGGCATCGGATATGCGGCTCAGGCGGTCGAGGTCGTCCTGAACTTGCTGCAATTCGACGCGGTACTCGCGCTCCCGCCGCTGGAGGGCCACTACTTGTGACCGACAATCAGCAACGGTACGTTCGGTGTCGGCGAGAAGATCGCGAAGCACGCTAGTCTTCCGATCCTCGACCGGATCGAGTGCGGCACGCAGTTCTGTAATTCTTACCTTCGTCTTTGCCTCGACCGACCTGGCTTCTTGCACAAGAGAATGCGCATTTTCCTGTGTCGTCGTATTGCTAGAAGCTAAGAATCCTGCCACGTTCCTAGCCTCTATTTCTGCTGTATCAATCTTTCCTTGAAGCTCATTTATCAATGAGCGCTGATTCAGTGTATCGGCATCGGTAAGGCCAAACAGTAGTTCAAATACTGCCTTGCGTTTCGGTTCTCTAACTGATTCGTCGCTATGGGCAATGTCCCGATTTATTTCTCGTTGGGGCACATAGAGAAATCCGAAGATGTCGATGAACGAAATTCGCGAGCCCGTGTTGCGGCTGACATTGGTGCGCGAAGGTGCTCTCATGTCGTCCGGCAATCCGAGCGCCGAGAGGAGGAGGCTGCTTAGACGAGGCTCAGCATTTGTCGTGTAATGATCAGCTAGTCTCTCCCGGGCTACTAGATCGATTACCCGGACAGTCTTTCGTTTGCTCGGGTCGATCGTCCGCGCCAACCTGAAACGACTATCGCCTAACGTTGTGTCTATTCGGACCTCGACAACGTAGTCACGGGCGACCTCTGCGATTTCGGCTTCTCCTCCATAGCCAAACTTGACCAACTCAAGTAGAGTTGTTTTACCGACACCGGTTGGTCCTGCCAGTACGGAGAGGTCGGAGGGAAATGTGTATCTCACCTCGCCCTCGGTGGTCTGGAGGGTTACTGCGTCCAGCCTGAAGGTAGTTGTCATCGAATAACCTGCCGATGCGGGCGGTCCATAAGACCTGCGAGTCTCTGATAGATTAAGTCTTTGAGGTTTGATCCAGTCAGTCCAGCACTGGCATCCGCGATCGCTCTACTGCGGCTGGCCATAATTCGCCACTCATTACTCGATGACATTTCCGCCGTCAGTCTTTTTCCCGCTGGCGTAGAGACAAGCGCGACGCTGCCCCGCCGACCACGCGCGTAGCGCACAAGACCCCGGCCTACCAAAGCTCCTATCATCGGATAGTATCGATCGTCCCAGGGGCCAAATTTGTATCTAATCATTGGCGCTTCGACTGATGTAGGCTCGGCCAGATCGCGTCGCGTGAGATTGAGTCGGCGATCGTTTGGGTCGAGGTCGTCTAATACGAGATGTGCAAGAGCTGGATAGCGCAGCAGGAAGTCCAGTTTGGCTAGCTTCGTCAGGCCATCAAGCTTTCCCTGATGCCCCCTCAGCGCGCTAACTGCTGTGATCAGAAGGAGCACTCGAGCTTGGTGGTAGGCAAGGTCCTCCCGCAACAAGGCGTACTTGTCTGGCTGTGGAGTCCTCGCGTACTTGTTTGGCTCCGGAGCCGCCTCGTTGTTCATGCCACTTGTCCTTGTTGGGCGTGCAGCATGGCGGTTTCGATATCGAATCGCTCGCTGAACCAAACCTGGCACTGACTCGATAAATCGCAGATGCCTCCGAGCGCCAGCTCCTTGTCCATTCGTGCAGGCAAAAGGTCCTCTCGGAGAGCTTTAATCCGCGACTGAATCTCGGTCCAAAACTGAGCGCCCCATATCTCACCTGGAACCATTACGCTGGCGGTGGCCTCGTCGCTTATGCGTAGAAGAAGTCGACGCAGGGAATCATGTTCGAATCTTGCGGAGTGGTCAACTTCTTGACTGGTTCGCCAGTACGCCCGGTAATCTAAGCGAAGCTGTTCAGCCCGCTCAACTGAGTTGTCGGAACAACCGCCTTTGGCCATTTTCAGCCCCAGACGACTTGGCGGCAATGGAGGCGGAGTTGAGAACGGTTCTGTTATTGACATTACTGCAATTTCTATGGCTATAGCGATGTCGGGTATGGGAACGATCCGAGCGCACAAGTTACTCTCAGTATTGGCGATCTGTCCGGTTTTTGTAGGCCGCCATTGCATGAGGCGAGGAAGTGATCCGTCTGGTGTAGGGCCCGCTGCGCGCATACGCTCGCGAAACAGCCCAAGCACCGCATTCCATATTTCGCTAGAGCGTTCTTCTTCATACCCCATGACTCGAAGTACGGGGCCGACGTACATCGATGGCGCGGCATGCCCTATCTCCGTGCGTAATGGTGGGTCACAATCTATTTCAAGGATCGCTAGAAATCGCATTGCCTGAGCTGTATGCGTCTGAGTTGGCTCTTCAATGGGATTCCCTGTCGCACCCGTCCACTCCGTTGGCAGCCCCGACTCATGCTCACCAGGTTTATACCCCAAGAGGCATTTGACGAAATCATCTATAACAGCTCGTTGATTGCTATCCACATTGAACGGCACTTTGTTAAGGCGCTGGCTGCGGAGCGTCTGGCAGGTGTCGATTAAATTCTTTGCCTTGCCCTTCAGGCCCGCTGTTGTCACTACCCGACAAGTTGGTTTCTCATGCAGGGCACACCAGCGCCCGAAGAGGTGTCCGCAACCTCCCTGGTTCACAAGCATATTTACAGTGGTGTATGCACCAAAAGAGCGTTCCCGGTGTTTGGCCGAGATGAGTTCAGCATCATCGTCGATGCATGTAACCCAGTCTTCATGTAGTTCGCAAATTATTCGACAGAATGGTCCGTCGTCGAGTGAGCCTTTGCTTAATACGTCATAGAGCAGCCGCAGGCCATGTGCGGCCGCCATGGCTGCCTGCCAGTCGTATCGGTCGGCGGTATCTGCACCAGAGTCATCTGGTTGTGGGGTAGATACGACAAGCGCAACTGCGGTAGGTGAGGGCGCCTGTGTGTCGTCCGGCATCTAACGGATACTAGGCGAAGCTGCCCACTTTGGGTATCCCCTCCGTGTACCGAACGCGACCCTACATTCGGCTCTCTGGACCAGGCTTCGGCTAATCCTGTGGTGAGGAACCACGACTCGTCTGCTCCGAGAGTTGGAACTTGCTGTGCTATGTGCGCTCCTCAAGAGGAGGCTGCCCGAAGGCACTTCCCGAGGCTCGATCTCGGCATCGGCCGCCTTGACGCGCGCGAGGGATTGGGGGCTCAGCAGTGTTCCGGCTGAAGGGTATAGCCGCGAGCGATATTCATAGGTGCATACACACATAGTCTGCTGGAGGCGGTCGTGGCGTCAGTCTTCGAGACGCTGCGGTCGGTGTGCAGGGGCGGCGACGTTCGGTGCCTTGGCTGGCCGTACCCCAGTCAACTCCCTAGCCTGGGCGTCGCTGCCCCGCCAGACGCGAATGGAGGGGCAGCGTGGTACGACACGGAACCCTGGCGCCGGAGGAGGAACCGCCGGACGGCGCGGATGTACTGCTGTGGCGCAGTGCCCAGCGGATGCTGAGGACCCACCGACCCGATCCGGTGGACTCGACCAGGTGCGGATTTGCGGGCTGTCTTCGGCCGGAGCAGTACCCGTGTCCGGCGCGGCGCATCGCCGAGGCGGCGTTGACGTTGAGCCTGTATGGGCACCGGATCACCACGGCGTGGGGCCGGTGATGGGAACCGGCAGGGGAGGCGGTCGCCGTGGGGTGGCCGAGGCGGATTCTTCGCGAGGCTCTGCGATACGCGGAGATCGGATGGCCGGTGGCTCCCGGTGCACGGGCGCTCGGTCCGGCTCGACGCTGGCAGTGGCTGCTCAACCCGGACGCGCCGGTACCGGCGGTGCGTTGCGAATGCGGGCCGAACTGCGCGACGCCTGCGGCCCATCCGACCGGCCCGGCGGTGACATCGGCCGCCGAGGTGCGGGCGGCATGGGACGTAAACGAGCCACCGAACATCGTGCTCGCCTGCGGGGTCCGCTTCGATGTGATCCGGGTCGGCGGCCAGGTGGCGGCCGAGAGCGAGAAGATCCTTGCCGCCTGGCGGGTGGCGCCGGCAATCGCGCTGACGGCGACCGCGGTCGTGCAACGGCTGTTGTTCGTTGCGCCGGGGGAGCCCGTCGAACTGCCGGCAGGCGCGGACTACCTCGGCCGCGGCGGCTGGGTACCGGCACCTCCCTCGTCCCGCGGCCCCGCCGGCGAGGACCGGTGGTTCTGGTCGTACGAGACGCGGTGGCGGACGCTGCCCAGCGCGGCGGACGTGGCACTCGCCGTGTGGCTGGCGGATCGCGAAGTGCGGAGGTTTCGTGATGGCCTCCTCCCTCGCCGATCGGGTCCGCTACGCGCGTGAGCGCAAGCCGGCGCCGGTCGCCGGCTCGTGGTGCTGGGATGCCCGGGACGAGCCGAACACGGGCCTCGTCTGCTTCCCGGATCTCGACCAGCGGCTACCGGGTCATGTGGCCGCTGCGCTGGCTGCGGGGCACGGCATCGGGGTCGCGATCGGCGACGTCGACGGGCTGACGGAGTACGTCGAGGCGGCCAACCAGGCGGGTAGCTGGGGCCACCTGGCGGGCAACGAGCTGATGCGGCTCGCCGGGCTGATCGCGCGGGAGTGGTTCGCCGCGCGGGTCACCGACGGGTGCCTGTCGACGTTCGGCGGGGACGAGATCGTGTTGGTCGCGGAGTCCGACGACGCGGACCGGTTTCAGGGCCACGTGGACGAGCTGCGCGGGCTGCTGTGTGATCGGCTGGCGTGCACGGTGTCGTTCGCGGTCGGGTACCTCGATCCGGCGTCGTTCGGCCCGTGGTTGTGCGCGACGTTGCTCGGGGGAGTGGACCGGGCGTTGTTCGAGCGGAAGTCCGCTCGTCGGCGCGGCGGCGACGTACCCGCGGGGTTTCTGCTGCGTGCGCCGCTCGCGCTGGTGCCGGGGAGGTCCGGTGGCTGCTGAGGTCATTGCCGGCGCGATCCCGCGGCCGGGACAACTCGTCTACCTCGGGCGGGAGGCGTCGCCGGAGTTCACCGCCAGCCCGTTCCGGCTGCTGCTGACCGCGCCGGTACAGGCGTCCAGCGTGGACCTGGCCGCCGGCCGCTCGGTCGACGATGCCGCCTGGCTCCTGCTGACCGGCTGGGAGCTGGACGAGCGGCAACGGCGCCGGCTCCTCCGTACCGTCTCGGCCCGCCGGATGGGCCTGATCATCGTCGTCGGACCCCGGTAGCCGAAATCTGCCGTACCGCCCGCCCCGTGTCTGACCAGGCACGGGGCGGCTTCGTGTGCCCGTCGGGCGAAAAAGGTGCCTTGCTTGGTTGCCGATCCTCTATGCACATGTGCATACTGGAGCTCGTTATGCAGTAGTGCATAGCGCGGACATGATCGGTGCCGGGCACGTCCCGGCCGAGGCGGAGGTGCACAGAGTGGCTATCCCGATGGGCATCCGGGTGGAGATCCCGTCCGATGCAGCGTTTCCGAACGGCGCGCTGTTCCTCGGCGTGCAGGCGGAGACCGACTTCGACAAGCGCGGCCAGGGCGACGACCAGGCGCGCGACAAGCAGACCGGCCAGCGGGTCTGGGCGGTCACGGTGATGGACCTCGACCCGGAGGCGTCGCGGTTCGGCCGTAACGCGCAGGTCAAGGTCAAGGTGCTGGCCGAGCAGCAGCCGGTGCCGCCGGCCTCCAAGATCCCCGGCTACCCGCCGGTGGTCGCGTTCGAAGGTTTGCAGTTCACGCCGTACGTCGACGACAAGAAGTGCCGCGCGCCTCGCGACGGTGGCGCGCACCGGTGCCGGGCGCAGCAGACGTACTCGTTTCGCGCCACCGGCATCTGCGAGCCGGCGCGCGTCGCGATGCCGGAACAGGTCGCCTGAGTCTTCCCCGATGAGGGGCGCGGGACGGCCCTGCTTGCCGGCTGACCGTCCCGCGCTTCTCCTGACCGCTTCACGTTTCAGGAGGAAACCAGCATGTCACGCCACGATGTGGTGAGTTTGGCCTGCCCTGGGCTGGCCGAGGTGCGAGCCGCGTACTGTTCGTCGGCGTCGGACGCCGATCGGGTGGCCGCGCTCGTCGAGATCGCCGGTGCCGCTGCGGCGCTGGCCCGAACGATCTGCCGGTACCGGCACCTGGACCCCGTCCAGCTGGCGGAGCTGGTGTCGCGTCCGATCGACGTGCCTGCCGCGCTGGGCCGCGGAACGTGGTTGCCCACGATGGTCTTCAGCATCCCAACGAAGCCGGAACGAAACCCGTTGCGGCGCAAGACATCGAACAACACGCCGAGCGGCCGTGGTTCTACTTGTGCGGTTCAGTCGACGTTGTTCCCGGTCGTGCCGGCGTTCGCGAGCGCTGGGGGTGCCCGATGAACGGCCCCACGGACGACGGCTCTCGCGATGCGCTGCCCGGTGAGCTGTGCACGTGTGGTCGTCAGGCGATCGCGGTGTTCTCGACCAGGTTCGGCCTCGTTGGTTCGTGCGGCATCGCGGACGGCGGCAGCGACGTTGGCCCGTGCCCGTTCTGCTCGTCGCCCCGTAAGCACTTCGACGAGCTGGGATACCCCGAACGTTGCCCGGACTACCGGCTGCGTCCGGTGATGGGTGGTGGTCGGTGATGGCGGGGCGTCGTGAGCCGCAGTTGGTGCGGCTGCAGTCGTCGGTGTTCGCGCTGCCTCGGTGGGCGCTGCTGATCGGTCTCATCATCCGGTGCGTGTTCCGCGCTGTGCGGTTCGTGTTCCGGTACTGGCGGGTGACCGGACCGGCGTTCCTGCTCGCCTGGTTGGGCTTCAACGCCGGGTGGAAGACCGTGCCGATCCTGCTCGTCCTGGTGGCCGCCGCACTGTCTGGCTGGCGGGTCGGGCATCGCGAGTCGTTCGACCGCTGGGTCCGCTGGCCGTTCGCGTCGCGGTGGCGCCGGTGGTGGCTGTACCGGCGCGGTTGGGAACCGACGATGCGCGCGTGCGGGCTGTCGTTCGCACACGGGTCGGAGCAGTACTGGCCGCGCGTCCTCTCGGTCGCCTCGTCCGTCGCCGGTGATGTGGTGCGGCTGCGGATGCTGCGTGGGCAGACGCCGGAGCACTACACCGGCAAGTCGGCCGAGCTGGCGTACTCGTTCGGTACGCGGCTGTGCCGGGTGTTCTCCGGCCGGGTCAACGTCTCGCCGCGCGTGCACTCCGGGCGGCTCGGCGCCGTCGTGGCGTGGTGGGAGCGCCGCAAGTACGGCCGCGATCGTCCGACCGAGATGACGCTGGTGTTCGTCCGCGGTGACCTGCTCGCGTACGTCGTGCCTGCGATCGCGTCGGACCGGATCGCCAGCGCGCCGGACCTGGCGCGGCTGCCCGTCGGGCTCCGAGAGGACAACGCGCCGCTGCACCTGGTACTGGCGCAGACGCACGTCCTGATCGCGGGCGCCACCGGTGCCGGGAAGGGCTCGGTGATCTGGTCGATCATGCGGGCGTTGGCCGGCGGGATCCGCAGTGGCCTCGTGCAGGTGTGGGCCATCGACCCGAAGGGTGGGATGGAGCTGGCGATGGGGCAGCGGATGTTCGCCCGTTTTGCGTACTCGTCGCTGACCGAGATGGCCGGCGTCCTGGACCAGGCCGTCGACGTCATGCGCGAGCGGCAGAACCGGTTGGCCGGCGCCGTTCGCCAGCACACCCCGACTCCGCAGGACCCGACGATCGTCGTGCTCGTTGACGAGCTGGCCGCGCTGACGGCGTACCTGACGGACAAGGATCTCCGGGCGCGAATCGAGTCGGCGTTGGCAATGCTCCTGTCGCAGGGCCGGGCGCTGGGCGTGCACGTGATCGCTGCGGTGCAGGACCCGCGCAAGGAGGTCGTCAAGTTCCGCGACCTGTTCCCCACCCGCATCGGGCTGCGGATGACCGAAGACCAGCAGGTCGACATGGTGCTCGGTGCCGGCGCACGCAAGCGGGGTGCGCTGGCGGACCAGATCCCGGCCAGCCTGCCCGGCGTCGGCTACATGGTGCTCGACCAGCGGCCCGAACCGGTGCGGGTGCGGTTCACCCACGTCACCGACGAGCACATCCGGGACATGAACGCGCGGTTCGCCTGCCCGAACGCGTACCGCTCGGGTTCCGTCGACCAGGAAGCGTCGACGAGCCGGCCAACGGTACCGGCGCAGACCTCGGCCGGTCGACGCACCACCGTCATGCCGGCGGGGCTGCTGGACAAGCTGAGGGCCGAGCAGTGACCGCCGCCGACATGTGGGCCGCCCGGCTGTGGCGGCTGCGCGTTCCGGATGTACGGACGAAGGGCACGGCGGTGACCGTTCGCCTCGACGCGAACGAGACCGATGCCCGGATCTGGCTCGCGGTGGGGTCCGGGCATCGGCGGATGCCGCTGACGCTCCCGGAGGCGTGGGCGGTCCTGAAGCTCCTCGCCGAGGCCGTCGACTTCACCGGTGATCCGCCGCCGTTCGTCGCTCGCACCGTCACCCCGACAACCAAGTAAGGGACGCACATGCCTACGGGAGAGCAGGTGGAGAGCGTCGCGCGCGTCGGCATCCTGGCCGGTATCGGGGTGATGGCGGGCGCCGCGAGCTTCACCCACATGCACGACTGGACGATGCAGGCGCTCCCGCACGGGACGGCCGACTGGTTCGGCTGGGCGAATGCCGTCGCTTCCGAGCTGATGCCGACCTGTGCGCTGTTGGAGATTCGCCGCAAGCGCCGGGCGGGTGGTTCGATCACCTACCCGGTGACGCTGCTCGTCGCGTCCGGGCTGCTCTCGCTGGGTGCGCAGGTCTCCCAGGCCGGTGACTCACTCACGTCGAAGGGGCTGGCCGCGCTACCAGCGGTAGCGTTCATGCTGCTCGTCAAGCTGGTGTTCTCCGGGCTGCCGCACGGCACGCCGGCGACAGAACCGGCGTCCCGCCATGATGCACCCGGCCGTCCAGATCACGCCGACGCCGGCGACCACCGCGGGGACCGCCACAGCCTGGTGGAAGACGGCGCGCGCGATCGTGAAGAACACACCGACCCACGCCAGGGAGATGCCGACCTGGCACAGCCGGTCCCAACGGTCCCGACGACGAGTGAACCACCGCATCAACCACAACACGGCCAGGCGCTATCGGCGCCAGCGCCGGTAGCGCCTCGTCCGATCGTCCCGTCCGCGCCGGTCGTGGCGGGTCGGGTCAACGGTCGCCCGGTGGTGATCCGCCGATGAGTACCAGTGTTCGACGGGCTGCCGTGGCTGCTGGGCTAGGCGGGCCGCTCGGAAGGCAGCGGATCGCGCACGAACTTGCGGCATCGCTGGTCGCATGCGCCGAAGGCGGCGAAGTTACGGCGCGCATCGGTCAGACTCAGCCGTTTGTTCGGTCCACCGCGTACCAGATCGGCGTCATGGTCGTCCTGCCCGTCGTCCTCCCAGAAGCAGACCGAGCAGATCTCAAACATTCCGCGCTCAGTCAACGTGACGTATCCGCAGCACGGGCATCGATGCGGCCCGTCGGCTTCACCGCGGACGACGTTCGTGAACGGCTCGATATGCGGCTCTGGATGCTCCGGCGTCTCCACGCCCGTGATCGTGTCACCCGCTCGGCGAACAGGACAACGGCATGACCGAAACGACAGCGCTTAAGTTGCCTGGACTCGGCCAGGACTACCAACCACGTCCGGGCTCACGGGCGGCTCGGTTGTTGCAGCCGATCGCGAAGGACGTTGCCGCGGAGCTGGCGAAGCAGTTCGGGGTGTGCGTCAAGCCGGTATGGCTGCGTCGCACCAACACCGCCACCGGCGAGACGGAGCTGATCTCCGTGCCGTGCGGCGCCACGTCGGCGGCGAAGTGTGAACCGTGCGCGGAGGCCAACCGGCGGCTGCGGATGCAGCAGATCCGCGAGGGCTGGCACCTGACCGAGGAACCGGTCACCACCCCGGACGCTCCGACCGACGAGCAACGGGAGTTGGTGGAGTACCGGGCCGTCCTGGAGTTCGCCCGGACCTCGGTCGTCATGGCGGCCGAATGGGAGCAGGTCGCCGAGCTGGACGCCGAGATCGACCAGGTGGACGAGCAGATCACCGCGGCCGGTATCCGCGGCTCGGTGCTGCCGGGCGGCAGGAAGGACGGCACCGACGGGCAGGAGTCGGCTCCGGCGCGGAAGCGGTCGACCAAACGGCGGCAGGACGCACCCGACCTGCCCCGGCTGCCCGTCGCGAACCGCACGATCCCGCATCCGCACATCGGGTCGGACGGGCGGGAGCACCGGGACTCGATGTTCCTGACGCTCACCCTCGGCTCCTACGGTCCGATCCACTCGGCCTACCACCGGCGCGGCCGGGTGCAGACCTGCGAGTGCGGGGAGCTGCACGGCCAGCATGACCCGCGCCTCGGTACCCCCGTCGACCCCGACTCGTACGACTACCGGGCCGCGGCGCTGGACTGCATCCATTTCGCCAAGGTGCTCGACCGCTTCTGGCAGAACCTGCGCCGCGCGGTCGGCTGGAACGTGCAGTACGCCGGATCGACCGAAATGCAGAAGAGGCTGGCTCCGCACGGGCACTTCGCGATCCGGGGCGCGCTACCACGCAAGCTGGTCCGGCAGGTGGCGGCGGCTACCTATCACCAGGTGTGGTGGCCGGCGCATGACCGGCTCGTGTACGACCCGGACGGCCCTCTGCCGACCTGGGACGCGACCGAGAAGACGTACCGCGACCCGGACACCGGGGCAGCACTGCCGACCTGGGATGAGGCGCTGGACGCGATCGACGACGACCCCGACGCTGAGCCTGTCCACGTGGCCCGGCTCGGCACCGTCAACGTCAAGGGCGTCCGCGGCGGCTCCGAGAGCGCCGAGAAGACCATCCGCTACATCACCAAGTACATCGCCAAAGACATCACCGACGCCGTCTCGCCGGACTCGCGGGCGCAGGAAGAGCACATGGCACGGCTTGCGGTCGAGCTGCAGGTGTTGCCGTGCTCGCCGACCTGCCCGAACTGGCTGCTCTACGGCATCCAGCCGAAGAACGCAAAAGCGACCGCGCGGCCGGGCGGTGCAAGGGCAAGGTGCATCAGCGGCGCACGCTCGGCTTCACCGGTCGGCGCGTCCTGGTCTCTCGGCAGTGGTCGAACAAGACCCTCGCTGACCACCGCGCCGACAGGAAGGCGTGGGTGAAGGCGCTCCTCGCCCTTTCGGCAACCGACGAGCAGGGCCAGGCGGACGACACCGACGGGCCGGCACTCGACCGGTACGAGTACGCGTTGGCGTCCCGGGACGACCCCGACGTGCCGCCGGCGCACGTTCATTTCCTGCGCAAGATCGCCGAACGGCAGCAGTGGAAGGCGCAGCGCGACGCGGCCATGGAACGGCTGCGCCTTCTTTCGGCAACTCCGAACCAAGCGGCATGAGACCTGGGGGAAACAGCGTGTTGATCAAGGATGAGTGGTTGAGCATCGGCCAGATCGCGGCGGAGCTGCGGGTCTCGCGGTCGACGGTCTACTACTGGCGCCAGACCGGTACGGGTCCTCGCGCGACCCGGCTCCCGAACGGCGAACTCCGCATTCGTCGCAGCGTGCTCGACGCCTGGCTCGCGGACCGGGAGGAGGCCGCGTGAACAGCTATGACGTCCAGATCTCCGACGTCTGGAAGCGCAAGGACTCCGGCGGCGTCCGGCGGTCGAAGCCGTACCGGCTGCGGTGGAAGGTCGGCGGCCAACCGTTCGAGCTGTACTACCGGACGAAGGCGCTCGCGAACTCCGACCGCGCCCGCCTGGTGCACGCGGCCAACGCCGGCGAGCCGTTCGACACGGAGACCGGCCGGCCGGTGACCGAGGCGCGCACCCTGAACATGGCGACCTGGTACGAGCACGCCCGCGACTACGTGTCGATGAAGTGGCCGCGCGCGGCTGCGAAGACCCGGCGCTCGATGGTGGAAGCGCTGGTGGTGATCACGCCGGTACTGACGAAGCAGGTGAAGGGCCGCCCCTCGGCCGCGGTGCTCCGTCGCGCGCTCTACCTCTACGGGCTCAACCCGCGACGGTGGGACGAAGAGGTACCGGCGCCGGAGGCGAAGGCGCTCGACTGGCTGGTGCGGGCTTCCCTGCCGCTCGACGCGCTGGCCAACGCAGCGACGGTACGGCGGGCTCTCGACGCGTGCGCGGTACGGCTCGACGGGAAGGCCGCAGCCGCAACGACGGTCGCCCGGAAACGCGCCGTCTTCTACAACGCGCTCGGGTACGCGGTCGAGCGGGAACAGCTTTCGGCAAACCCGATCGACAAGATCGACTGGAAGGCGCCGCAGGTCGCCTCGGCCGTCGACCGGCGCACCGTGGCCAACCCGGACCAGGTGGCGAAGATCCTCGACGGCGTGCGCTCGCTCGGCAAGCCGGGCCTGCGGCTGCTCGCGTTCTACGCCTGCATCTACTACACCGGCGCGCGTCCGTCCGAGGTCGCGTACCTGAAGCGGTCCGACTGCCGGCTTCCGGCAACCGGCTGGGGGAGGGTCACCTACGTCGAGACGCAACCGCGGGCCGGCGGCCACTGGACCGACGACGGCAGTCCGCGCGAGGTACGGGGGCTCAAACACCGACCCCGGAAGGAAACCCGCGAGGTACCGGCCCCGCCGGAGCTGGTCGCGCTGCTCCGCGAGCACATCGACCGCGAAGGCGTCGCTGCCGACGGGCGGCTGTTCCGCAGCGCGCGGGGCAACCCGGTCTCGGACAGCGTGTACGACCGGCTGTGGAAGAAGGCCAGGAAGCAAGCGTTTACCGCGGAGCAGGTGGCCTCTCCGCTGGCCCGCCGTCCGTACGACCTGCGGCACGCCGCAGCGTCGCTCTGGCTCAACGCCGGAGTCTCGCCGACCCGCGTCGCCCGCCGGCTCGGGCATAGCGTCGAGGTGCTGCTCCGGGTGTACGCGAACTGCGTCGACGGTGACGAAGAGTTGATGAACCAGCGGATCGGCCAGGCGCTCTCCGGCCAGGGCGTCACCGCGGCGCTCGAACAGGCGGCCGAGGGCACCGCGGAGGGCAGGCGCCCGGCCGGGGGCACGGCAGGGGCAGACGACCTCGCCGAGGGTGCCTGACGATGCCGTTGATGCAGGTAGACGCCGGTTTGCCGGCCAAGATCACGCGTTGTCTGTAAAACCGTCGGCTACGCCTACACTGGTTCGAATCCAGTACCCGCCACACCAGGGCTTCCAGGCCCCTGACCAGCAGCAATGCCGGTCAGGGGTCTTTCTCGTGTGTCCGGCCGTGTCCGGCGTTGACCGGCGGTCTACGGCTGGGCGCGGGGAATACGCGGGGCGTTTTGGGAGCCGGCCGCTTTGGCACGGACACAGAAAGACGCCCCCGACCCTCGCCACGCGCGAGGGTCGGGGGCGCCATGGTCAGCCTTGCTCGTCCTGATCCGTGTCCTCTTGTCGTAGTCCTTCGGCAATGCGACGCCGGGCGATGCCCTCCTGGCCATGGATGCACTTGGCGTACGTGCGGAGCCAGCACGGCGACGCTGTGCCCCGCCCACTCCGCCACCTGCGTGGCCGGTGCCCCAGCGCTATGTGCGGTTATGGCTTGGTGGCGCGGGTGGCGAAGTAGCCGGGCAGGTAGCGGGCGGTGGCGTCCGCGTGGTGTGGAGCTTCCTCGAAGTGGGTCAGGGAGAAGCCGGCCGCGAGCTGGCCGCCGATCTGCGCGGTCAGTGTGTGGCTGTACTCGATCGGCCCGGTGCCGTACGAGCGCTCCCGCTCGGCGTCGGGGAGGTCGAGGCTGCTGAACGGGAGCGGGTGGCGCACGACGAGCTCGTCCCGCTCCTCCAGCGCCGTGACGTCGAAGATGAAGACGTCGGGGTTCATGAACCCGGCCATCAGGACCCCACCCGGTCGCAGCACGCGGTACGACTCGCGCCAGACCGGTGCAAGATCGGGGCAGAACACGTTGGACACCGGGTTGAAGACGACATCGAAGCTGGCATCGGGGAACACGCTCAGGTCGCGCATGTCGCCGAGCACGGTGCGGACGTCCAGTCCCTCGCGGGCGGCGACTTCCCGGTCGCGGTCGAGTTGCCGCTGCGAGTTGTCCAGTACCGTCACGGTCGCGCCCGCCGCGGAGAGTACCGGCCCCTGCTGGCCGCCGCCGGACGCCAGGCACAGCACGTCGACGCCGGCCAGTTCGGCCGGAAACCAGTCGCGCGGCACCGCCTGGTAGCCGATCAGCACGATGGACCAGTCGCCGGCCCGGGCCCGGGCGATGGCCTCCGGCCCGACCGGCCGGGTCCACTCGTTGCTGTTCTCCACCTCGCGGTCCCAGGCGGCACGGTTGTACGCCACGGCGTCAAAGCTGTCGGTCACAGCATCAGAGCTTAGGAAGCCAGCACCGGGGCGCCTGACGCGGGCCGGGAGGTACCGCCGGCCGCGGGCAGTGCGGATGATCTGGTCGCGCAGTCCCGGGCCGGGTCCGGGTACCGGTTCGGGGTGTGCTCGTGCCGAGAGCGTGATTCCGTCGGGGTCGGGCCGAGTGACCGGTACGGGGTGGGGTGGCATCCGTCGCCACCCCACCCGGCGGATCAGGTGGTGTTCGCGATGATCGCGAACGTGCCGGGGTCGAGGCTCACGTCGAAGTCGGCACCGGTGGTGTAGTCGGCCAGCTGCTGCAGCGTGATGTTGTGCACCACGTCGTTGGCCGGGTCCCAGACCGCGAGGGTCTGGATGTCGTACGGGACGCCGCTGATCACCGTGCGCTTCGGCGCGCCGTAGCCGATCACGGTGATGTAGTGCCGGACGAACGTGCCGGTCTCGATGTCCCAACTCGACGGCAGGTTGTTCGGGTTGATCAGCAGGATCGCCGCCCGGCCCTTGTTCAGCTGCTGGCGCAGCGCCTCCAGGTCGTACAGCTCGCCTTCACCGTAGTTGTCCCAGAACAGCACCTTGTAGTCGGCGTTGCTCACCCGCGAGTCCAGCGAGTTCGGGATGTTGAACGGCGAGGTGAAGTGGATCGAGTCGGTGCCCTCCTCGGAGGCCAGCGTGGACTGCGACGGCATCGGGTAGCCCATCGTGCCGAGCGCCGCCTGGGTGCTGGCCGGCCCGCAGTAGTCACCCTTGGTCTGCTGGTCGCCGTACAGGTTCATGGTGAAGGCTCGCTGCGACTCCTGCGTCGAGCCGTTCACCGTGAACGTGGCATCGGCGTGCAGTGTGGGTGAGCCGATGGCGACCCAGGAGGTCGCGCACGTTCGGTACCCGGAGTAGTCGATGGTCAGACATCGGGCCGTGCGTACGGTGCCGCCGACGGTGAGGGTGACCGTGGCCCCGAACGCCTTCATGCTGCTCGGGTCGGCGATCGCGATCCCGCGGGCCTGCCGGCCGACCATCTGCACGCAGCTGTAGAACGCGGTGTGGTCCGGGCTGGTCAGGTCCTGCGAGCACACCGGGTCGGCGTAGTTGGTGCCGGTGGTGCCGTCGGAGAACTTCTGCGCGTACTGCGAGTTGGTGTCGTAGTCCGAACCCCACCTGGTGTCGCCGGAGTCGTTGACCGGTGCGACGACCGCGAAGATGCCGCCGTCGTGCGGGTGGTAGCTGGCCGCCTGGCTGGGCAGGTAGGGGCCGATCCTGCGGACCGCGTTGCTCATGTTGCCCTCGATGGTGGTGATCTCGCCGTCCGACTGGACGTCCACGACCACCCCCACGTGGTTGCTGTCCGGCCACTGTGGACCGCTGCCGAACAGCACCAGGTCGCCGGGCCGGATGTTGCTGGTGCTGCGCAGGGTTCCGTGCCGCTGCGCCCAGTAGTAGAAGTCGCCCGAGTAGGGCAGGGAGACGTCGATGCCGGCCTGCCGGAACGCCCAGCTGGCGAAGATCGAGCACCACGGTTCGCCGCAGACCGTGCCGCTGGTCCCGTACGGGTTGCAGTTGTCGCCCCACTCGTGCACACCCACCTGGGTGCGTACCGCGTTCACGATGTGGTCGCGCATCTGCGAGGACGCCACGCTGCCGGCCGGCGGCGTGCCCGGCACGCTCGGGTTGCCGGGGCCGCCGGTGGGTTTGGGATCGTTGTCGCAGCGCGACAGCACGATGTCGTAGCTGCCGGTCTTGACGTAGTAGTCGGCGACCCAGACGCCGTCGGTGGTCTTGTCCCACACCGCCGAGCTGCCGTAGTTGTACTCGCCGTACGCCTGGCAGACCACGGTGAGGTAGCTGCCGCCCAGGTACTTGTTGTTGACGTAGCTGGAGTTCAGGCTCTTGGACGAGTACCCGTTGAGGTCGGTCTCGGCGAGGAACCGGGTGCCGGAGCCGCCGGACGGGCCGTCGCTGTCGCAGCGCGACATCACGAAGCCGGTGGAGCCGGTGTGCACGTAGTAGTCGGCCACCCAGTAGCCCTCGGCGGTGCGGTCCCAGATCGCCGACCCGCCGTAGTTGTACGCACCGTAGGCCTGGCACATCACCGTCAGGTACTGGCCGTCCAGGTAGGCGTTGTCGACGTAGCTGGAGCTCAGGCTCTTCGACGAGTAGCCGTTGAGGTCGGTGGCGGCCACGAACCGCTGACCGCCGTTGGTGTTGGTGCTCGCGCCGCCGTCGATGCCGAGGTCGCTGCAGCGCGGCATGCCGGGCAGCATCGCGTTGGTGCCGGTCTTCACGTACGTGTCGGGGATCCAGTAGCCGTCCGCGGTGTAGTCCCACACCGTGTCCGAGTTGACCGACGGCCCGTAGTCCTGGCACTTGATGAACACGTCGCTGCCGGCCAGGTAGGCGTTGTACTTGATCCGGTCGGCGGTGTTCATGCTGCCGCGGCCGTCGATGTCGACCTCGGCCTTGTAGTCGCCCTGCACCGACCCGACGCCGGAACGGCCGTCCAGGCCGATCGACAGGCAGCGTGGCGCGCCGCTGACGAAGCCGCTGGTGCCGGTCTTGATGTAGGCGTCGGGTTCCCAGTAGCCGTCGGTGGTGTAGTCCCAGATGGTGCTGCCACCGTAGGAGGGGCCGGTGTCCTGGCAGATCAGGTAGAGCGTGTCGCCGGTGAGGTAGGCGTTGGTCTTGGTCCGGTCGTCGATGCTCATGCTGCCGCGAGCATCCAGGTCGACCTTGGCCGTGTACGGTCCGAAGTGGACGTACGGATCGGGATCGGGCACCATCGCGTGGGCTGGTGCGGTGGCTGCCAGCACGCCGACCGTCGGCACGACGATCAGGGACAGGGCAGCCGTCAGCAGACGTCGTAACCGACGCACCGAGGCTCCATTCGGGGGTAGGAAGCGGCCCCGCACCGCACCGACCATTCGGCACATTGTCTTAGGAACCGCTTAAGATCGCTGGGGCGAGGCGAACCTAGCACCAAAACCCCCGCTGGTACCCCGGGAAATCCATCGGTGCCGATAAATGCCGAATGTCCCCCGGAGGTCTCGCCGCAGCTCCGACGGCCCCAGTGGCCCAGCGCCCCGGCGGCCCCGGCGGCCCCGGCGGCTCGGCCGCCCCGGGCCTGGCCCTGGCGGCTCGGCCGAGCTGCTGCCCGGCCGGGCTTGGTGGCTGCGGGGCCGGCGACACCCCGGCCGGACGACTACCGTCTACCGGGGCCGGGAGGCGTCGCCGGAGTTCACGGCGAACCCGTGTCGGATCCGGCCGACCGGAGCGCGTTCATGGCGGCGGTCAACCGCGTCCGCGCCTCGTCGGCGACCCCGCGCAGGTTCTCCTCGCCCGCGACCTCCACCATGACGTTCGGGTCGAGCGCTTCGACGAGGACCTCGTCACCGTCGGCACGTACCACGACGTTGCAGGGCAACAACAGGCCGATGTGCCGGTCGACGGCCAGGGCGCGATGCGCCAGCGGCGGGTTGCAGGCGCCGAGGATCAGGTAGGGCTCCATCGACTCGCCCAGCTTGTCGCGCAGGGTCGCCTGCACGTCGATCTCGGTGAGTACGCCGAAACCCTGCTCCTTGAGGGCGGTGCGCACCCGCTCCACGGCCGCCGGGAAGGGCCCGGCGACCCGCGTCGCGATTCCGTAGCTCATCGATGGGTCCTCTCCTCCGGCGTCGTTGTGCCGGCCAGGTCCGTCCACGCACCGGCAACGTACGTTCAGCATCTGCCCCGGTGCGTCGGGTGAGTAGGGGATGACGGCACGACACGCCGGGACGAACGACACCGGACGGCGGCCCGGTGCGGGGCCGAGCCGCGGTGCGCGCACGCTGCGGGTCCGGCCGTGCCGGGCGCCGCCGACCGCCTGGTCTGTTCCACCCATCGGCATCGGGTCGTTCGGCACAGGTGGCAGCGCCCGCCGGGGCCCATTCTGGTATCGGCACCCGACGAGGCGGCGTTGCCGGAAGCGAGTCGAGATGCGGCGACCCAGCAATGGGCGCTTGTTCTCGCTGTCGTTGGCGACAGGTCGCCACCCGGCGACGGGCCCGCCGGGTGTCCGTACGCCAGGGCCGGCCGCGGCGACTCGGGCGTGCGGTACCGGGCGGGGGAGACCAGCAGCGCGACCGAGCGTGGCACGGTGCCGGCGGGTGTCACGGCGGGCCGCCGCGGTGGGGATGCGGTGGGTGATGGGTGCACGAAACGCGGCGCAGCGCCCAGCGGCGGTGCAGCGAGCCGGGCCGCCGGCCGGCACGGAGTCGTACCGGCTGCTGTATCGCGTCGGCGGGTTCGCCGCGCTGGCCTCGGCCGCGCTGATCCCGGTTCAGATCGCCGTCTTCCTCGCGGTCCCGCCGCCGCTGTCGGGTACGGCGGTGGCCTGGTTCGGGCTGCTCCGGGCGCATCCGGCGCTGGGGCTGGTCGATCTGGACCTGCTGCTCGTGGTGGACAACGTCCTGCTCGTTCCGCTCCTCCTGGCGCTGTACCTGACGCTGCGCCGTGCGTACCCGGCTGCGATGCTGCTCGCCGCGGCGGCGGGGCTGATGGGAGCGCTGCTGTACGTCGCGTCGAATCCGGCGATCCAGCTGGGCCGGCTCGCGGGGCGGTTCGTGGCCGCCGACAACGCCGCCGATCGCGCCGCGATCCGCGCGGCGGGTGAGGCGGCGCTCGCCACCTGGCAGGGCACCGGGTTCCAGGTGGCGTACCTGCTGGGGTCGCTGGCGGGGATCGTCGTCGGCGTGGTGATGCTGCGTACCCCGGTGTTCAGTCGCCTGACCGGCTGGATGGCGATCGCCGGCAACGTGATCGGCCTCGGCCTGTACCTGCCGGCCGTCGGGGTCTACGTCTCGGTCTTCTCGGTGCTGTTCCTGGAGGTGTGGTACGTCCTGGTCGGGGTACGGCTGGTGCGCCTCGCCGGAACCCGCTGACCGGGCACGTTCCGGGCTTGTCGCGGGGGCGGGGGCCCCACCGGACGCGGGTTCGGCCCGGCCGGGCCGACGGCGTACGGCCCGGCGGCCCGGCCGGGGCCGCGGCGTTCGGCCCGGTGGCTCGGCCGGGCGGTGCCGTCCCGTCAACCGATACGGTGTATCGGGGCATGCGTTGTACCGTGACGCCATGTTGGTGTGGGAGCGGCCGGAGCCGCCGGACCGGCCGGTACCGGCGCCGCTGAGCCGGGAGCGGATCGTCCGGGCGGCTATCCGGTTGGCCGACGCGGACGGGCTGCCGGCGGTGTCGCTGCGCAAGGTCGCCGCCGCGCTGGATGTCGGGCCGATGCGGCTGTACGGCTACCTCGACACCAAGGACGAGCTGCTCGACCTGATGGTCGACGAGATCCATGCGGAGATCCGGCCGGTCGGGGACGGGTGGCGGCAGGTGCTGCACTCCCTCGCCGGCGCCACCCGGCAGGCCGTGCACCGGCACGAGTGGCTGGCCGACCTGATCGGTGGCCGGCCCGCGCTCGGGCCACACGCGCTGGCCAGGGGCGAGGCGGTGGTCGCCGCGATGGGCGGTGTCGACATCGACCTGGTGATGCCGGTGGTCGGCGCCGTGGACGCGTACGTGATCGGCGTGGTGCGGCGCGAGATCGCCGAGCGGCGCGCCGAGCGGTCCAGCGGCCTGGACCAGCGCCAGTGGCAGCGGGCGTTCGGGCCCTACCTGGAGCGCACCTTCGCCACCGGCCGGTTCCCCGCGCTGGCCTCGGTCGTCCGCGACGCCGCCCACCTGGACGCCGAGGAGACGTTCCGGCTGGGGCTCGACTTCGTGCTCGACGGCGTCGAGGCGCGGCTCGCCCGCTGACCCGCCGAGGACCCGAGCGCGACGACGGGTGTCAGGCCGGGCCGAGGATGCAGAACTGGTTGCCTTCCGGGTCGGTGAGGACCCGCCAGCTGACCTCGCCCTGGCCCACGTCGGCGGCTGCGGCGCCGAGCGCCTCGACCCGGGCCACCTCCGCCGCGAACCGGTCGACGGGGTGCGGAACCAGATCGAGGTGGGCCCGGTGCCACCCGCTCGGGAGGTGCGGCGTGCGGACGAACTCCAGGTACGGCCCGATGTCGCCGGCGGCGCGCAGCAGGGCGCGCTCGTCGGACACGTCGTGCCGCGCCCAGCCCGCGGCCTCCGTCCAGAACCGGGCCATGGCCGCCGGATCCGTGCAGTCGACGACGATGGCGGCGATCGGTCCGGTGTTCCGGTAGCCCTCCCGCGGTTCCCGGACGCAGAACTGGTTGCCTTCCGGATCGGCCAGTACGGTCCAGGCGGCGGTGGCGTCGACCGGTGTCGCGCCGAGCCCGGGCAGCCGCGCGACCAGGTCCGCCCGGTGCGCGGTGGAGGTGGTGGCGAGTTCGAGGTGGGCACGGTGCCGCACGTTCTCGGGATCCGGTACGGCGATGAAGTCGATGGAGCTGGTGGCGGGCGCCGGCCAGGCGGCGCCGGCGGGTAGCACGCTGGCCGCCCCCGGTTCCGTGCTGGCGGCTTCCCAACCGAGTGCGGCCGCCCAGAACCGGGCGAGCGCGGATTCGTCCCGGGCCTTGAGGTTCACCTGACCGAGGTGCAGTGCCATGCCGCCGAGCCTATCCGCGGCGTGGTCGGCGTCGGCGGCGCCGCGCGTCGCCGGGCCAGGCGGCGCCGCGGAGCAGCCGCAGGCCGTTGAGGCCGACCAGCACGGTGGAGCCTTCGTGCCCGGCGACGCCGAGCGGCAGCGGCAGCTCGCCGGCGAGGTCCCAGGTGACCAGACCGGCGATGACCGTGGCGGCGATGACCAGGTTGGCCACCACGACCCGCCGGGCCCGCCGGGACAGGGCGATCGCGGCGGGTACCGCGGCCAGCTCGTCCCGGATGATCACGGCGTCGGCGGTCTGCAGCGTCAGGTCGGAGCCGGCGCCGCCCATCGCGAGTCCGGTGTGTGCGGCGGCGAGCGCGGGCGCGTCGTTGATTCCGTCGCCGACGACCGCGATCCGGTGCCCGGCCCGCTCGTACTCGCGCACCGCGGCGACCTTGTCGTCCGGTAGCAGCCCGGCGCGGACCTCCCGGATGCCGACCTGGTCGGCGAGCTGCCGGGCGGCGGGTTCGTTGTCGCCGGTGAGCAGCACCGGCTCCCGGCCGGTGAGCCCGGCGACCGCGCCGACGGCTCGGGGGGCGTCGGCCCGCACCTGGTCGGTGATGCCGAGTACGCCGATCGGCCGGTGGTCGACCAGCACCACGACGGCGGTCCGGCCGGCCGCGCTCAGGTCGGTACCCGCGGTGCGGGCCGCGGCGCGCGCGGCAGCCAGGTCCGTACCGGCGGTGTGGCTGCCGGTGGCCGCGGCTGCCCCGCCGCCGGCGGCGAGGCCCGCGGGGATGTCGGCGACGCCGTCCGGGCGAGCCGCCGCGCCGGTGGTGTCCGGCTCGTCGCCGGCCGGCGGTAGCAGCCGGTCCGGTGCGCCGACCTGGACGAGGTGGCCGGCCAGCCGCGCCGTGATGCCCTGGCCGGGCCGGGCGTCGAAGTCGTCCGCCGCGATCAGTGGCAGGTCGCGCTCGCGGGCGGCCCGGACGATGGCCGCCGCCAGCGGGTGTTCGCTGCGGTGCTCCGCGCTGGCCGCCCAGCGCAGTACCTCGTCGTCGGTGTGCCCGGGCAGCGCGCGGAGGTCGACGAGGTGTGGGACGCCGCGGGTGAGGGTGCCGGTCTTGTCGAACGCGACGAGGCTGGCGGTGCCGAGCCGCTCCATCACCACGGCGGATTTGACGAGTACGCCGTGCCGGCCGGCGTTGGCGATCGCGGCGAGCAGCGGCGGCATCGTCGCCAGCACCACCGCGCAGGGGGAGGCGACGATCATGAACGTCATCGCCCGCAGCAGCGAGTCCTGCAGCGCCGCCCCGAACAGCAGCGGCACCGTGAACAGCAGGACGGTGGCGGCGACCATGCCCACGGAGTACCGCTGCTCGACCTTCTCGATGAACAGTTGGGTGGTCGCCTTGGTCCGGGACGCCTCCTCGACCAGCGCCGCGATGCGCGCCACCACCGACTCGCCCGCCGGCCGCTGCACCCGTACCCGCAGGGCGCCGGTGCCGTTGACGGTGCCGGCGAACACCTCGTCGCCGGCGCTCTTGTCGGCGGGTAGCGGTTCGCCGGTGATGGTGGCCTGGTCGACCTCGCTGGCGCCGTCGAGCACGGTGCCGTCGGCGCCGATCCGGTCGCCGGGGCGGACCAGGATGACCTCGCCGACGGCGAGGTCGGCGACCGGTACCGTCGTTTCCGCGCCGTCCGAGTCGAGCCGGGTGGCGGTGTCGGGGGTCAGGTCGAGCAGGCCGCGCACGCTGTCCTCGGTCCGCGCCGTGGCCAGCGCCTCCAGCGCGCCGGAGGTGGCGAAGATGACGATCAGCAGGGCCCCGTCGAGTACCTGGCCGATCGCCGCGGCGCCGATCGCCGCCGCGACCATCAGCAGGTCCACGTCGAGCGTCCGGTCCTTCAGCGCGCGCAGCCCGGCCAGCGCCGGCTCCCAGCCGCCGGCGAGGTAGCAGGCGAGGTACAGCGGCCAGTACGCCCAGGCCGGCCCGCCGGTGAGGTGCACGGCCAGGCCGGCCAGGAACAGCGCGAGTGCCGCGGCGGCCCACCGCATCTCCGGCAGTGCGAGCAGCCGGGTGCGCCGCCGGCCGACCACCGCGGTACGGGTCGGCGCGGGTGCGGCGGTCAGGGTGTCCATGGTGGTCACTCCCCGGGGCGGGTGCACGGGCAGCTCCGAACGATAGCAGAACACATGAAGACGTCTTCATATGAGACAAGTGCGGGTAGGGTACGGCCCATGGGGCACGGAGTGGACGGCACACCCGGCGCGGCCGAGCGGCTGGACGCCGAGTCCGCGGCCACCGTCGCCGCCACCCTCCAGGCCCTCGCCACCCCCAGCCGGCTGCTGATCCTGACCCGGCTGCGGCAGAGCCCGTGCCCGGTCGGCGAACTCGCCGAAGCCGTCGGGATGGAGCAGTCGGCCGTGTCCCACCAGCTGCGCCTGCTGCGGGCATTGGGCCTGGTCGCCGGCACCCGCTCCGGCCGCCGCATCGTCTACTCGCTGTTCGACAACCACGTCGCGCAGCTGCTCGACGAGGCGATCTACCACATCGAGCACCTGCGGCTGGGTAAGCGCGACCCGATCGTCGAAGCCGGCTGAGGAGCGACGATGCCGTGGTGGCTGGATGCCCTGATCGGACTGGCCGGTGCCCTGCTGT
Organism: Actinocatenispora thailandica; assembly: GCF_016865425.1. Lineage (NCBI taxonomy): Bacteria > Bacillati > Actinomycetota > Actinomycetes > Micromonosporales > Micromonosporaceae > Actinocatenispora > Actinocatenispora thailandica. The sequence goes on along the minus strand of NZ_AP023355.1, from coordinate 5,976,324 downwards.
TGGCCTGGCTGGCGCTGGCCGTCGCGCTGCTCGCGGCCAGACCGCGCGGGTCGCTGCTGGCCGAGGCGCTGCGCCTGCTGCCCGACCTGGTACGGCTGCTGCGCCGGCTCGCCGCCGACCGCGCCCTGCCCCGCGGCGTCCGGATCCGGCTCGCGCTGCTGCTGGGCTACCTCGCGTTGCCGATCGACCTGATTCCCGACTTCATCCCCGTCCTCGGCTACGCCGACGACGCCATCGTGGTCACGCTGGTCCTGCGCAGCACCGTGCGGCGGGCCGGCCTGGCCGCGGTGCGTGCGCACTGGCCCGGCACGCCGGACGGCTTCGCCGCGCTCTGCCGGCTCACCGGCCTCCCCGGCGCGCCGCAGCCGAGCGAGGCGGCGTGACGGGGCGGGCGGTCGCGCGCCGCTACGCCGTCGGGCCGTAGCGGCGGGCGATGTCCTCCGAACCGGTCCAGCGGCTGTACGTGGGTTCCTGCGGCCAGCCGTCGGGGGAGTCCTGCCACTCCTCCTGCCGCCCGTACGGGAGCAGGTCGATCAGTGCGAACGTGTGGCTGAGCTGCTCGGTACCGCGGCCGTTGGTGTGCCAGGTGCGGTAGACGGTGTCGCCGTCGCGCAGGAACACGTTCACCGCGAACCCGCCCCCGGGCGGCGCGCCCACGTCGGCCCCGAACGGGCTGTTCGCGGTGGAGTACCAGGTCATCTTGTTGCCGACCCGCTTCTTGTACGCGAGTGCCGCCTCGATCGGGCCCTGCGTGACGATGACGAACCGGGCGTCGTACGGCTCGAGGAACTCCAGCCGGGTGTACTGCGAGGTGAATCCGGTGCATCCCGGGCACTGCCACTCCTGGTCCGGGAACCACATGTGGTTGTAGACGATCAGCTGCGACTTCCCGTCGAACACGTCGGCCAGCCGGACCGGGCCCTCCTCGCCTTCCAGGGTGTACTCCGGCAGCTCGACCATCGGCAGCCGGCGGCGCTGCGCGGCGATCGCGTCGAGTTCCCGGGTCGCCGCCTTCTCGCGAACCCGCAGCGCATCCAGTTCGCGCTGCCAGGTCTCGGCGTCGACGACCGGCGGTCGTGCATTGGTGGCCATGGGCCCCTCCCGCGGTTACGTCGGATGATCCGTACGGGTAGACGGCCGCCGGCCGGCGGACTCATCGGTGGCCGCCGCACCGGATCGGTCGGCGCCGACGGTTCGGTGACCGCCCGCGGGTACTCCGGGGCGCCGGATCGGTCGGCGCCCGCGGCTCGGTGTCCCCCGGTTCGGGACGGGGCCGCCCCGGGGCAGCCGGCCCGGTTCAGAGCCAACTGGTGGCGAGCCAACCGGCGGCCACCGCGGCGAGCAGCAGGCCGATGTTGAGCCCGATGACCCGGGTCTCACCGCGGGAGACGTGCACGACGATGCCGCCGACCTGGATCAGGACCAGCCCGATGGCCGCCGCGATGGCGAGCCCGACCGCGATGCCGGTGAGCGGCGGCAGGACCAGGCCGATCGCGCCGAGGAGCTCCAGCGCGCCGATCAGCCGCACCGCCGGCATCGGCACCCGGTCGACCCAGCCCATCATGGGGCGCAGCTGCTCCTGGCTCTGCAGGAGCTTCCTGCCACCGGCGAAGAGGTAGAGCACCGCCAGCAGCGCGGCGACGATCCAGTAGACGACGTGCATGTGCGGCTCCCTGCCCGATGGTTACCAGCGGTAAGTTGCCACATCATGAGTCAGAATCGGGGACCGTACAAAAGGCACATGGATGTGCGTGACCCTCGGGAGCGGTCGTGTCGCGATACCAACACACCTGCCTGATCCGTGGCGACGGCGGGCAGACGATCCGCGCGGTGCTCGACCGGATCTGCGACAAGTGGGCGATGCTGATCGTCGCGACACTCGACGGGAACCGGCTGCGCTTCGGTGACCTGCACCGGCAGGTACCGGGCATCTCCCAGCGGATGTTGACGCGCACCCTGCGCAACCTGGAACGTGACGGACTCGTCCGCCGCACCGCCTACGCCGAGGTGCCGCCCGGGTCGAGTACGAGCTGACCGCACTGGGGCGCAGCCTGCTCCCGCCGGCGCTCGCCCTCGCCGGCTGGGCGATCGAGCATCTCGCCGAGATCGAGGCCAGCCGGGCCGCCCACCCGGCCCGCTGACACCTACCGGCTGCGCCACCGGCCGAGGATCGCGGCCGAGTCGTACCGCACCCGGTCCGGCTGGTTGAAGCGCAGGAAGTCACGAACCGCCTGGTTGACGGTCTGCTCGCCGAAGTCCTGCCCGGACACCAGATCGGGCGGCACCAGGTAGTGGTAGCCGCGCTCGGCGGCACCGAGCACCGCGTACAACACACAGCAGACACCGCGCCGGCGCCACCTCGAAGAACCCTGTCGTTCGCGCCGCGTCCATGCCAGCAGTCTCCCGAAGAGACCGGCTCGGCGCGACCGTCACTCGGCTTGCGGAGCGAACCCGCCGAGGTGCGCGCGGTGGTGACGCAGTGGTGGAAGGCGGTCTCACTCGGCTGAAACGCGCGAACCGAGTTTTCGGAAGGCATGGGTAGGGCCGCGTCGACCGGTCGTCCGGGCCAATAATCTTTCCGGCAAAACGGTCATTAAGGTGACGATCTGTGCGTGTGCTCGTGTCGAGGCGCGCCCGGACCTCTTCTACTCGCGTGGTGGTTGCGGCTAACATCTCCTTGAGGCTGCGCCAGCAGCCGCATTCCCCCACCTCGTTGACAGGAGACACCGCGATGCGTATGCATGTCGCCTCCGCGCACCGTTCCGACTATGGCTGGAACATCATCGGACGCTGACCTTGTCACGGGTCGTTTGACTCGGGTGGTGCTCGAGTGCGGCCCCGGGAAGGTGAGCGGATGGGCTCACTGACGAGTATCTCGGGCCGTCGGGCGCTGTATTCATGGGCGTTCACGGCGGGCCTTCTGCTCGCTGCACTTGGCATGACTGTGGTCAACCCGCGGGTCCACGGCTTCGACGTGGGCCCGACGGGGTTGTTCGCCGTTCTCGCTGGTGGTTTGCTGCTCAGCCAGGCCGCCAAGCTGCACATCGAGATCGGTCGGCAGAACATCACGGTGTCGCCGATCGAGATCCCGTTCCTTATCGCGCTGTTCGTGCTGCCGCCCGTCGGCGTGCTGGTCGCACGGCTGCTGGCCGGGGTCGTCGTGTACCTCTGGCTCAGCAAGGACAGCACCAAGTACGTCTTCAACGTCGCGCTGTTCGCCGCCTCGACTGCGGCGGCGAACCTGGTCGTCGCCGCGTTCGGGCCGCTGAAAATCGGGCAACCGCGAAGCTGGTTGGTGGCGCTGGGCGCCGTCCTGGTGCTGGAGGTCTTCGCATACCTGTGCGTGGCTGCCGTCGTCGGAGTCATGCAGGGCGCCGTGTCGCCCGGCGATCTGCTGCGTAACGCCTCGTCGCTGCTGTTCGGCGAGGCTGCGGCGGTGATCGGCCTGATCATGCTGCTCGCCATCCAGGTGACCCTGTGGGCGCTGGTTCCGCTCACCGCGCTCGCGCTGATCGTGGCGTACGGGTTCCGGATGTACGCGCGGTTCATCAACGAGCACCAGAAGCTCGACGAGATGTACGAGTTGACCCGGGCGGTGCGGCAGGCCACCTCCGAGGGGGAGCTGGCCGACATCCTGCTCAGCCGGGTGCGCGGGATGCTGCGCGCCGAGTACGCGACGCTGTGGCTGCCGGCCTCCGGCCGGTACCCGGAGGTGCTGCTCACCGCGAAGGAAGGCGTCCGCGGGCTGCTCGATCGGGCGCCGGCACCGGCCGACCTGCGCCGCGAGGCGTTCGCCGAGGGCGGCACCGTGGCGGTCGGCCCGAAGCTCGGCGACGACGCCCGGCGCGGACAGTTGCTGGACAGCCGTACCAAGGACGTCATCATCGTGCCGCTGCGCTCCGGAAGCGCGACGGTGGGCACCGTGGAGTGCGTGAACCGGCTGGGCGACGTGCACCAGTTCGGCCCGGCCGACGTGAACCAGATGGAGGCCATCGCCTCGCAGACCGCCGCCGCGGTGGAGAATGCCCGGCTGGTGGAGCGGCTACGGTTCGACGCGTACCACGATGCGCTGACCGGGCTGCCCAACCGGCACCGGATGATCACCGCGATCGAGGAAGCGGTGAAGGTGCGCGCGCCGGGCGAGGTGGTCAGCGTGCTGGTCTTCGACGTGGACGGGCTGCGCGACGTGAACGACTCGCTCGGCCACGGGGCCGGCGACCAGTTGCTCGCCGAGGTCGGCGAGCGGCTGCGGTCGGCGGCGCCGGCGGGTTCGCTCGTGTCCCGGGTCGGCGGGGACGAGTTCGCGCTGCTGGTCCGGATGCCCGGGATCGAGGACGCCGTCGCGCTGGCCGGCGAGCTGCGGACCGCGCTGCAGGAGCCGATGCCGTTCGGCAACGCCCGGCTGGACGTGGACACCGCGGTCGGCCTGTCGATCCATCCCGACCACGGCAGCGAACCGGAGGTGCTGCTGCAGCGCGCGGATCTCGCCAACCTGGCCGCCAAGGGCACCCAGGCCGCCGTCCAGGTGTTCAACCTCGGGCTGGAGTCGAGCAGCGTCCGGCGGCTCGGGCTGGCCGGTGACCTGCGCCGCGCGATCGACGCGGCCGAGCTGGAGGTGCACTTCCAGCCCAAGATCGCGATCGGTCGGCGGGAGCTGATCGGGGTGGAGTGCCTGGCCCGGTGGAAGCACGCGACGCACGGCTGGGTCGCACCGAGCGACTTCGTCGCGGTCGCCGAGCACACCGGCCAGCTGGGCCGGCTGACCGACCTGGTGCTGCGCGAGGGGCTGCGGCGTTGCCGGGAGTGGAGCGAGGCGGGTCACCCGCTCAGCGTCGCGGTCAACCTCTCCCCGCGGACGCTGGTCGACCCGGTGTTCCCCAGCTACCTGCAGGAGCTGCTCCGGGAGTACGAGGTGGCGCCGGCGCTGCTGACGCTGGAGATCACCGAGGACCGGATGTTCGCCGAGACCGACCGGCCGCTGCCGACGCTGCGTCGGCTCCGGGACACCGGTGTCCGGCTGTCCGTGGACGACTTCGGCACCGGCTACTCGTCCCTGTCGTACCTGCGCCGGCTGCCGGTTCAGGAGGTCAAGATCGACCGGTCGTTCGTGCAGGGCATGGCCACCGACGACGGCGACTACGCGATCGTGCGCGCGGTCGTCGACCTGTCTCGCCACTTCGGCCTGGAAGTCGTCGCCGAGGGGGTGGAGAGCGAGCTGGCGCTCAGCCAGTTGGAGGAGATCGGCTGCGACATCGGCCAGGGCTTCTACTTCTCCCGGCCGTTGTCGTACGAGCGGCTGGTGGCCTGGCTCGCGGCCCGCACCGAGTTGGCGGAGCCGGCCGGTGACAGCAGCCGGCGGCTGCGCGTCGTCACCTGATCCGGCGCCTCGCGGGGGTGGGGGATCCGATTTTGGGGCGGCAAACCCACCGTGTACCCTTACCCAGGCAGCTCCCCGCGAGGGGATGCACGCCCCTTTAGCTCAGTCGGCAGAGCGTCTCCATGGTAAGGAGAAGGTCTACGGTTCGATTCCGTAAAGGGGCTCGACATCGGGGTGTCCTGCGCCCGCCGCGAACGCGGGCCGGGATGTCTCGCTGATGCCAGCCCGGGGGGCGACCCCCGGACCCCCGAATGTCCAGGGCTTCGCCCCCGAACCCGCGGCCGGCCGCGTTGTCGGTGAGCCAGGTTCGCGGCGGGCACCTGGTCAAGCGGGCTCAAGGTTCGGCCTGACGCGGGTGTGGGTTTGCCTGGGGTCGGGTTTGCGGCGGTGTAGCTCAGTTGGCAGAGCAAGCGGCTCATAATCGCTGTGTCGCCGGTTCGAGTCCGGCCACCGCTACGGGACGTCGCCGATCTGGCGATGTATCTTTGTCCGGGCGCTTCCCTGAGCGCCTGACGACGGCCGTTCGTGGTCGTCGAGACAGCACCGACGAGAAAGGCACTCCGCCGTGGCCAAGGCGACCGATGTACGTCCGAAGATCACGATGGCGTGCGTGGAGTGCAAGGAGCGCAACTACATCACGCGCAAGAACCGTCGCAACGACCCGGACCGCATGGAGCTGAAGAAGTTCTGCCCGCGTTGCGGCAAGCACACCGCGCACCGCGAGACCCGCTGACCCGAAGCCGTGCAGCCTCGGTGGCTGCCGGCCGGCAGGTTCGCGCAACAGCACGTCACGACCGGCGCCCTCGGGCCGCCGGTCGTTTCGTGTCCGCCGCCACATCGATCAGCTGTCTCGGCCGGGTCGCCGGGACACCGCACCGGACGGGGAGCACCGATGCCGCTCGACAGCTCGTTCGTGGGCCGCAGTTACCCGCCCACCCCGGCGTACGAGGTGGGCCGGGAGAAGATCCGCGAGTTCGCCGTGGCGCTCGGTGACGACAACCCGGCGTACCGCGATCAGGCGGCCGCGCGCGCCCTCGGCCACCCGGACGTGATCGCGCCGCCGACGTTCGCCATCGCGTTCACCTGGCCAGCCAGCCAGCAACTGGTCCACGACCCGGAGTTGGGGCTCGACTTCGGCCGCGCCGTGCACGGAGACCAGAAATTCGCCTACCACCGGCCCATCCACGCCGGTGACCGCTTGCGCAGCACGGTGATCGTGGAGAACATCCGTGCGGTGGCCGGCAATGACATCATCACCACTCGGATCGAAGTGACCGACGAGGCCGGCGAGCCGGTCGTGACTACCTGGTCCACGCTCGTGGTCCGGGCTGCGGAGGTGTCGGGATGATCGCGTTCGACGAGGCTCCGGTCGGTACCGAGTTGCCGACCCGTACGTTCCGGGTGACTCGTACCGATCTGGTGCGGTACGCGGGCGCGTCCGGGGACTTCAACGTGATCCACTGGAACGAGCGCCGGGCCACCGCGGTCGGCTTGCCGGACGTGATCGCGCACGGCATGTACACCATGGGGCTGGCCGGCCGGGCGGTCACCGACTGGCTGGGCGACCCCGGCGCACTGGTCGACTTCGGGGTGCGGTTCAGCCGCCCGGTGGTGGTGCCGGACACCGACGACGGTACCGAGGTGCAGGTGTCCGGTGTGGTCAAGCGCGCCCTGGACGAGCGGCAGGTGGTCATCGAGCTGACCGTCTCGAGCGCCGGCGTCAAGGTGCTCGGGCAGGCGCGGGCGACCGCCCGGCTGGCCTGACCACGGCGGTAGGAACGAGGCGAGAACACCGCCACGACGCCCCGGTGGGGTGCCGGTTGGGAGATTGGGGTGGCAACCCGTACACTGGTCCGCCGGGGGTGCCGGTGCTTTGCGGTGCGTGTCGCCGATCGTGCCAACACCCTCGCTCCGTGACGTGCCGCGACAGCGTCGGGTCACGAAGGGGCGTGGCGCAATTGGCAGCGCAGCGGTCTCCAAAACCGCAGGTTGCAGGTTCGAATCCTGTCGCCCCTGCGCCGAGTACGTCCCGGCCGTTTCCGGTCGGGCGGGCAGGCGTGGCAGCACGTTGGTTCGCCGTCGCGCTGTCCCGACAATCCGGCGCGGATCCCATCACGGGGTTGGCTCGGGAGCACGAAATAGGCCAGGATCGAATGGCCCAGGACGTGGCTGGGATCGTGTTGGCATAGGGACCTGAGAGGGCTGAAGTGGCCGAGAGGAAGCGACGCGGGGGCGACGCCGACGGCGGATCCGCCGACGACGAGGTCCGCGACAGCCTCGATGAGGCCGCCGCCGAGGAGACCCTCGAGGACGACATCGCGGACGAGTCGGACTCCGACGACGAGGGTTCCGCGAGCGACGAGGGCACGACGGGCTCCGGCGCCAAGCGATCCACCCGGGCGAAGAACGCGGGCGGCAAGCGGGACGACAAGAGTTCCGGCGCCACCGCGGTGCGCAGCAAGAGTTCCAAGGCTGCCGGCAAGCCCGGTGACAAGAAGAACGACAAGTCGAAGAAGGACAAGACCGACGGACGGCCGCGTGGTCTGGGGCGGCTCACCCGGTTCGTTCGTGAGGTCGTCGCCGAGCTACGTAAGGTGATCTGGCCAACCCGCAAGGAACTGGTCACCTACGCGGTCGTGGTGATCATCTTCGTGGCGGTGATCCTGACGATCGTGGGGCTGCTCGACCTTGGGTTCTCCAAGGCGGCGCTGTGGGTCTTCGGCGGCGGTAAGAATAACCAGTAGACGAAGCCCGCGGAGCCTGAGCACCGCGTTCGCATCTCGGGTTGGCCGGCAACGCGGGCCGGCCCGTGATCCACATTGGAAGTGAGCAAGCGTGTCTGAGTTCGACGAGACCGGCCGGCCGACCGACGAGCAGGAGTCCTCGCCGGCGGCTGAGGCTGCCGCCACGACCGGTGGCGCGGCCGGGGACGGCGCCGCCGAGCAGGCCGGTACCGGCGCCGTGGCCACCGCCGTCGAGCCGACGGGCGAGCCGACCGCGGCCGACGCGGCCAGCGCCCAGCCGGCCGACGCCGAGCAGGCCGACGCCGAGCAGGCCGGCGCCGAGCAGCCGGCGGACACCGAACCGGCCGACGCCGAGCGGGCCGACGCCGAGCAGGCCGGTGCGGCGGCAGCGGACACCGAGCCGCAGGTCGACGCCGAGCTGGCCGACTCCGCCGACGAAGAGGCCGCCGAGGTCGATCCGGTGACCGAGCTGCGCCAGGCGCTGCGGCACGCACCCGGCTACTGGTACGTCGTGCACTCCTACGCCGGGTACGAGAACAAGGTCAAGACCAACCTGGAGAGCCGGATCCAGAGCCTGGACATGGAGGAGTACATCTTCCAGGTCGAGGTGCCGACCCGGGAAGAGGTCGAGGTCAAGAACGGCAAGCGGCAGAACGTCCAGAGCAAGGTCTTCCCCGGCTACATCCTGGTTCGGATGGACCTGATCCCGGAGTCGTACTCCTGCGTCCGGAACACGCCGGGTGTCACCGGCTTCGTCGGCGCCACCGACCGTGCGGACAACCCGTCGCCGCTCACCCTCGACGAGGTGATCAAGTGGCTGGCGCCGGGGGTCAAGGAGGAGAAGGCCGAGGCCGCGGCGGGTGCCGGCGCCAAGCCCGAGATCAAGGTCGACTTCGAGGTCGGCGACTCGGTCACGGTCATCGACGGCGCGTTCGCCTCGCTGCCGGCCAGCATCTCGGAGATCAACGCCGACCAGCAGAAGCTCAAGGTGCTGGTGTCGATCTTCGGCCGGGAGACCCCGGTGGAGCTCAACTTCAACCAGGTCTCGAAGATCTAGCGGTGGTGTGGAATCGGGCGGTGCGGCTGCGGCCCACCGGTCCCGGGCCGCGCGGCCTCGTGACACAACCGAAAACGTCCGGCGCCCGGGGCAGGCCCGGGTGCCGGTGTGTGGAAAACAAACCAGCGCCGCCGAGGACACGTCCGTGGCCGAGGCGGCCCAGTCCCGGGCCGGCCGGCAGCCGGTGCGGGGCGCGTAGGAGAAAGCCCAGGGTCATGCCTCCCAAGAAGAAGCTCGTCACCACGTTCAAGCTCGAACTGCCCGGTGGCCAGGCGACGCCGGCTCCGCCGGTCGGTCCGGCGCTCGGTCAGCACGGCGTGAACATCATGGAGTTCTGCAAGGCGTACAACGCGCAGACCGAGTCGCAGCGGGGCGAGATCGTCCCGGCCGAGATCAGCGTGTACGAGGACCGTTCGTTCACGTTCGTGCTGAAGACCCCGCCGGCGGCCAAGCTGCTGCTGAAGGCGGCCGGGGTGGCCAAGGGCTCCGGTGAGCCGCACAAGGACAAGGTCGGTACGGTCAGCCAGGCCCAGGTCCGTGAGATCGCGGAGCGCAAGATGGCCGACCTGAACGCGAACGACCTCGACCAGGCGTCGAAGATCATCGCCGGCACCGCCCGTTCGATGGGCATCACGGTCCAGGACTGAGAGCCCACCCCAGCACGACCGTGGGAGGGGCAGGCGCTGCCCCGCACCACGCACCACACCACTCGTGGAGGAAACGCACCATGGCGCAGCACGGCAAGCAGTACCGCAAGGCATCCGACACGGTCGACGGCGACAACCTGTACAGCCCGCTCGACGCGATGCAGCTTGCGAAGGACACGTCGAAGACCAAGTTCGACGCCACCGTCGAGGTCGCGATGCGACTCGGCGTCGACCCGCGTAAGGCCGACCAGATGGTGCGCGGCACCGTCAACCTGCCGCACGGTACCGGCAAGACCGCCCGTGTGATCGTCTTCGCCACCGGCGACAAGGCCACCGAGGCCATCGCCGCCGGCGCCGACGAGGTCGGCTCGGACGAGCTGATCGCCCGCATCCAGGGCGGCTGGCTCGACTTCGACGCGGCGATCGCGACGCCCGACCAGATGGCCAAGGTCGGCCGGATCGCGCGGATCCTGGGCCCGCGCGGTCTGATGCCGAACCCGAAGACCGGCACCGTCACCATGGACGTGACGAAGGCGGTGGCGGACATCAAGGGCGGCAAGATCGCTTTCCGGGTCGACAAGCACTCGAACCTGCACCTGATCATCGGCAAGGCCAGCTTCGACCAGCGTCAGCTGGTGGAGAACTACGCGGCCGCGCTGGACGAGGTGTTGCGGGCGAAGCCGGCGTCGGCCAAGGGCAAGTACCTCAAGAAGATCACCGTCTCCACCACGATGGGGCCGGGCATCCCGGTGGACACCAACCGGACCCGTAACCTCACCGAGGACGAGGTGGACGCCTGATCCGGGCGGTACTCGTGGGCGGGGCGTGCCGAGCGATCGGCGCGCCCCGCCGGCGTATCCGGCCGGTGGCCGCGCGGGCCGTCCGGCGCTGCTCGTTGTGGTGTGGCGTCGCCTACTCCGGTTGGCCGGCGCTGCCCGGGATCGAGTAGGCTGAACAGGCTTTACCGAAGACCGCTGGTCACCGCGCCGAGAGCGCGGTCGAAGGCTCCGCTCACCGCGGACGGCCCGCGCAGGGAAGACGGTCGCGATCCACACCGCAGGTCATCCAGGCTCCCGGATGACGACGGTGCCGGTGATCCGATCCGGTGGGCGGCACGCGCCACGTGGCGCCGCCCGGAGCCGGAGTCACGGACACCGAGTCGGTTCCTCGCCCCGTGCGCCCTGCGCCGGGGCGTTTCTCGTGTCTGCCGGGCCTTCGACGAGACCGGCCCGAGCATGCATGAGAGGAGGGACATGGCGGACACACATGGCCGGACCAAGCCAGTACGCGAGGACAAGGCCGCTGCGGTCACCGAGATCGTGGACCGGTTCCGCGCCGCCTCGGCGACCGTGATCACCGAGTACCGCGGGCTGAGCGTTTCGCAGATCACCGACCTGCGGCGCGCCCTGGGTGAGGACGCGCACTACCGCGTCGCGAAGAACACGCTGGTGAAGATCGCGGCGAACGAGGCCGGCGTCGAGGGCCTCGACGCGCTGTTCGTCGGCCCGACGGCGGTCACGTTCGTCAACGGCGACGTGGTCGACGCGGCCAAGGGGCTGCGCAACTTCGCGAAGGACAACCCCGCGCTGGTCATCAAGGGCGGCGTCTTCGAGGGCAAGGCCCTCACCGCGGACGACGTCAACAAGCTGGCCGACCTGGAGTCCCGCGAGGTGCTCCTCGCCAAGCTGGCTGGTGCCATGAAGGGCAGCATGTCCAAGGCCGCGAGCCTGTTCCAGGCCCCGCTGTCGAAGACGGCGCGGCTCGCTCAGGCCCTTGCCGACAAGCAGTCCGACGAAGCTGCCTGACCTCGGAACGCATCGCGCTGCGTGATGCGGTTCCGCAGGAACGGCGGCGTCGCCGCCTGACGGTCGCACCGGCCGTCGCCATGTTCGAAGAACTCGCCGCGATCCGGTTGCGGCAGTGGGAATCCGCCGCGAGTGGTTCGCGACGACAGACATACCGCGACACGGTCGTGGAGTAGGAAAGGAATCCGCCATCATGGCGAAGCTCAGCACCGAAGAGCTGCTCGACGCGTTCAAGGAGATGACGCTGATCGAGCTGTCCGAGTTCGTGAAGCAGTTCGAGGAGACCTTCGAGGTCACCGCGGCTGCTCCGGTCGCCGTCGCGGCCGTGGGCGGCGGCGCCGCTCCGGTCGAGGCCGCCGTCGAGCAGGACGAGTTCGACGTCATCCTCGACTCGGCCGGCGACAAGAAGATCCAGGTCATCAAGGAGGTGCGCGCGCTGACCAGCCTGGGCCTGAAGGAGGCCAAGGACGTGGTCGAGGGCGCGCCGAAGGCGATCCTGGAGAAGGTCACCAAGGAGGCCGCGGAGAAGGCCAAGGAGCAGCTCGAGGCTGCCGGCGGCAAGGTGACCCTGAAGTAAGGGTCCGCACCGCGGTTCCGCTGCGGCCAGCCGGCCGCGAGCACGAAGGCGGCCGTCCCCACCGGGGGCGGCCGCCTTTTGCTGTCCGGACGGAGCGGGCCGGACGGAGTCGGCCGGGCGAGTGGGTCGGGCGCCGGGAAAGCGCCGGGCGAGTGGGCCGGGCGCCGGGGAGTGCCGGGGGAATGGGTGACGGTGGCCCAGGTCACGTAACGTTGTAGGGCAAGCCGGGCACCGCGGTCACGCTCGATCTGTCCGGAAGCTACGGAGAGCTACGAAAGATCGCGACTGGTGCGCTACGTCGAGAGAATCATGACGTACGGCTCGACTTAGACGTTACTCGGAAGTTAACTTGTTCGCGTCACTACCGGCTCCGCGGCCTCTCCGGTACCGGCGGATCGCCGAGACCGGGCCATATCGAGGCTGCGCCGGCCGTGCCACGGCCGCAGCGGTGACCACGTCGGGAAGGAAGTACGCGTGGGCGTCGAGGTGCAGATCGACGGGCTGACGAAGTCCTTCGGTCGGCAGAACATCTGGGCGGACGTCAGCTTCACGCTGCCCGAGGGCGAGATCTCCGTGCTGCTCGGCCCCTCCGGTACCGGCAAGTCGGTGTTCCTGAAGACGCTGGTCGGGCTGCTGCGGCCGGACCGCGGGCACATCTGGATCGAGGGCCGGGACCTGCCCGAACTGTCCGAGCGCGACCTGTACGAGGTGCGCAAGCTGTTCGGGGTGCTGTTCCAGGACGGCGCGCTGTTCGGCTCGATGAACCTGTACGACAACGTGGCGTTCCCGCTGCGCGAGCACACCCGCAAGTCGGAGTCGGCGGTCCGCGACATCGTGATGGAGAAGCTCGACCTGGTCGGGCTGGCCGGTGACGAGGGGAAGCTGCCGGGCGAGATCTCCGGCGGGATGCGCAAGCGGGCCGGGCTGGCCCGGGCGCTGGTGCTGGAGCCGGAGATCATCCTGTTCGACGAGCCCGACTCGGGCCTCGATCCGGTGCGCACCACGCTGCTCAACCACCTGATCGTCGATCTCAACCAGCAGACCGGCGCGACGTTCCTGATCGTCACGCACGACATCAACACGGCGCGCACGGTGCCGGACAACATCGGCCTGATCTACCGGCGGCACCTGGCCATGTTCGGGCCCCGGGAGATGCTGCTGTCCAGCGAGGAACCGGTGGTCCGGCAGTTCCTGAACGCGCAGCGGCACGGCCCGATCGGGATGGCCGAGGAGAAGGACGCGAGCGAGCTGGAGGCGGAGGCCGCGGCCGGCATCGAACTGCCGATGCTGCCGCCGATCCCGCTGCAGATGCAGCCGACCGACGGGCTGCCTCGCCCCGCGGAGCGCGCCCCGGGCGAGTGGTGCCGGGCGAACGGGGTGACCCCACCGGCCGGCTCGTTCGTGCCGGCGCCGGGCCAGCCGGTGGTGCCGGGGCAGCCGACGGTGAGCGACTGGGCGGGGCCCCGCCCCGCCGACCCGCACGCCGACACCGTCGCCATCGAGCGGAGGGACGGCGGTGTCTGAGCGGCGTGCCCGAATCGGGGCCGGGGGTGAACGGTGAGCAATCCGGTCGCCGGTGCCCTGCGGCAGTCCGGCTCGTTCTTCGCGTACTGCCTGGACTGCCTCCTCGCGATCCCGCGCCGGCCGTTCCAGCTGCGCGAGATGATCCAGCAGGCGTGGTTCGTCTCCAGCGTGTCGATCCTGCCGACGGCGCTGGTGGCGATCCCGTTCGGGGCGGTGATCTCGCTCCAGCTCGGCACCCTGACGAGCCAGCTCGGCGCCCAGTCGTTCACCGGGGCGGCGAGCGTGCTCGCGGTGGTGCGGGAGGCGGGGCCGATCGTGACGGCGCTGCTGATCGCCGGCGCGGGCGGTTCGGCGATCTGCGCCGATCTCGGCGCCCGGAAGATCCGGGAAGAGCTGGACGCGATGGAGGTGCTGGGCATCGACCCGGTGCAGCGGCTGGTGGTGCCCCGGATCATCGCCTGCATGATCGTCGCGCTGCTGCTCAACGGGCTGGTCAGCGTCGTGGGCGTGGCCGGCGGGTACTTCTTCAACGTGGTGCTGCAGGGCGGTACGCCGGGCGCCTACCTGGCGAGCTTCCAGGCGCTGGGGCAGATCCAGGACCTGATCGCCGGTGAGTTCAAGGCGGTGGTGTTCGGCGCGATGGCGGCGCTGATCGCCTGCTACAAGGGGATGACCGCGAAGGGTGGGCCGAAGGGTGTCGGCGACGCGGTCAACCAGAGCGTGGTCATCAGCTTCATGTTGCTGTTCGCGGTGAACTTCGTAATGACCTCGATCTACTTCCAGATCGTCCCGCAGAAGGGCACCTGATGGCGCTGCTGGGAGGGGGCCGTACGGCCGGCATCGTGCGCAAGCCGCTGGGGTTCCTGGACGACCTCGGTGGCCAGATGTCGTTCTACCTGCGCGCGTTCGCCTGGGCCCCGCGCACCGTCCGGCGGTACAAGCGGGAGGTGCTGCGGCTGCTCGCCGAGGTCTCGTTCGGGTCCGGCGCGCTGGCGGTGATCGGCGGCACCGTCGGGGTGATCGTCGCGATGACGTTCTTCACCGGGACGGAGGTCGGCCTGCAGGGGTACGAGGCGCTCAACCAGATCGGCTCGTCCGCGTTCACCGGCTTCATCTCCGCGTACTTCAACACCCGGGAGATCTCGCCGCTGGTGGCCGGGATCGCCCTGTCGGCGACGGTGGGCTGCGGGTTCACCGCGCAGCTGGGCGCGATGCGGATCAACGAGGAGGTGGACGCGCTGGAGGTGATGGGACTGCCGTCGCTGCCGTTCCTCGTGACCACCCGGATGATCGCCGGCCTGATCGCGGTGATCCCGCTGTACGTGATCGGCCTGCTGGCGAGCTACCTGGCGACCCGCGAGATGGTCACGCTCTACTTCGGGCAGTCGTCCGGCACCTACGACTACTACTTCCACCTGTTCCTACCGCCCGAGGATGTGCTGTGGTCGTTCGGCAAGGTGCTGGTGTTCAGCGTGATCGTGGTGCTGATCCACTGCTACCACGGGTACCACGCGTCCGGCGGCCCGGCCGGCGTCGGGATGGCGGTGGGCCGCGCGGTGCGTACCGCGCTGGTGGCGATCAACGTGGTCGACTTCTTCCTCAGCCTGGCGATCTGGGGCGCCACCACCACCGTACGGATCTCCGGGTGAGTGGCGGATGTCGGTGAACAGGGTGTCTGACGGGCTGCGGCGCCGGTTGCTCGGCGTCGGGTTCGTCCTGCTGGTGGCGGTGCTACTCGCCGCGGCGGTCGGTGCCTACCAGAAGGTGTTCACCCCGGCGGTGTGGGTGACGGTGGTCGCCGACCACACCGGGCTGCAGGTGGACCGGAACGCCGACGTGAAGCTGCGCGGCGTCGTCGTCGGCCAGGTACGCGACATCTCCGCGAACGGGCAGCGGGCGAAGCTGCGGCTGGCGCTGGATCCCGGCTCGGTGCCGCGGATCCCGTCGAACGTGACGGCCAGGATGCTGCCGAAGACGCTGTTCGGCGAGAAGTACGTGTCGCTGGACGCGCCGGCTCGGCCGTCCGGTCACGCGATCACCGCCGGTACGGTCGTGCACCAGGACCGCTCGGCGCAGGCGGTGGAGCTGGAGCGGGTGCTCGATCGCGCGCTGCCGCTGCTCAAGGCGGTACCGCCGGAGAAGGTCTCGGCGACGCTGACCGCGCTGGCGGAGGCGCTCCGCGGTCGCGGCGAGGAACTCGGCGACACGCTCGTGACGCTGGACAGGTACCTCAAGACGCTGAACGCGCAGATGCCGACGATCCAGTCCGA
Source organism: Actinocatenispora thailandica (assembly GCF_016865425.1). Taxonomy (NCBI): domain Bacteria; kingdom Bacillati; phylum Actinomycetota; class Actinomycetes; order Micromonosporales; family Micromonosporaceae; genus Actinocatenispora; species Actinocatenispora thailandica. Next base: position 5,960,323 of record NZ_AP023355.1, on the reverse strand, counting down.
CATCCGCAAGCTGTCCGACGTGCTGGACACCTACACCGGGGCGTTGCCGGACCTGATGGCGATCCTGCGGAACCTGACGGTGACCTCGTCGACGGTCGCCGAGCAGCGCAGCCAGCTCGCCGCGTTCTGGTCCGACACCACCGGGCTGGCCGACACGGCGACGCCGTTCCTGCAGCGGCACGAGGGCCGGCTGATCCAGCTCGGCCAGGTCAGCCGGCCGCTGCTGGACGTGCTCGCCGAGTACTCGCCGGAGTATCCGTGCCTGACCGCCGGCGCGGTGCGGTTGCAGCAGAACATCGAGGGCGCGTTCGACACCGGCCGGCTGCACATCACCCTGGAGATCACCAAGGACTCCGGCAAGTACGTCGCCGGCGACGAGCCGGCGAACCTGGCCGACACCGGGCCCAACTGCCGCGGCCTGCCGAGCCCGGCGGTGCCGTACCCGGGTGGCACGGTCGCGGACGGTTACCAGCACGGCGTGTCGCACCCGGGCGGCCTGCTCAGCGGCGGCGGCGACCCGGGCACCGCGGGGAGTGGCCTGGGTGGCATCGGTGGCGGGTCGGGCGTGGACATGGGCTACGCGGGTACGAGCGCCGAGCAGTCGGTCGTCAACCCGCTGGTGGCGGCGGCGACCGGCCGCAACGTGACCGACCTGGGCGGTATCGACGACCTGCTGTGGGGTCCACTGATGCGCGGATCGGTGGTGAGCGTCAAGTGACCGAAGGAACGCACCGACGCACCGGGCTCGCCGGGGAGCGGCGATGAGCGGCCGGAGCAGCAGCCGGAGCGTGGCGCCGGCGTTGATCAAGCTGATCGTGTTCGCCGTGGTGACGGTGGTGCTGACCGGGCTGCTCGCGACCACGCTCGGCTCGCTGGGCTGGTTCGGCGGGACCCGGTACAACGCCCGGTTCACCGACGTCACGGGCCTGTTGAAGGGCGACGACGTGCGGATCGCCGGGGTCAAGGTGGGCCAGGTCAAGGGCATCTCGCTGGTGCACGGCAAGACCGCGCAGGTGTCCTTCACGGTCGACGACACGGTGCCGATGCCGAAGTCGGTCCGGGCGAAGATCCGGTACCGCAACCTGATCGGCCAGCGCTACGTCGAGCTCACCGAGGGCACCGGGGACAGCGCCACGCTGCCCGCCGGCAGCACCATCCCGCTGTCCCACACCGCGCCGGCGCTCGACCTGACCGCGCTGTTCAACGGGTTCCAGCCGCTGTTCGCCGGGCTGTCGCCGAAGGACGTCAACAAGTTCGCGTACGAGATCATCCAGGTGCTGCAGGGTGAGGGCGGCACGGTGAACGACCTGCTCGCCCGGACCGCGTCGCTGACCAACACGCTGGCCGACCGGGACAAGGTGATCGGCCAGGTGATCGACAACCTGAACAAGGTGCTGGCCACGCTGAACGCCCGGGACGACAAGCTCTCCGACATCATCTCGTCGCTGCAGGACTTCGTGTCCGGGCTGTCCGCCGACCGCAAGAACATCGGTGACTCGATCCAGAGCCTCGGCGACCTCGCCGGTACCACCGCCGATCTGGTCAAGGACGGTCGGCCGGCGCTGAAGGACGACATCAAGCAGCTGCGCTCGCTCGCGACCACGCTGAACGCCAACACCAGCGTGATCGAGGGGACGCTGGCCCGGCTGCCGGTGCGCACCGCGGCGCTGACCCGGACCGCGTCGTACGGGTCCTGGTTCAACTTCTACATGTGCAACTTCGACGGCACCGTCAACGTGCCGGGCATCGGTGACGTGAACCCGGCGACGGTGTCGGCGACCGCCGCCCGCTGTGCCTCGCCGGCGACGAGCGGGGGTGCGAAGTGAAGCCGTTCCGGCAGCGCAACCACCTCGTGATCGGGATGGCCGGAATCGCGGTCGTGGTGCTCGGCGTGCTCGCCGCGTTCAACGCCGACAAGCTGCCGGTGATCGGCGGCGGCGACCGGTACTCGGCGGAGTTCACCGACGCGAGCGGCCTCGCCACCGACAACGAGGTACGCATCGCCGGGGTCAAGGTCGGCAAGGTGACCGGGATCGACCTCACCCACCACGACGGGAAGCCCGCGGTGCGGGTCGACTTCCGGGTCGACCGCGGTGTCTCGTTCGGGACGAAGACCGAGGCGACGATCCGGATCAAGACGGTGCTGGGGCAGAAGTTCCTCGGCCTGGAGCCGGCCGGGCCCGGTTCGATGCGGCCCGGCCAGCAGATCCCGCGCTCGCGCACCTCGTCCCCGTTCGACGTGGTTCAGGCGGTGAACGGGCTGGCCGACACCGTCGACAAGATCGACACGAAGCAGCTGGCGAAGGCGTTCGACACGCTGTCCGCGACGCTGGCGGACACCGCGCCGAACGTGAAGGGCTCGATCCACGGCCTGTCCCGGCTGTCCCGCACGGTGGCCAGCCGCGACGACGCGCTGCGCCAGTTGTTGCGCCGGGCGCGCGGGGTCACCCAGGTGCTGGCCAACCGGGACAAGCAGTTCCAGCAGCTGCTGACCGACGGGAACAAGCTGCTCAAGGAGGTCAAGGCCCGCCGGGACGCGATCCACCAGTTGCTGGTGAGCACCGACGAGCTGGCCAAGCAGCTGTCCGGGCTGGTCGAGGACAACCAGAAGCAGCTCAACCCGGCGCTCAAGCAGCTGCGCCAGGTGGTGCAGGTGTTGCAGAACAACCGCGACAACCTCACCAAGAGCATCCAGAACATGGCGCCGTTCCTGAACGCGTTCACCAACGTGCTGGGCAACGGCCGGTGGTTCGACTCGTACATGGACGCGCTGCTCCAGCCGTACACGGTGGGTGCGCCGCCGGCCCGCCCGCAGGGCGGCGACCGGGCCGGCTCCGCCGCCACCCAGACCGGCAGCGAGAGCACCGGGAGCGGCAAGACCGACCAGGGCGGTTCGGCGAAGCCGAAGGCCACCCCGTCGGCGGGGGCCACACCGTCCGGCGGCGCGTCGCCCGGCGGTACCGGGACGCCGGCGCCCGGCGGCGCACTGTCACCGTCCACGACCGCGAGCCCGGGCAGGTGAGGGCGATGATGGTCCGCAGTCACCGGGACAGCCGTTCGCTGGGGGTGTTCCGCAGCCGGCTCGGGATCGGCCTGGCCGTCGCCGTGGTCGCCGTGCTCGGCACCGCGATCGGCCTGGCGGTGTGGCGGATGGGCCCGCCGCAGAAGACGCTCACCGCCTACTTCAGCCAGTCGGTCGGCATCTACGCCAACTCCGACGTGCGGGTGATGGGCGTCAAGATCGGCCACGTCACCGCGGTCCGACCCGGCGGCCGGACGGTCGCGGTCAGCATGACCTACGACGCCGACTACGAGATCCCGGCGAAGGCCAAGGCGGTCATCGTGCCGCCGAGCATCGTCGGCGACCGGTACGTGCAGCTCACCCCCGGCTATGTCGGCGGCGCGGTGCTGTCCACCGGTGCGGTGCTGCGCGGCGACCGGGCGGTCGTGCCGCTGGAACTCGACGACGTGTACAAGGCGCTGAACAACCTCAGCGTCGCGGTCGGCCCGAACGGCGCCAACAAGAACGGTTCGCTGAACAACCTGATCCGGACCGGCGCGAAGAACCTCAAGGGCAACGGCAAGGACCTCAACCAGACGCTGCGGGACCTGGCCGCCGCGCTGGACACCGTGTCGGACGGCCGGCAGGACCTGTTCGGCACCGTGGTCAACCTGCAGAAGTTCACCACCGCGCTGGCCGAGAGCGACGGCGCGGTCCGCCAGTTCAACAAGCAACTGGCGGACGTCTCGGAACAGCTGTCCAACGAGCGGGACGACCTGGCCGCCGCGCTCAAGGACCTCGGTACCGCGCTGAAGCAGGTCGCGACGTTCGTCAAGACCAACCGCAAGGAACTGTCGGACAACGTGGCCGCGCTCACCGACATCACCGGGGTGCTGGTCAAGCAGCAGAAGTCGATCATCGACGTGCTCGACCTGGCGCCGACCGCGCTGTCCAACCTGAACCTCGCGTACAACGCTCGTTCCGGCACGCTGGACACCCGCGACGACATCATCGGGCCGTACGACCCGGCGTCGTACGTGTGCTCGCTGGTGACCCACCTGGTGCCGGTCAAGCAGGTTCCGGTGGCGTGCTTCGAACTGGCCGCGTTCCTGGCCAAGGCCGGTTCACCGCTGACCACCGAACTCAAGCACCTGCTCAACCTGCTGCCGATCCCGGGGCTGAACCTCGGCGCGATCATCCAGCCGGACCCGGACGGGACCACCGGCGGTACCGACCGGGTCGGCCAGAAGCCGGTCGACGGCGAGACGACGCCGCAGGGCGACGGGTCCGGTGGCGTCGCGTCCGACCCGACCCTCGGCGGCATCCTCGGAGGTGGTGGCAAGTGAGGACGCGCATCCGGCGGCTGCTGCCCGCATTGCTCGGCCTGGTGCTGCTGGCCGGCTGCGGCTCGTCGGGGCTGTCCGGGGTGCAGCTGCCCGGCGGTGCCGGCGGTGACGGCTACCGGCTGACGATCGAGTTCGGCAACGTGCTCGATCTGGTCCCGCAGGCGGCCGTGAAGAGCAACGACGTGACCGTCGGCAGCGTCCGGTCGGTGACCCGGAAGGGGTGGCACGCGCAGGTCGAGGTGCAGGTCGACAAGAACGTCGAGCTGCCGGCGAACGCGGTCGCATCGATCCGGCAGACCAGCCTGCTGGGCGAGAAGTTCGTCGACCTGGACGCCCCGACCGACCGGCCGGCGACCGGCCGGCTGCGCGCCGGCGCCACCATCCCGCTGGCCCGGACCAGCCGCAACGTCGAGGCCGAGGAGGTCCTCGGGGCGATGTCGCTGCTGCTCAACGGCGGCAGCCTGGAGAAGCTGAAGACGATCAACGACGAGGTCGCGAAGGTCTTCGACGGCAGGGAACCCGACGTCCGGGACACGTTGAAGCAGCTGGACACGTTCGTCGGCGGCCTGGACGACCAGAAGAAGCAGATCGTGCGCGCGATCAACGCGCTGAACACGTTCTCCCGCCAGGTCGCGAAGCAGAAGACGACGGTGGCGAAGGCGGTCGACGCGCTCGACCCGGGCCTGAAGGTGCTGGACGACCAGAAGAAGCAGCTGATCGACATGCTCGCCGCGGTCAAGAAGCTCGGCACCGTCGGTACCAGGGTGATCAAGGAGAGCCGGCAGGACCTGCTGGCGAACCTGAAGTCGTTGCAGCCGACGCTGACCCAGCTGGTGAAGTCGGGCGACAACCTGCCGAAGTCGGTGGACCAGCTGCTGACCTACCCGTTCCCGCCGAACGTCGGCGGCGCCATCGTCGGCGACTACGTCAACCTGCACCTGACCGTCGACCTCAACGTCACCGACATCCTGTCGAACCTGCTGACCAGTACCCCGGTCGGCGATCAGCAGGGCAAGGTCGCCGACCAGAACGGCCCGGTCCGGGACCCGAACCAGACGGGGTCGAAGTCGACCACCGCGCAACCGGGGCCGACCGACGACAAGGGCCGGCAGCTGCCGGCGGGCGAGTCGAATCCACGGCAGGGCGACCTGCTCAGCATCCTGCTGGGAGGGCTGACCGGATGACTCCGCGCAGCGTCAAGATCAAGGTGCTGGCCTTCGTACTGGTCAGCGTGCTCGGCGTCTGCTACGTCGCGGTCCGCTACGTCGGGGTCGGCGCCGCGCTGCTGGGCAACACGTACGAGCTGGCGGCCGACTTCAGCAACGCCGGCGGCATCTTCACCAACGCCTCGGTCACCTACCGGGGCAGCCCGATCGGCAAGGTCACCTCGGTCGACCTGACCGCCAAGCAGGTCCGGGTGACGATGCGCATCGACCGCGGGGTGCGGATCCCGCGGGATCTGCGCGCCGTGGTCACCGACCGCTCGGCCGTCGGCGAGCAGTACCTGGACCTGCGGCCGAACACCGCCTCCGGCCCGTACCTGGCGCCCGGCGACGTGATCCCGGCGAGCCGGACCGGGATTCCGCTGCCGACCGAGACGCTGCTGGCCAACCTGGACAAGCTGGTCAGCTCCGTCGACACCAAGGACCTGCAGGTCGTGGTGAACGAGCTCGGCGCGGCGTTCCAGGGCAGCGAGGGGTCGCTGCAGCAGATCATCGACTCCAGCGACAAGATCCTCGCCACCGCGAACCAGGATCTGCCGCAGACCGTCAAGCTGCTGCAGGACGGCCAGACCGTGCTGACCACCCAGCAGGCCAGTGCGGCCGAGATCCGCCGCTGGGCCAAGGGACTCGCCGACCTGACCCACACCCTGCGCACCTCCGACGCCGACCTGCGGAAGGTGATCGCGAACGCGCCGCCCGCGGCGAAGCAGGTGTCCGGTCTGCTGCGCGACGTCGACCCGAACATCGGGATGCTGCTCGGCAACCTGATCACGGTCGGTGGCATCGCGACCCGGCGGCTGCCCGGCATCAAGCAGATCCTGGTGGTGTACCCGCTGGACATCGCCGGCGGTTTCACCGTGACGCCGGGCGACGGTACCGCCCACTTCGGCCTGGTACTCGACGTCGACGACCCGGCGCCCTGCCAGTACATCCGGACCGGGGTGAAGGTGGCCTGCACCAACTCCGAGCGGGCCAGCGGCTCGGAGGTACGCGGCAGCCAGAACACGCCGCGGCCCACCGGCCCGGAAATCACCCCGGTACCCGAAGGGGCCGGCTCGCTGCCGTCCACCGGTTCGACGTCCGGTTCGGGCGACACCGGGTCGGTCGACGGCGCCACCGCGAAGCCCGGTGCCGATCTGGCCGGGTACGACCCGTCGACCGGGCTGGTGCTCGGGCCGGACGGGCAGCCACTACAGTTCGGCGGCACCGGCGGCCAGTACCAGTTGGCCGGCGACCAGTCCTGGAAGCAGTTGCTGCTCACGGGGCTGGAATCGTGATCGGAACGGAGCGCACCAAGCGATGAGCAAGCCCTCGACGTCGACGACGTCGGCCAGCCGGGACACGCCGACCACGTCGGCGGGCCGGGGCACGACGAAGTCGACCACCTCCGGATCGGCCAAGGGCAACTCGACCAAGGGCAAGGGTGCGCCACCGACCGGGGGCGAGACCGGCGGCGAGCGCGGGTCGGCGGAGTCGACCGAGCGGGAGCCGGTGGCCGCCCGGGGCGGTTCGGCGGGCACCAAGCGCGGCTCCGACGCGGGGCGGCGGGGGTCGGACGCAGCGACCGGCGCCGCGGGGGCGCGCCGGAAGCCGTGGCAGCCGGTCGGCGCGGTGGTCGGCCGAGCCTGGCGGTCGCTGGCCGCGACCCGCGTTGCCGTCGCCGTGCTGGCGGTGATCCTCGCCGGTGCGCTCGGCGCCGGCGGCTACGCCGGTTGGCGGCACTACCAGCATCGCCAGGACGAGAAGGCCCGCAAAGCGGCGGTGTCGGCGGCGGAGACCACGGTCAGCAACTTCATGAGCATCAGCACCAAGACCGTCGACCACGACCTGAAGCGGGTGTTGACCGGGGCGACCGGTGACTTCAGGACCCAGTTCAAGAACGGCATGGGGCAGACGAAGACCGCGGTGGTGGAGAACAAGGTCACCTCGAAGGCGCACGTCAAGTGGGCCGGGGTCGTCACCAGCAAGCGCCGGTCGGCGACGGTGCTGGTGGCGATGGACGCCACCGTGAAGAACACGAACGCGCCGAAGGGGAGGCTCGCGCACTACCGGGTCAAGGTGACCATGGCCGAACAGAACGGCCGTTGGCTGGTGTCCGAGCTCCAGTTCGTCTGATCAACCGCTGCACGCTACGGAGGATGTCCCGCGATGGCTCGTTTCATCCCACGGACGCTGCGCGGCCAGATGCCGGCCAAGGGCGGCACGCCGCGCCGCCCGGCCCGCCCCCGGTCCGGCTCGCCTCGTAGCCAGCCGCCCCGCGCCGGCACCGACGACCAGCAGTACGACGAGCCGCCGGCACCGGCCGCCGAACGGGGTGCGGACGAGCCGTTCCACATCGACCCGATCGCCGTGGAGCCGGTCGATTCCGAGCCCGGTACCGATCGGGCCGGGAACCGCGACAACGCTGACGCGGGGTCCTCGGCCGGGCGCGACGCCGCACGCCGGCCGAGCCCACGGCCGCGCCCGGGCGCGTCGGCGTCGTCGGAGGAGTCCACCGGCGAGGCGCGGTCGCGTCGGCGCCGGCCGTCCCCGCGGCCGAAGCCGTCCCCGCGGCCGTACGCCGCGGACGACGCGGGTGATGCGGACCGGGACGCCGGGGTGGTCGCGGACCCCGGTGCGGGGTCGAAGACCGGGAAGGCGAAGCCGAGCCGGCCGCCGGTGAAGGCACCGGCCCGGCTGGGCGCAGGCGCCCGTGGCGGGAAGACGTCGGGCGCCGGCAAGTCCGGGAAGGCCGGCAGGTCCGGCCCGGCCGGCAAGCCCGGCGGCCGCGCCGGCAAGGCGGGCAAGGCAGCGCTGGCGCGTCGACGTCGTGCGGAACGCGCACTCGAGCGCACCCACCGGGCGATCGTGATCGTCGGTGTTCTCGCGGTGCTGGCGCTCGCCGCCGGTGGTGGCGCCTGGTGGCTGCACCTGCGTGACGACGCGGTCGAGCAGGCGCGGGACGACGCGGTGTCCGCGGCGCAGGCCGCCGCGCCAGCGCTCCTGTCGTACGACTACCGCACCTTCGACGCGAGCGTGCGGCGGGCCAAGCCGTACCTGGGTGGCAGCTTCGCGAAGAAGTACGCCAAGACGACGGCGTCGCTGAAGAAGTACGCGGTGAAGCAGAAGGCGATCCTGACCGCGCGGGTGTCGGCGACCAGCGTGGTGTCCGCGCAGGCCGACCGGGTCGTGTTGCTGCTCTACGTCGACCAGTACAAGCAGAACACGACGATCACCGGCCAGAAGGTCGACCAGAACCGGGTCGTGCTGACCATGACTCCGATGGCCGGCAAGTGGAAGGTGACGAAGGTCACTGCGATCTGATGGCGGTTCCGGCCACGGTCGGGGGTGAGTTGTGATTGCAGTCGGCTTTCGCCGCTCTACCGACGGTTGTCTGGTTCGCCGATTCGGGTTTCCGGGCATGTTGACCGCGTGCCAGCCCTTGACGACCCAGTGGTATCCAGGCACGCTGATCCCTAGCTGCCTCTGCATCGCGCGGAAGCCGGCCGAACGAGAGTTGGTGTTGTGCTCGGAGGCGTCTCCTCCAGGGCGCGGTTGGCGCCAGCCGCGGCCTGGCCTGGACAGCGGTGGGCCGTTCGGCTACACTGCTAGTTTGCGCTGCCTTCCAACTTCGAGCTCGCCGAAATTGTCTGATTGACCCTGTCTTGGGGCCCCATTTGGGCGGTTTTTGGGGAGTCGTTTGGGGTGCGCGCGAAACGGCCGTCGCTGACAGGTCCTCGGAAGGACGCATCTTGGCAGCTTCCCGCCCTGCGAAGACCCTGACCACGAGTGCATACGCTCCCCGCCGAGTCTCCTTCGGCAGGATCACCGAACACCTTGAGGTGCCCAACCTCCTTGCCATCCAGACCGAGTCGTTCGACTGGCTGGTGGGCAACGAGGCTTGGCGTGCCCGCAGTGCCGATGACTCCGCCGCACGGAGTGGACTCGCGGAGATCCTGGAGGAGATCAGTCCGATCGAGGACTTCTCCGGCACTATGTCGCTTTCCTTCTCGAACCCACGGTTCGACGAGGTGAAGGCGTCGATCGAAGAATGTAAGGAGAAGGACCTCACCTACTGCGCGCCGCTGTTCGTCACCGCGGAGTTCATCAACCACACGACTGGCGAGATCAAGAGCCAGACCGTGTTCATGGGTGACTTCCCGATGATGACGAGCAAGGGCACGTTCATCGTCAATGGCACCGAGCGTGTCGTCGTGTCCCAGTTGGTCCGTTCGCCGGGTGTCTACTTCGACAAGCAGCCCGACAAGACGTCCGACCGTGATGTCTCCAGCGTGAAGGTCATCCCGAGCCGGGGTGCCTGGCTGGAGTTCGACATCGACAAGCGCGACACCGCCGGTGTGCGCATCGACCGCAAGCGTCGCCAGGCCGTCACCGTCCTGCTCAAGGCCATCGGTTGGACCAACGAGCAGATCCGGGAACGGTTCAGCTGGTCCGAGATCATGCTGGCCACCCTGGAGAAGGACCACATCGGCAGCCAGGACGAGGCGCTGCTGGACATCTACCGCAAGCTGCGGCCGGGCGAGCCGCCGACGCGGGAGAACGCGCAGACCCTGCTGGACAACCTCTTCTTCAACCCGAAGCGATACGACCTGGCCAAGGTCGGTCGCTACAAGGTGAACAAGAAGCTGGAACTCGACGCCCCCGTCACCACCGGCGTGCTGACCGAGGACGACGTCGTCTCCACGATCGAATACCTGTGCCGCCTGCACACCGGCGAGGACGGGTACGACGCGGACGACATCGACCACTTCGGCAACCGCCGGCTGCGCACCGTCGGTGAGCTCATCCAGAACCAGGTCCGTGTCGGCCTGTCCCGGATGGAGCGGGTCGTGCGGGAGCGGATGACCACGCAGGACGTCGAGGCGATCACGCCGCAGACCCTGATCAACATCCGGCCCGTGGTGGCCGCGATCAAGGAGTTCTTCGGCACCAGCCAGCTCTCCCAGTTCATGGACCAGGCCAACCCGCTCACGGGTCTGACCCACCGCCGGCGGCTGTCGGCGCTGGGCCCGGGCGGCCTGTCCCGGGACCGGGCGGGCATGGAGGTCCGTGACGTCCACCCGTCGCACTACGGCCGGATGTGCCCGATCGAGACGCCGGAAGGCCCGAACATCGGCCTGATCGGCGCGCTGTCCGCGTTCGCGCGGGTCAACGCGTTCGGTTTCATCGAGACGCCGTACCGGAAGGTGACCGACGGCAAGGTCTCCGACGACGTGCAGTACCTGACCGCCGACGAGGAGGACAGGTACGTCATCGCGCAGGCCAACGCGCCGCTGGCGGAGGACGGTTCGTTCACCGAGAGCACCGTGCTGGTCCGCCGTAAGGGCGGCGAGTTCGAGGCCGTCGCGCCGGGTGTCGTCGACTACATCGACGTCTCGCCGCGGCAGATGGTCTCCGTCGCCACCGCGATGATCCCGTTCCTGGAGCACGACGACGCGAACCGCGCCCTGATGGGTGCGAACATGCAGCGCCAGGCGGTGCCGCTGATCAAGGCGGAGTCGCCGTTCGTCGGCACCGGAATGGAGTACCGCGCCGCGGTCGACGCCGGTGACGTCGTCGTCGCCGAGGAGCCCGGTGTCGTCGAGGACCTGTGCGCCGACTACGTGACGGTGCACCAGGACGACGGCCACCGCCGCACCTACCTGCTGCACAAGTTCCGCCGCTCCAACGCCGGTACCTGCATCAACCAGAGCCCGGTGGTGAACGAGGGGCAGCGGGTCGAGGCGGGCCAGGTGATCGCCGACGGGCCGTGCACCGACGAAGGTGAGATGGCGCTCGGCAAGAACCTGCTGGTCGCGTTCATGCCGTGGGAGGGCTACAACTACGAGGACGCGATCATCCTCTCGCAGCGCATCGTGCAGGAGGACGTGCTCTCCTCGATTCACATCGAGGAGCACGAGGTCGACGCCCGCGACACCAAGCTGGGTCCGGAGGAGATCACCCGGGACATCCCGAACGTCTCCGAGGAGATGCTGGCCGACCTCGACGAGCGGGGCATCATCCGCATCGGTGCCGAGGTCCGGGACGGCGACATCCTGGTCGGCAAGGTCACCCCGAAGGGCGAGACCGAGCTGACCCCGGAGGAGCGGCTGCTGCGCGCGATCTTCGGTGAGAAGGCCCGGGAGGTCCGGGACACCTCGCTGAAGGTGCCGCACGGCGAGTCCGGCACGGTGATCGGGGTCCGCACGTTCAGCCGGGAGGACGGCGACGAGCTGTCCCCGGGCGTGAACGAGCTGGTCCGGGTGTACGTCGCCCAGAAGCGCAAGATCCAGGACGGCGACAAGCTCGCCGGGCGCCACGGCAACAAGGGCGTCATCTCCAAGATCCTGCCGCTGGAGGACATGCCGTTCCTGGAGGACGGCACCCCGGTCGACATCGTGCTGAACCCGCTCGGCGTGCCGAGCCGGATGAACGTCGGACAGGTGTTGGAGACCCACCTCGGCTGGCTGGCCAAGAACGGCTGGAAGCTGAAGGTCGACGACACCCCGTGGAAGCAGTCGCTCGCCTCGATCGGCGCCGACTCGTCCGAGCCGGACACGAACCTGGCCACGCCGGTGTTCGACGGCGCGCACGAGGAGGAGATCGCCGGCATGCTGGAGGCGTCGCTCCCGAACCGGGACGGCACCCAGCTGATCGGGCGAACCGGCAAGGCGAAGCTGTTCGACGGTCGTTCCGGCGAGCCGTTCCCGTCGCCGATCGCGGTCGGCTACATGTACATCATCAAGCTGAACCACCTGGTGGACGACAAGATCCACGCCCGCTCCACCGGCCCGTACTCGATGATCACCCAGCAGCCGCTGGGTGGTAAGGCGCAGTTCGGTGGCCAGCGGTTCGGCGAGATGGAGTGCTGGGCCATGCAGGCCTACGGCGCGGCCTACGCGCTGCAGGAGCTGCTGACGATCAAGTCCGACGACGTGGTCGGCCGCGTCAAGGTCTACGAGGCGATCGTCAAGGGCGAGAACATCCCCGAACCGGGCATCCCGGAGTCGTTCAAGGTCCTGCTCAAGGAGCTGCAGTCGCTGTGCCTCAACGTCGAGGTGCTGTCCAGCGACGGAAGCACCCTGGAGATGAAGGACAGCGACGACGAGGTGTTCCGCGCCGCGGAAGAACTCGGTATCGACCTGTCCCGGCACGAGCCGAGCAGCGTCGAAGAGGTCTGAGTGGTTGTACCGGGGCGCTCCGGCGCCCCGGTATCCCGACGACAGCGGCCGATACCACCGGCCGGGCGGCGTGCACACCGTCCGGCCACAACCCAAAGGGGACTGACCACAAGTGCTCGACGTGAACTTCTTCGACGAGCTGCGGATCGGCCTGGCCAGCGCCGACGATATTCGGCAGTGGTCGCATGGCGAGGTCAAGAAGCCCGAGACGATCAACTACCGCACCCTGAAGCCGGAGAAGGACGGGCTCTTCTGCGAGAAGATCTTCGGCCCCACCCGTGACTGGGAGTGCTACTGCGGCAAGTACAAGCGCGTCCGGTTCAAGGGCATCATCTGTGAACGCTGCGGCGTCGAGGTGACTCGCGCCAAGGTGCGCCGGGAGCGGATGGGCCACATCGAGCTGGCCGCGTCCGTGACGCACATCTGGTACTTCAAGGGCGTGCCGAGCCGGCTGGGCTACCTGCTGGACATCGCGCCGAAGGACCTCGAGAAGATCATCTACTTCGCCGCGTACGTGGTGACGCAGGTGGACGCCGAGGCCCGGCACCGTGACCTGCCGACCATCGAGTCGGAGATCGGTGCGGAGAAGCGCCAGCTGGAGAACCGCCGCGACGCCGACGTGGACGCCCGCGCCAAGAAGCTCGAGACCGATCTGGCCGAGCTGGAGGCCGAGGGCGCCAAGAGCGACGTCCGGCGCAAGGTCAAGGAGTCCGGCGAGCGCGAGATGCGCCAGATCCGGGACCGTGCGCAGCGGGAGATCGACCGGCTCGACGAGGTCATGGAGACCTTCCGCAAGCTGGAGCCCAAGCAGCTGGTCCCGGACGAGCTGCTCTACCGCGAACTGCGGGACCGCTTCGGGGAGTACTTCGAGGGCGGCATGGGCGCCGAGGCGATCAAGGCGCTGCTGGAGAACCTGAACCTGGACGCCGAGTCCGAGAACCTGCGCGAGACCATCCGGTCCGGCAAGGGGCAGCGGAAGATCCGGGCGCTGAAGCGGCTGAAGGTCGTGGCGGCGTTCCAGACCACCCGCAACTCGCCGCTGGGCATGGTGCTCGACTGCGTTCCGGTGATCCCGCCGGATCTGCGGCCGATGGTGCAGCTGGACGGTGGCCGGTTCGCCACCTCCGACCTGAACGACCTGTACCGCCGCGTGATCAACCGGAACAACCGGCTCAAGCGGCTGATCGACCTCGGTGCGCCCGAGATCATCGTCAACAACGAGAAGCGGATGCTGCAGGAGGCCGTCGACGCGCTGTTCGACAACGGCCGCCGCGGTCGCCCGGTCACCGGTCCCGGTAACCGGCCGCTGAAGTCGCTGTCCGACATGCTCAAGGGCAAGCAGGGCCGGTTCCGGCAGAACCTGCTGGGCAAGCGCGTCGACTACTCCGGCCGTTCGGTCATCGTGGTCGGCCCGCGGCTCAAGCTGCACCAGTGCGGCCTGCCGCGGTACATGGCGCTGGAGCTGTTCAAGCCGTTCGTGATGAAGCGCCTGGTCGACCTGAACCACGCGCAGAACATCAAGTCGGCGAAGCGGATGGTCGAGCGTGGCCGCACCGCGGTGTGGGATGTCCTGGAAGAGGTCATCTCGGAGCACCCGGTGCTGCTGAACCGTGCTCCGACCCTGCACCGGCTCGGCATCCAGGCGTTCGAGCCGCAGCTGATCGAGGGCAAGGCGATCCAGCTGCACCCGCTGGTGTGTGCCGCGTTCAACGCCGACTTCGACGGCGACCAGATGGCGGTGCACGTGCCGCTGTCGACCGAGGCGCAGGCCGAGGCCCGCATCCTGATGCTGTCCTCGAACAACATCCTGAAGCCCTCGGACGGCAAGCCGGTCACGATGCCGTCGCACGAGATGATCATCGGGCTGTACCACCTGACCCACCGCAACGAGGGTGGCAAGGGTGAGGGCCGGGTGTTCGGTTCGCCGGCCGAGGCGCAGATGGCGTTCGACGCGGGTGAGTTGGACCTGCAGGCGCCGGTCCGGATCCGGCTGACCGGGGTCACCTCGGTGAGCAACGGTGCCGGGGCCGAGCCGTGGCAGGCGCCGGAGGGCTGGCAGCCGGGCGACCGGGTGCTGCTCGACACGACGCTGGGCCGGGTGCTGTTCAACGAGGCGCTGCCGGAGGACTACTCGTTCGTCAACTACGAGGTCCGCAAGGGTCAGCTCTCGGCGATCATCAACGATCTGGCCGAGCGGGCTCCGAAGGTGCTGCTGGCGGCGACGCTGGACGCGCTGAAGGAGGCCGGGTACCACTGGGCCACCTGGTCCGGGCTGACCATCGGCATCGCCGACGTGGTCGACCCGCCGCACAAGAAGGCGATCCTGGAGCGGTACGAGTCGGACGCCGCGCAGGTGGACAAGCAGTACCAGCGTGGTCTGATGACCGCCGAGGAGCGCCGCGGCGAGCTGATCGAGATCTGGACCAAGGCGACCAACGAGGTCACCAAGGACATGGAGGACGCGCTTCCGCAGGCGAACGCGCTGTGGAAGATGATCAACTCCGGTGCCCGCGGCAACATGCTGCAGCTCCGGCAGATCGCGGCCATCCGTGGCCTGGTGGCCAACCCGAAGGGCGAGATCATCCCGCGGCCGATCAAGTCGAGCTACCGCGAGGGTCTCTCCGTGCTGGAGTACTTCATCGCCACGCACGGCGCCCGGAAGGGTCTGGCCGACACCGCGCTGCGGACCGCCGACTCGGGTTACCTGACCCGACGGCTGGTCGACGTCTCGCAGGACGTGATCATCCGCGAGGACGACTGCGGTACCGAGCGGGCCGTGCCGATGACGGTCGCCACCGAGATCGACGGCAAGCTGGTCAAGGACGAGTACGTGGAGACCTCGGTCTTCGCGCGTTCGCTGGCCGAGGACGTGCACGACACCGACGGCAACCTGATCGCCACCCGGAACACCGACGTCGGTGGTCCGCTGGTGGACAAGCTGGTCGCCGGCGGCGTCAAGTCGGTCCGGGTGCGGTCGGTGCTGACCTGTGAGTCGCGGCTCGGGGTCTGCGCGCAGTGCTACGGCCGTTCGCTGCCGACCGGTCAGCTGGTCGACATCGGCGAGGCGGTCGGCATCATCGCGGCCCAGTCCATCGGTGAGCCCGGTACGCAGCTGACCATGCGTACCTTCCACACCGGTGGCGTCGCGGGTGACGACATCACCCAGGGTCTGCCGCGTGTCACCGAGATCTTCGAGGCCCGGGTGCCGAAGGGCAAGGCTCCGATCGCGGAGAAGGCCGGCCGGGTCCGGATCGAGGAGGGGGAGAAGTCGCGCAAGATCATCATCGTGCCGGACGACGGCTCCGATGAGGTCGTGTACGACAAGATCCCGCGGCGTACCAGGCTGCGCAAGCAGGACGGCGAACACGCCGCGGTGGCCGAGAAGCTCACCGAGGGCACCGTGGATCCGCACGAGCTGCTGCGCATCACCAACCGCCGCAACGTGCAGCTGCACACGGTGCAGGAGGTCCAGCAGGTCTACCGGTCGCAGGGTGTGCACATCCACGACAAGCACATCGAGATCATCGTCCGGCAGATGCTCCGCCGGTACATCGTGATCGAGTCCGGTGACACGGAGTTCCTGCCCGGTTCGCCGGTCGAGGCGGCCACCTTCGACGCCGAGGTGCGGCGTCTGGTGGCCGAGGGCGGCCGGCCGGCGTCGGCGCGTCCGGTGCTGATGGGCATCACGAAGGCGTCGCTGGCGACCGAGTCGTGGCTGTCCGCGGCCTCCTTCCAGGAGACCACCCGGGTTCTCACCGAGGCGGCGATCGAGGCGCGCAGCGACTCGCTCATCGGCCTCAAGGAGAACGTCATCATCGGTAAGCTCATCCCGGCCGGTACCGGTATCTCCAAGTACCGCAACATCCGGGTGGAGCCGACCGAGGAGGCGAAGGCCCAGGTGTACTCGATGACCGGGTACGGCGACACCGACTACGGGTTCGGGCCGGCCAGCGGGCAGGCAGTGCCGCTGGACGACTACGACCTCGGCGGGTTCGGCCGCTGACGCGACCCGGGCGGCTCCGGCCGTCGGGTTCGGCTGGTGGTTTCGGCCGCCGGCCAGCGGGACACAGGGCGCGGGCCGTCGGTACCTTCGGGTGCCGGCGGCCCGCGCCGTTTCCCGTTGCCGCCCGCCGTGCGGGCGGGTGCCGGTCCGGCCGCCCTCCGTGGGGCGGTTCGGTCGCCCTCCGTGGGGCGGTTCGGCCGCCCTCCGTGGGGCGGTCCGGTCGAGAGCCACGGGGCCGGCGACGCGTCTCGCGCCGGCTCGGCCACGTTTCGCGGACACCCCGCGCCGCGCCCGGCTGCTGGGTGCCGCTCAGGTTCGCCGGGTACGTTGGGCGCTACGGTGCGGCCGGACTCACACCGACCGCCGAGACAGGGGGATTCGGTTGATTCCAGCAGGTGGTCCGGCGCCGGTCGGCGCCGAGCCGACCACCCCGCGCCGGCACCCGCAGGACCCCGATCCGACCAGGTCGACCAAGGCCGTCGCGGTGGTCTGGCTGGCGGCGATCGGCCTGCTGTTCTCGCCGGTGGTGGCCGGCGCGTTGCCGGCCGGGTTCGCGTTGCTGCTGGCCCGCAGTGCCGAGGCGGAGATGCGCGCCTCGGGTGGTTTCCTCACCGGCGTGGCGCCGCTGCGCATCGGCACCCGGCTGGCTCGGCTGGCGTTGCTGGTGGCGGTCGCGGTGATCGTGGTCGGGATCGTCCTGGCGATCTTCCATCTGGGAGGCTCGGGCGGTGGCACCGGCGTCCGGTACGGCTCGGACGTGAACTGACTTCGTAGTGTTGCCGCGTCAGCTTGGTTCCAGGAAGGAACCGCATGAATGAGCGCCAGCGAGCGAAACATGGGCGTCGTGTCGCCTTTGCGCCTCGCGGGCGTTCCGACGAAGGAGGGACGGCCGTGAGCGCGCGCCAGCGAGCGAATCGGGTGGCGTGCAGCCCTGCGGGCGTTCCGACGAAGGAGGAACAGCCGTGAGTGACCAGTCCGGGCACGGTGACCGCCCCGCCGCGCCGCCGGAACCCGGCTATCTGATCCCCTCCGACGCCGACCGCGGCGTCGACTCGTCGAACGTCCCGCCACCACCGCGGCCGCCCGCCCCGAGCCGCCGCCCGCCGCGCCGGCCAGCGGCCCGGCCTTCACGTTGCCGTCCGCGGAGCCGGAGTCGCCGGTCAGCGCACCGCCGCCGCGGCACTCGGGGGCGGACGAGCCGGCGACCTCGCCCGGTGGCTACGGCGCGGGGGCGACCTCGGGCGCCGGGTCGTACGCGCAGCCCGGCCCGGCGGCGCCCGGTGACTATGCGCCGGACACCCAGACCAGCGCACCGGCCGGGTACGGCCAGCCGTCCGCCCCGGCGTACGGGCAGCCCTCGGCGCCGGGTTACGGCCGCCCGCCGGGCCCGCCGCAGTACGGGCAGCCTCAGCCGCCCGGCTACCCGCCGGCCGGTGGGTACGGCGCGCCACCGCCGGCGGCGGGCTACGGTGCACCGCAGCCGGCCGGGTACGGCGCGCCGCCGCAGCCCGGGCTGCCACCCGGTGGGTACGCGGTGCCGCCACCCACCCCGCAGTACGGTGTGATGTTGCCGGCGAGCAAGCCGCCGAACTCCGGCCTGGCGATCGGTGCGATGGTGGCGGGCATCGCCGGTTGTGCGATCTCGATCACCGGACTGTGCTCGTGGATTCTCAGCGTGCCGGCGATCCTGGCCGGCGGGGCCGGGCTGGTGCTGGGGATCATCGCCCGGAAGAACCTGACCAGCACGTCCGGCCGGACCGAGCAGACCGGCTCCGGGATGGCGATGGCCGGGATCGTCTGCGGTGCGATCGGCGCCGGTCTGGGCCTGATCGGTGTGATCATCTGGGTGATTCTGATCATCGCGTCGTTCAGCTGAGCCGGGTCCGGTGTGTGTCCGGCTCCGGCCGGGCGAGCCAGGTCACGAAGTTCCCGGGGCGGCGTCGGCGGCGTCCGCCCTACCGGTAGGCTGACAGGCCACAACAGATGACGTCGGGCGTCGGCCCAGGCGCGTGGCCGAGATGGCACCCCCGTTTTGACCCTGGTCCAGATGGTGGGTACTCTTGGTCTTCGTGCCTGGGCACTGCCTGGGCTCGTCGCGTGTGCGTCCGTGGTTGGCGTGGTTGCCTCGCCAACCTGTCGGGGCTGATCGGGCCCGACCGACGGGAGCGCCACATGGCGACGTGCGACAAGACTGTGTCAAGTGATTGTGCAGTGCGTCGGTTCGCGAGCGGGCGACACGCCCGACCGCGGGGGTCGGTCATCGGCCACCGAGCTGCGCATCCGTCGGTCGGGAGCCAGCGGCGCCTGCCCGGCGCCACGGACTCGACACGGGCTCACCAGGCACGACACCCCGCAACAAGGCAACACGTAGGACCTTGAAGACTGCACGACCCTGAAGACTCCGATCACTTTCACGATTGGCCCGGCCAGTGATGGCCGAAGGGAGCGAAAGACCCGGTGCCCACGATCCAGCAGCTGGTCCGCAAGGGCCGCCAGGCGAAGACCAGCAAGACCAAGACGCCGGCGCTGAACGGCAGCCCGCAGCGGCGCGGCGTGTGCACGCGTGTGTTCACGACCACGCCGAAGAAGCCGAACTCCGCACTGCGGAAGGTGGCGCGCGTCAAGCTGTCCAGCGGCATCGAGGTGACCGCCTACATCCCGGGCGTCGGCCACAACCTGCAGGAGCACTCCATCGTGCTCGTGCGCGGTGGCCGCGTGAAGGACCTGCCGGGTGTTCGGTACAAGATCATCCGCGGGTCGCTCGACACCCAGGGCGTGCGCAACCGCAAGCAGGCGCGCAGTCGTTACGGCGCGAAGAGGGAGAAGAGCTGACATGCCGCGCAAGGGACCCGCGCCACGTCGTCCGCTGACCCCGGACCCGGTGTACAGCTCGGTGCTCGTCACCCAGCTGGTCAACAAGCTGCTCATCTCGGGCAAGCGCCAGCTGGCCGAGCGGCTTGTCTACGGCGCGCTGGAAGGCGCCCGGGAGAAGTCGGGCACCGATCCGGTCGTGACGCTCAAGCGTGCGCTGGACAACGTGAAGCCCAGCCTGGAGGTCCGCAGCCGCCGCGTCGGTGGCGCGACCTACCAGGTGCCGGTGGAGGTGCGCCCGCAGCGCGCCACCACGCTGGGCCTGCGCTGGCTGATCCAGTACTCCCGCGCCCGGCGCGAGAAGACCATGACCGAGCGGCTGATGAACGAGCTGCTCGACGCCAGCAACGGGCTGGGTGCCGCGGTCAAGCGCCGCGAGGACACCCACAAGATGGCCGAGTCGAACCGCGCGTTCGCGCACTACCGCTGGTAGTGCTCCGCCCGGTCCGCGACACGTGGCGGCCGAACCGCAACGGAGGTAGCAGTGGCTAAAGCTGACGCCGCCCTGGCCCAGCTTCGCAACATCGGCATCATGGCCCACATCGATGCCGGCAAGACGACGACGACCGAGCGGATTCTCTTCTACACCGGCATCACGTACAAGATCGGTGAGGTCCACGAGGGCGCTGCCGTCATGGACTGGATGGAGCAGGAACAGGAACGTGGCATCACGATCACTTCGGCTGCGACGAAGTGTGAGTGGAAGGACCACACCATCCAGATCATCGACACCCCGGGCCACGTCGACTTCACCGTCGAGGTGGAGCGTTCGCTGCGCGTCCTCGACGGTTCGATCGCGGTCTACGACGGTGTCGCCGGTGTCGAGCCGCAGACCGAGAACGTCTGGCGGCAGGCGGACAAGTACCACGTCCCGCGGATGTGCTTCGTCAACAAGCTCGACCGCACCGGCGCGGACTTCTTCCGCTGCGTCGACATGATGGTCGACCGGCTCAACGCGACCCCGTTGGTGCTGCAGATCCCGATCGGGAACGAGGCCGACTTCATCGGCGTCGTCGACCTGATCCGGATGAAGGCGCTGACCTGGCGTGGCGAGACGCAGAAGGGCGAGGACTACGCGGTCGAGGACATCCCCGCCGACCTGCAGGCGAAGGCCGAGGAGTACCGGGAGAAGCTCCTGGAGACCCTGGCCGACGTCGACGACTCGGTGATGGAGAAGTACCTCGAGGGCGAGGAGCTGTCCGAGGCCGAGATCAAGGCCGGCATCCGCCGCGCCACGATCGGCAACAAGGCGAACCCGGTGGTGTGTGGCACGGCGTTCAAGAACAAGGGCGTGCAGCCCATGCTCGACGCCGTGATCGACTACCTGCCGAGCCCGCTGGACGTGCCCGCCATCCAGGGTGTCGCGACCGACGGTGAGACGCCGGTCGAGCGCCACTCCGACGTGAACGAGCCGTTCGCCGCGCTGGCCTTCAAGATCCAGACGGACAAGCACCTCGGCAAGCTCACCTACGTCCGGATCTACTCGGGTTCGGTCGAGGTCGGTTCCCAGGTGGTGAACTCCACCAAGGACAACCGCAAGGAGCGCATCGGCAAGATCTACCAGATGCACTCCAACAAGCGGGAGGAGCGTCCGTCGGCGCGCGCCGGCGACATCGTCGCGGTGCAGGGTCTCAAGCAGACCACCACCGGCGACACGCTCTGCGACCCGGCCAAGCCGGTGATCCTGGAGTCGATGACGTTCCCGGAGCCGGTCATCGACGTGGCGATCGAGCCGAAGTCGAAGGCCGACCAGGAGAAGCTGACCGTCGCGATCCAGCGGTTGGCCGAGGAGGACCCGACCTTCCGGGTGCACACCGACGAGGAGAGCGGCCAGACCGTCATCGGCGGCATGGGCGAGCTCCACCTGGACGTGCTGGTCGACCGCATGCGGCGGGAGTTCAACGTCGAGGCGAACATCGGCAAGCCGCAGGTCGCGTACCGCGAGACCATCAAGAACAAGGTCGAGAACGTCACCTACCTGCACAAGAAGCAGACCGGTGGTTCGGGCCAGTTCGCGAAGGTCGTCGTGAACCTGGAGCCGCTGCCGCTGGACCCCGACTCCCCGACGTACGAGTTCGACAACAAGGTCACTGGTGGCCGGGTGCCGAAGGAGTACATCCCGTCGGTGGACGCCGGTGCCCAGGACGCCATGCAGTACGGCGTGCTGGCCGGGTACCCGCTGGTCGGTGTCAAGCTGACGCTGGTCGACGGTCAGTACCACGAGGTCGACTCGTCCGAGATGGCGTTCAAGATCGCCGGTTCGATGGTGCTGAAGGAGGCGGCACGGCGTGCGAACGCGGTGCTGCTGGAGCCGATGATGGCAGTCGAGGTCACCACGCCCGAGGAGAACATGGGCGACGTGATCGGCGACCTGAACTCGCGGCGCGGCACCATCCAGGCGATGGAGGAGCGTGGCGGTGCGCGGGTCGTGCGAGCCGCGGTCCCGCTGTCCGAGATGTTCGGTTACGTCAACGACCTTCGGTCGAAGACACAGGGCCGGGCGAGCTACTCGATGCAGTTCGACTCGTACGCCGAGGTTCCGAGCAACGTCGCCAAGGAGATCATCGCCAAGGCGACCGGCGAGTGAGGTGTGGCCGCCGAGCCGACGGCTCGGCGGCCCCGCCCTCGCGAATCACATGAAATCGTCCGGCGGCCAGCGTCAGGTGCCCGTACCGGATAGAGGTAAGTAGCAAAGAACAGTCCACAGGAGGACACCAGTGGCGAAGGCGAAGTTCGAGCGGACCAAGCCGCACGTCAACATCGGCACCATCGGTCATATCGACCACGGCAAGACGACGCTGACCGCGGCCATCACAAAGGTCCTGCACGACAAGTACCCGGACCTGAACCCGTACACGCCGTTCGACGAGATCGACAACGCGCCTGAGGAGAAGCAGCGCGGTATCACGATCTCGATCTCGCACGTCGAGTACCAGACCGAGGCGCGGCACTACGCGCACGTCGACTGCCCCGGGCACGCCGACTACATCAAGAACATGATCACCGGTGCCGCCCAGATGGACGGCGCGATCCTGGTGGTCGCGGCGACCGACGGCCCGATGCCGCAGACCCGCGAGCACGTGCTGCTGGCCCGTCAGGTCGGCGTTCCGTACATCGTGGTCGCCCTGAACAAGGCGGACATGGTCGAGGACGAGGAGCTCATGGAGCTCGTCGAGCTCGAGGTTCGCGAGCTGCTGTCGAGCCAGGAGTACCCGGGCGACGACCTGCCGGTCGTGAAGGTCTCCGCGCTGAAGGCGCTGGAGGGCGAGGAGCAGTGGGTGAAGTCGGTCCAGGACCTCATGGAGGCCGTGGACACCTACATCCCTGAGCCGGAGCGCGACATCGACAAGCCGTTCCTGATGCCGATCGAGGACGTCTTCACGATCACCGGCCGCGGCACCGTGGTCACCGGTCGCGCCGAGCGCGGCACGCTGAAGGTGAACGAGGAGGTCGAGATCGTCGGCATCCGCGAGAAGTCGACCAAGACCACCGTCACCAGCGTCGAGATGTTCCGCAAGATCCTCGACGAGGCGCGTGCCGGCGAGAACTGCGGTCTGCTGCTTCGTGGCATCAAGCGCGAGGACGTGGAGCGCGGCCAGGTCGTGGTGAAGCCCGGCACGATCACCCCGCACACCAACTTCGAGTGCCAGGTCTACATCCTGAGCAAGGACGAGGGTGGGCGGCACACGCCGTTCTTCAACAACTACCGGCCGCAGTTCTACTTCCGCACCACGGACGTGACCGGCGTGGTGACCCTCCCCGAGGGCACCGAGATGGTCATGCCCGGTGACAACACCTCGATGTCGGTGGAGCTGATCCAGCCCATCGCCATGGAGGAGGGGCTGAAGCTGGCCATCCGCGAGGGCGGTCGTACCGTCGGCGCCGGCCAGGTCACCAAGATCAACAAGTAACGGCAGGCGGGGTGGCCGGCCCCTCAGGTGGGTCCGGTCACCCCGGTTTCCGTTCGCCGCACTCTGTACGGCATACTAGACAGGTTGCGTCCGCGGGGCGCCTGCTCGTGTGTTCGGCCGGCTGGGCCGGTCTGCCGAGCGAGGGTGCGCCGCACGGCGTGGGGCCAGCGAAGTCGGCCGGTGTCGAAGCCGGGCGGTGCTGTGTCAAGCGTCGAGACCCGCGCACGGGTCGCCGTCAGTCGGCGAGCTGCGGGCAGTGACGTCGAGCAAGATGGATCCTTCCGTTCCCGGGCGGATCCATGACCTTGAATCGGCGACACGCCCGACCGCGGGGGTCGGCCGAACCGGTTCTCCGGTCGGCTGAAGAAGGACCACAGGAGCCTCAGGTCGGGACTCCAGGGCAGTCGGAAAGATCGGTTGCCCCGATTCCCGGCCAGGCAGCGGCACGAGAGAAGGAATCAGAAGCCACCATGGCGGGACAGAAGATCCGCATCCGGCTGAAGGCCTACGACCACGAGGTCGTCGACTCCTCGGCGCGAAAGATCGTCGAGACGGTGACGCGCACCGGGGCGCAGGTCGCTGGCCCGGTGCCGCTGCCCACGGAGATCAACCGTTTCTGCGTCATCCGCTCGCCGCACAAGTACAAGGACTCGCGCGAGCACTTCGAGATGCGTACGCACAAGCGGCTGATCGACATCATCGACCCGACTCCGAAGACCGTCGACTCGCTGATGCGGCTGGATCTTCCGGCTGGCGTCGACATCGAGATCAAGCTGTAGGGATCGCAGACGATGGACAGGCAAGTCAAGGGAATCCTGGGCACCAAGCTCGGTATGACCCAGGTCTGGGACGAGTTCAACCGGGTCGTGCCCGTGACCGTGGTGCAGGCCGGGCCGTGCGTCGTCACCCAGGTCCGTACCCAGGACAAGGACGGCTACTCGGCCGTGCAGCTGGCGTTCGGTTCGATCGACCCGCGCAAGGTGAACAAGCCGCGGGCCGGCCACTTCGCCAAGGCGGGCGTCACACCCCGGCGGTACGTCGTGGAGATCCGCACCAGTGATGCCGCCGAGTACGAGCTGGGCGCCGAGGTCACGCTGAGCGACTTCGAGGGCGTCCGCCTGGTCGACGTGACCGGCCGGACCAAGGGCAAGGGCTTCGCCGGTGTGATGAAGCGGCACGGCTTCCACGGCCTGAAGGCCTCGCACGGCGTCGAGCGCAAGCACCGCTCGCCGGGCTCGATCGGCGGCTGCGCCACTCCGGGCCGCGTCTTCAAGGGCGTGCGGATGGCTGGCCGGATGGGCTCCGACCGGTTCACCGCGCAGAACCTCTCGATCGTCGACGTCGACACGGAGAACAACCTCCTGCTGGTCAAGGGCGCGATCCCCGGCCCGGCGAACGGGCTGGTGCTGATCCGCACCGCGGCCAAGCAGGCGCTGCGCAAGGGCGGTGTCAAGTGACTGAGGTGAAGGTACTGGACCGCGAGGGCAAGGACGCCGGTTCGGCCGACCTGCCCGGCGACATCTTCGACGTCCAGGTGAACATCCCGCTGATGCACCAGGTCGTGGTGGCACAGCTGGCCGCGGCCCGGCAGGGTACGCACAAGGCCAAGACCCGCGGCGAGGTCGCCGGCGGCGGCAAGAAGCCGTACCGGCAGAAGGGCACCGGCCGGGCTCGTCAGGGCTCGACCCGCGCGCCGCAGTTCGCCGGTGGTGGCACCGTGCACGGCCCCGTACCGCGGGACTACACGCAGCGCACCCCGAAGAAGATGAAGCGCGCGGCGTTGCGCGGCGCGCTGTCCGACCGGGCGCGTGCCGAGCAGGTGTTCGTGGTCTCCTCGCTGGTCGAGGGCGACGCACCGAGCACCAAGAGCGCGCTGACCGCGCTGCGCCAGGTGACCAAGGCCGCCCGGGTGCTGGTCGTGGTCGCCCGCGAGGACGAGCTCACCTGGAAGAGCCTGCGCAACGCCCCCGAGGTGCACCTGCTCGCCGCGGACCAGCTCAACACGTACGACGTGCTGGTCAACGACGACGTGGTGTTCGTCGGCGACGCGCTGGACGAGTTCCTCGGCGTGCAGGGGCACGGTTCGGCCTCGGCGAGTGAGGAGGAGCAGGCATGAGTGGCGTGAGCTTCAACGACCCGCGCGACGTCATCGACCGGCCGGTCGTCTCGGAGAAGAGTTACGGCCTGCTGGACCAGAACAAGTACACGTTCCTGGTCCACCCGGACTCGAACAAGACGCAGATCAAGATCGCGATCCAGCAGATCTTCAACGTGAAGGTGCTGTCGGTCAACACGATCAACCGGCAGGGCAAGCGCAAGCGCACCCGGACCGGTTTCGGGAAGCGCAAGGACACCAAGCGGGCGATCGTGACCCTCGCTCCGGGCGACCGGATCGAGGCGTTCGGCGGCCCGGTTTCCTGACAGCGGCGCGCCGGTACCGAATCTGATGGACACCGGCCTTGAGGTAGAGAGAGAACGATGGGCATCCGCAAGTACAAGCCGACCACGCCGGGTCGTCGCGGCTCGTCCGTGGCCGACTTCGCGGAAATCACGCGAAGCACGCCGGAGAAGTCGCTGCTGCGTCCGCTGCACAACAAGGGCGGTCGCAACGCGCAGGGCAAGATCACCCAGCGTCGGCAGGGTGGTGGGCACAAGCGGCAGTACCGCCTGATCGACTTCCGTCGCAACGACAAGGACGGCATCCCGGCCAAGGTCGCGCACATCGAGTACGACCCGAACCGCACCGCCCGCATCGCGCTGCTGCACTTCGCCGACGGCACCAAGCGCTACATCCTGGCTCCTCGCGGGCTCGGCCAGGGCGCGCGGGTCGAGTCCGGCCCGGCCGCCGACATCCAGCCCGGCAACAACAAGCCGCTGCGCAACATCCCGGTCGGTACCACGGTGCACGCCGTGGAACTGCGGCCCGGCGGTGGCGCGAAGCTGGGCCGGTCCGCCGGCGCCAGCATCCAGCTGCAGGCCAAGGAGGGCATGTACGCCACGCTGCGGCTGCCTTCCGGTGAGACCCGGATGGTCGACGTGCGGTGCCGCGCCACGATCGGCGAGGTCGGCAACGCCGAGCAGTCGAACATCAACTGGGGCAAGGCCGGCCGGATGCGCTGGAAGGGCCGGCGGCCGAAGGTTCGTGGTGTCGCGATGAACCCGGTTGACCACCCGCACGGCGGTGGTGAGGGCAAGACCTCCGGTGGTCGTAACCCGGTCAACCCGAACGGTAAGCCCGAGGGCCGGACCCGGCGTCAGGGCAAGGAGTCCGACCGGCTCATCGTCCGTCGTCGTTACGCCAACCGGAAGCGCTAGGAGTAGGGATGCCTCGCAGCCTCAAGAAGGGCCCGTTCGTCGACGACCACCTGATGAAGAAGGTGGAAGTCCAGAACGACAAGGGCACCAAGAACGTCATCAAGACCTGGTCTCGCCGGTCCACGATCACGCCCGAGATGCTCGGCCACACGATCGCGGTGCACAACGGCCGCAAGCACATCCCGGTGTTCATCACCGAGGCGATGGTCGGGCACAAGCTCGGCGAGTTCGCGTTGACCCGGACGTTCAAGGGTCACGAGAAGGACGACAGGAAGAGCCGGCGTCGCTGACCTGCGGGTCGCCCAATGACGCTGACGTACGAATCGATACGAGGAAACGAGCAAGGGGACAGCGATGCCAACTAAGGGCGACGCTACTGCGCCTCCCGGCGCGCGGGCGGTTGCGCGACACGTGCGCACCTCGCCGATGAAGGCGCGCCGTGTGGTCAACCTCGTTCGCGGGATGTCCGCGAAGGAGGCCCTCACGGTGCTCAAGTTCGCCCCCCAGGCAGCCAGCGAGCCGGTCTACAAGGTGGTTGCCTCCGCGATCGCCAACGCCGAGAACAACGAGCGGCTGGACCCGGATTCGTTGCTCATCAGCGAGGCGTACGTCGACGAGGGGCCGACACTGCGGCGCTTCCGTCCGCGTGCCCAGGGTCGGGCGTACCGGATCCGCAAGCGCACCTGCCACATCACGATCGTGGTGGAGAGCGTGCAGGCGGCGCCGGCGGACCGGAAGGGCGCCAAGAAGGCGGCGGCGAAGAAGGCCGCGCCGGCGAAGAAGGCGGCCGAGCCGGCGGCGAGCGCCGAGGGCGAGGCTACGACGGCCGCGGCGGCAGAAGCCACGACGTCGGCAGCTACGACGGCCTCCGCGGAGAAGAACGCGTCGGCCGGCGAGAAGGAGAGCGCGGAGTAATGGGTCAGAAGGTCCACCCGCACGGGTTCCGGCTCGGTATCAGCACCGACTGGACCTCCCGGTGGTACGCGGACAAGCTGTACAAGGACTACGTCGCCGAGGATGTCAAGATCCGTCGGATGATCTCCGGTGGCCTGGAGCGGGCCGGTATCTCCCGGGTCGACATCGAGCGCACCCGGGACCGGGTCCGCGTCGACATCCACTCCGCGCGGCCCGGCATCGTCATCGGCCGCAAGGGCGCCGAGGCGGACCGCATCCGCGGTGAGCTGGAGAAGCTGACGAAGAAGCAGATCCAGCTCAACATCCTCGAGGTCAAGAACCCCGAGTCGGACGCGCAGCTCGTCGCGCAGGGCATCGCCGAGCAGCTGGCCCAGCGGGTCGCGTTCCGGCGGGCGATGCGCAAGGCGATCCAGTCGGCCATGCGCAACCCGCTGGTCAAGGGCATCCGGGTGCAGTGCGGCGGCCGCCTCGGCGGCGCCGAGATGTCCCGCTCGGAGTTCTACCGCGAGGGTCGGGTGCCGCTGCACACGCTGCGCGCCAACATCGACTACGGCTTCTTCGAGGCCCGGACGACCTTCGGCCGGATCGGTGTGAAGGTCTGGATCTACAAGGGCGAGGCCGTGCCCGGTCGCGAGCAGCCGGAGGTTCCGTCCGGTCGTCCGCGTCGGGACCGCAACGACCGTCCGCGGCGCACCCGTTCGGGTTCGTCCGGCACGACCGCCGGCGGTACCGAGGCGGGTCGCGCGGCTGCGGCCGAGCGTCATGGTGGTCGCCCGGCGCCCGAGCCGGCTGCAACGTCGACGGCCCCCGCGGCCGAGAAGAGTCAGGAGGGCTGAGCAATGCTGATTCCGCGTAAGCCCCGAAGGGCTTCCGGAAGCCGCATCACCCGACGCGCCGCGGCAAGTCCAAGGGCGGTACCCGGGTGGCGTTCGGTGAGTTCGGCATCCAGGCGCTGGAGCCGGCGTACGTGACGAACCGGCAGATCGAGGCCGCGCGTATCGCCATGACCCGGCACATCAAGCGTGGCGGCAAGGTCTGGATCACGATCTTCCCGGACCAGGCGCTGACGAAGAAGCCGGCCGAAACCCGGATGGGTTCCGGTAAGGGTTCGCCCGAGTGGTGGGTCGCCAACGTCAAGCCCGGCCGGGTGATGTTCGAGCTGTCGTTCCCGAACGAAGCGGTAGCGCGTGAGGCGCTGACCCGCGCGATCCACAAGCTTCCGATGAAGTGCCGGATCGTGAAGCGCGAAGTGGGTGAGGTCTGATGGCGGCTGGTACGCCTTCCGGTGAGCTGCGCGAGCTCGGCGACGAGGAGCTCGCGACGAAGCTCGGCGAGGCCAAGGCGGAGCTGTTCAACCTCCGCGTGCAGGGTGCCACCGGGCAGCTGGACAACAACCGTCGGCTCCAGGTGGTACGCCGGGAGATCGCCCGGATCTACACGATCATGCGTGAGCGCGAGCTCGGCCTCAGCGCTGCGCCCAGCGAGGTTGCGTGATGAGCGAGCAGACGACAGAGCAGCGTGGCCGCCGCAAGGTCCGTGAGGGCCTGGTGGTCAGCGACAAGATGGACAAGACCGTCGTGGTCGCCGTGGAAGACCGGGTCAAGCACCCGCTCTACGGCAAGGTCATGCGACGGACCAACAAGCTCAAGGCGCACGACGAGCAGAACCAGTGCGGTGTCGGCGACCGGGTGCGTCTGATGGAGACGCGTCCGCAGTCGGCGACGAAGCGGTGGCGGATCGTCGAGATCCTGGAGAAGGCCAAGTAAAGCGAGCCGCCGTGACCCGGAAACGGGCTGCGGCGGGACGTTCCGCCAGGCTTCGCGTCAGCGGAGGACCGGCAGACATCAGGAGTTGACGTGATTCAGCAGGAGTCGCGACTGCGCGTCGCCGACAACACGGGTGCCAGGCAGATTCTGTGCATCCGGGTGCTCGGCGGCTCCGGTCGGCGCTACGCGAGCATCGGCGACGTCATCGTGGCCACCGTCAAGGACGCGATCCCGGGCGCCGGTGTGAAGAAGGGCGACGTGGTCAAGGCCGTCGTCGTCCGCACCGCCAAGGAGAAGCGCCGGCCGGATGGCTCGTACATCCGCTTCGACGAGAACGCAGCGGTCCTGATCCGGGACGGCGGGGACCCTCGGGGTACCCGCATCTTCGGGCCGGTCGGCCGGGAACTGCGCGACAAGAAGTTCATGAAGATCATCTCCCTGGCACCGGAGGTGTTGTAGGACCATGAAGGTCAAAAAGGGCGACACGGTCCTCGTCATCGCCGGCAAGGACCGGGGCGCGAAGGGCAAGGTCATTGCGGCCTACCCGGAGCAGAACCGGGTTCTCGTCGAGGGCGTGAACCGAGTCAAGAAGCACACGAAGATCCAGACGTCCCAGCGCGGTTCCCAGAGTGGTGGCATCGTCACCCAGGAGGCGTCGATCCACGTCAGCAACGTGATGGTGGTCGACGGCGACGGGAACGCGACCCGTGTGGGTTACCGCAAGGACGAGTCCGGGCGCAACGTGCGGATCTCCCGGCGCTCCAAGAAGGACCTGTGATGTCGACGGCAACTGATGAGAAGGTCACCCCGCGCCTGAAGGAGCGGTACCGGGCGGAGATCGCGGGCGGGATGGTCGAGAAGTTCGGCTACACCAACCCGATGACGGTTCCCGGTCTGGTGAAGATCGTCGTCAACATGGGTGTCGGCGACGCGGCCCGGGACGCCAAGCTGATCGACGGTGCGGTGCGCGACCTGACCGCGATCACCGGCCAGAAGCCGCTGGTGCGTCGGGCGAAGAAGTCGATCGCGCAGTTCAAGCTGCGTGAGGGGATGCCGATCGGCGCGAAGGTGACGCTGCGCGGCGACCGGATGTGGGAGTTCCTGGACCGGCTGCTGTCGATCTCGCTCCCGCGCATCCGTGACTTCCGCGGCCTGTCGGCGAAGCAGTTCGACGGGCACGGCAACTACACGTTCGGTCTCACCGAGCAGTCGGTCTTCCACGAGATCGACCAGGACAAGATCGACCGTGTGCGCGGTATGGACATCACCGTGGTGACGTCCGCAACGACCGACGAGGAGGGCCGGCACCTGTTGCGGCTGCTGGGCTTCCCGTTCAAGGAGAACTGACATGGCCAAGAAGGCGCTAGTCATCAAGGCGGCGCGGAAGCCGAAGTTCTCCGCGCGTGCGTACACTCGCTGCCAGCGTTGCGGTCGCCCGCGGGCGGTCTACCGCAAGTTCGGGCTGTGCCGGGTGTGCATCCGTGAGATGGCGCACCGCGGCGAGCTTCCCGGTGTGTCCAAGGCGTCCTGGTAACAGCCGACGCTGGATAAGCAACGCCACAGGCCCGTGAGGCGGGAACCGGGGCGAGGAAGGCACCACATCACATGACGATGACCGATCCGATCGCAGACATGTTGACCCGTCTGCGTAACGGCAACCAGGCATACCACGATGTCGTGGCGATGCCCTACTCGAAGATCAAGGCGAACATCGCCGAGGTCCTCAAGCAGGAGGGCTACGTCACGGGCTGGTCCGTCGAGGAACCGGCCGAGGGTACCGTCGGCAAGAAGCTGAGCGTCGAGCTGAAGTTCGGCCAGAACCGGGAGCGCAGCCTCGCCGGTATCCGTCGGGTCTCCAAGCCGGGCCTGCGGGTGTATGCGAAGGCAGACGAGCTGCCCCGGGTGCTCGGCGGTCTGGGCGTCGCGATCATCTCGACGTCGCAGGGGCTGCTGACCGACAGGCAGGCTCGCAAGCGCGGCGTGGGCGGGGAAGTCCTCGCCTACGTCTGGTAAGGGAGTTGCTGAGCCATGTCTCGGATTGGACGTAAGCCGATCCCGGTCCCGGCCGGTGTGGACGTCAAGATCGACGGCGCCACGGTCGCGGTCAAGGGCCCGAAGGGCGAGCTGTCGCACACGCTCGTCGAACCGATCACCGCACGCGTCGAAGACGGCACCATCTACGTGGAGCGGCCGAACGACGAGCGTCGTTCGCGCGCCCTGCACGGGCTGTGCCGGACGCTGGTGAACAACCTGGTCGTCGGTGTGACGACCGGATACGAGAAGGTGCTGGAGATCCAGGGCACCGGTTACCGGGTGCAGGCCAAGGGCCAGGACCTGGAGTTCGCGCTCGGGTTCTCGCACCCGGTCGTGGTTTCGGCGCCGGCCGGCATCACGTTCAGCGTGCAGAAGCCGACCCAGCTGACGGTCTCGGGCATCGACAAGCAGCAGGTCGGTGAGATCGCGGCGAACATCCGCAAGATCCGGCCGCCGGAGCCGTACAAGGGCAAGGGTGTGCGGTACCAGGGCGAGAACGTTCGTCGCAAGGCTGGAAAGGCGGGTAAGTAATGGCTGCCACACTGGCCAACCGCAACTCGGCGAAGGGCGGTGCGGCGGCGCGCCGGATTTCCCGGAACCGTCGGCACTTCCGGGTGCGCAAGCGGGTGACCGGCACCGAGGTTCGTCCTCGGCTGGTCGTGACCCGTTCGCTGCGGCACATCTACGCGCAGGTCATCGACGACACCAAGGGCCACACGCTGGTCGCGGCGTCGACGCTCGATGGCACCCTGCGCAGCGCCGATGGCGACAAGAAGGACCAGGCCCGCAAGGTCGGCGAGCTGCTCGCCGAGCGGGCGAAGGGCGCGGGTGTGACCAAGGTGGTCTTCGACCGGGGCGGCAACGCCTACCACGGTCGGGTTGCCGCGCTTGCCGACGCCGCTCGGTCCGGTGGCTTGGAGTTCTAGGAAACCGACCAGCATCGGGCCCGACCGGTCCGGTGACGAGGGACTTAAGAAAGGTAGCGCCTGATGGCAGGTCCGCAGCGCCGTGGCGGATCCGGCGATAACCGCCGGGATCGCCGGGATGGCGGCCGTGGCGGCGCGGCCGCGGAGAAGACACCGCACCTCGAGCGGCTCGTCAAGATCAACCGCGTCGCCAAGGTCGTGCGAGGTGGTCGACGCTTCAGCTTCACCGCGCTGGTCGTGGTGGGCGACGGCGACGGCACCGTCGGTGTCGGATATGGAAAGGCCAAGGAGGTGCCCGCGGCGATCGCCAAGGGCGTCGAGGAGGCCAAGAAGCACTTCTTCAAGGTGCCGCGCATCGGTGCGACGATCACCCACCCGGTGATCGGCGAGGATGCGGCCGGCGTCGTGATGCTGAAGCCGGCCAGCGCCGGTACCGGGGTGATCGCGGGCGGCCCGGTGCGTGCCGTGCTGGAGTGCGCCGGTATCCACGACGTGCTGTCCAAGAGCCTGGGTTCGTCCAACCCGATCAACATCGTGCACGCCACCGTGGCAGCCCTGAAGGGCCTGGAGTCTCCGGAGCAGGTGGCCGCGCGCCGTGGCCTGCCGCTGGAGGACGTGGCTCCAACCGCGATGCTGCGGACCCGTGCGGGCCTGGCGAGCTG
The DNA here is from genome assembly GCF_016865425.1 of Actinocatenispora thailandica. NCBI lineage: Bacteria > Bacillati > Actinomycetota > Actinomycetes > Micromonosporales > Micromonosporaceae > Actinocatenispora > Actinocatenispora thailandica. Next base: position 5,927,190 of record NZ_AP023355.1, on the reverse strand, counting down.
AACGGGAGACATGACATGGCACGCCTGAAGGTCACCCAGGTCCGGTCCGTGATCGGGTCGAAGCAGAACCAGCGCGAGACGCTGCGCAGCCTCGGCCTGAAGCGGATCAACGACGTGGTGGTCAAGGAGGACCGTCCGGAGATCCGGGGCATGGTCCGTACCGTGACCCACCTCGTGCAGGTTGAGGAGGTGGAGTAGCGATGGCGCTCAAGGTGCATCACCTGCGCCCGGCTCCGGGTGCGAAGACCGCGAAGGTGCGGGTCGGCCGCGGTGAGGGCTCGAAGGGCAAGACCGCCGGCCGCGGTACGAAGGGCACCAAGGCCCGGAAGAACGTGCCGGCGTACTTCGAGGGTGGGCAGATGCCCATCCACATGCGGCTGCCGAAGCTGAAGGGCTTCAAGAACCGGTTCAAGGTCACCTACCAGGTGGTCAACCTGGACCGGCTGGCCGCGCTGTTCCCGAACGGCGGCGAGATCGGCCCGGTCGAGCTGGCGAAGGCGGGCGCGGTGCGTGCCGGCGAGCCGGTGAAGGTGCTGGGTTCCGGCGACCTCGGTGGCGTCAAGCTCCAGGTGCGGGCGCACGCGTTCAGCGGCTCCGCCAAGGAGAAGATCGCCGCCGCCGGCGGTTCGGTCACCGAGCTGTAAGTGAAGCATTTTGCCGCGCCGTTGTGAGCCTCACCAGGGGCTTCACAACGGCGCGGTCTCATGTCGGTGCGGAAGTGCCCGGCACGGATACCGCCGTAAACGCCCGTACTGTTAGAGTCGCCCCCGGACCCCGGCCATGCCGTGGGCGAAGGTCTCGACACGCACCGCCGCGTCGGCGGTCAGTCTGCGCAGGAGGAACAGTTGCTCTCCGCCTTTGTCAGTGCGTTCAGAACGCCTGACCTGCGCAAGAAACTGCTGTTCACGGTCTTCATCCTGGCCATCTTCCGGCTCGGGGCCGCGCTGCCGAGTCCGGGCGTGTCGTACACCAACGTGCAGACCTGCATCGGCATCGCGTCGAAGTCCGGCGGTACGCAGGACGTCTTCACCCTGCTGAACCTCTTCTCCGGTGGCGCGCTGTTCCAGCTGAGCGTGTTCGCGCTGGGCATCATGCCCTACATCACCGCGAGCATCATCCTGCAGCTGCTCACCGTGGTGATCCCTCGGTTGGAGCTGCTGAAGAAGGAAGGCCAGTCCGGTCAGGCGAAGATCACCCAGTACACGCGGTACCTGACGCTGGGGCTCGCGGTGCTGCAGGCGTCCGGCTACATCGCGCTGGCCGAGTCGGGCCAGCTGTTCGGCAACCAGTGCCCGGACCCGATCATCCCGACCGTCGGCCCGCTGCCGCACTGGCTGACGCTGGTGATGATCGTGACCACGATGACCGCCGGTACCGGCTGCATCATGTGGCTGGGTGAGCTGATCACCGATCGCGGTGTCGGCAACGGCATGTCGGTGCTGATCTTCACCAACATCGCGGCCCGGATGCCCGCCGAGGGCTGGACGATCCTGAAGAAGGGCACGCTGACCTTCGCCATCGTGCTCGGCATCGGTGTCGTGGTGATCGCCGCGGTGGTCTTCATCGAACAGGCCCAACGCCGCGTCCCGGTGCAGTACGCGAAGCGCATGATCGGCCGCCGGATGTTCGGCGGCACCTCGACCTACATTCCGCTGAAGGTCAACCAGGCCGGCGTCATCCCGGTGATCTTCGCGTCGTCGCTGCTCTACCTTCCGCAGCTGGTCACCCAGCTGGCCGGGTCGAACAGCACGAACCCGGTGGTCGTGTTCATCAACCGGTACATCACCCAGCAGGACAACTGGGTGCACATCGTCTTCTACTTCCTGCTGATCATCTTCTTCACGTACTTCTACGTCGCGATCACGTTCAACCCGACCGAGGTCGCGGACAACATGAAGAAGTACGGCGGTTTCGTGCCCGGCATTCGTCCCGGCCGACCGACCGCCGAGTACCTCGACTACATCCTGAGCCGGATCACCCTGCCCGGTTCGCTCTACCTGGGCATCATCTCCGTCCTGCCGAACCTGTTCATCGGCCTGGTCGGCGGTAACGTCCAGAACTTCCCCTTCGGTGGTACGGCCGTGCTGATCATGGTCGGCGTGGGCCTGGAGACTGTGAAGCAGATCGAGTCGCAGCTGATGCAGCGCAACTACGAAGGGTTCCTCCGGTAGTGTCGCCGCGCAGCGGGGCAGCGGCGACGGTGCCGGCAGAGCGGATCGAGGTGACGGGCGTGGACGAGCGTCGGCAGATTGGTCCTGCCCGGCCGGAGCGAAGCGGAGGGCGGGCATGAGCGAGCGCGAGCGAGCGAATCATGGGCGTCGCGGTCTCGTGTCTCATGCCCGGCCGGAGCGAAGCGGAGGGCGGGCATGAGCGAGCGCGAGCGAGCGAATCATGGGCGTCGCGGTCTCGTGTCTCATGCCCGGCCGGAGCGAAGCGGAGGGCGGGCATGAGGTTGGTGCTGGTGGGTCCGCCCGGGGCGGGCAAGGGGACCCAGGCCGAGTTCATCGCCGCGCACCTGTCGGCGCCGAAGATCTCCACCGGTGACATCCTGCGGGCCAACGTCGCCGAGGGCACCGAGCTGGGCCGCGAGGCCAAGGGCTACATGGACTCCGGCGAGCTGGTCCCCGACCAGGTCGTGATCAACATGGTGCGGGATCGGCTGGCCGAGCCGGACGCCGAGGACGGGTTCCTGCTGGACGGCTTCCCGCGCACGGTGCCGCAGGCGCAGGAGCTGGACAAGATGCTCGCCGACCTGGGTACCGGCCTCGACCTGGTGCTGGAGCTGGTGGTCGAGGAGGAAGAGGTGATCCGGCGGCTCTCCGGCCGGCGCACCTGCCGCGGTTGCGGCAAGATCTGGCACGTCGAGTTCGACCCGCCGGCGGTGGACGGGGTCTGCGACCGGTGCGGCGGCGAGCTGTTCCAGCGCGACGACGACAAGCCGGAGACCATCGCCGAGCGCCTCCGGGTGTACGCGCGGGACACCCAGCCGCTGGTGGCCTACTACGGCGCCCAGGGCAAGCTCGTCGGCCTCGATGCGGTCGGGCCGGTCGAGGACGTGACCCAGCGCGCGTACGACGCTCTCGCGTCCTACGGCGGCTGACAGACCGTCCGGGACGGCGCCGGCCCGAGCCGGTTGCCGTGCCGGTACGCACAACCCGTGAGGACCACTTTGTTCGCCAAGCAGCAGATCCAGCTCAAGACGCCGGAACAGATCCAGATGATGCGGCGGGCCGGTCTGCTCGTCGCGGACACGCTGGCGAAGGTCCGGGCCGCGGTGGCGCCCGGGGTGTCGACCGCGGAGCTGGACGAGCTGGCCGAGGAGAACATCCGGGCCAACGGCGGGATCCCGAACTTCAAGGGCTACTACGGCTATCCGGCGACGATCTGTGCGTCGGTCAACGACCAGGTCGTGCACGCGATCCCGAGCCGCAAGAAGGTGCTGGCCGAAGGCGACATCATCTCGATCGACGCCGGCGCGATCATCGCCGGCTGGCACGGCGACTCGGCGATCACCGTACCGGTGGGTGCGGTCGATCCGGCGCTGCTGCGGATGATCGAGGTCGCCGAGGACGCGATGTGGGCCGGCATCGCCGCCGCCGGTACCGGGAAGAAGCTCACCGACATCTCCGCCGCGGTGGAGCGCACCGTTCGTGCCGGTGGTTCGTACGGCATCGTCGAGGGGTACGGCGGGCACGGCATCGGCACCGAGATGCACCAGGATCCGCACATCCTCAACTACGGCAAGCCGGGGCGCGGCCCGAAGCTCGTGACCGGGATGGCGCTGGCCATCGAACCGATGATCACGATGGGTTCGGCGGACGTGGTGGAGCAGGACGACCAGTGGACGGTGGTGACCGTCGACGGGTCCCGGGCCGCGCACGTCGAGCATTCGGTGGCGCTGTGCGACGACGGCCTGTGGGTGTTGACCGCGGTCGACGGGGGCCGGGCCCGGCTGGGGTCGCTGGCCTCCGCCCGCGCCGATTCGGACGGCTGACCTTGCGGGGCCCGCTGATCGGCCCCGCCGAACGGCCTCGCCGGCGGAGCGCACCGGCCGGCAGTGCGCACCGGCCGGCAGTGCGCACCGGCCGGCAGTGCGCACCGGCCGGCAGTGCGCACCGGCCGGCAGTGCGCACCGGCTGGCAGTGCGCACCGGCCGGCGGATCATGCCGGCCAGCGGATCACGCCGATCGGCTGAGCGGCGTCGGCCGGCGGTGCCGTCTGCGTCGACTGAGAGGTCACTGAGCTGGCGAGCTGGCCAAGGTAAGCGCTTTCCCGCTTTTGCCGCCGTACGATGGACATGGTGGCTCTGCAGCGCGGGGAGGGGGCGGCCGTGGACCGGCAGGACATGCGGGTTTCCGATGCCGAGCGGCAGGAGGTCGCCGAGCGGCTGCGCACCGCGCTCGGCGAGGGCCGGCTCGAGCTCGACGAGTACGACCAGCGGGTGCAGTCTGCGTATCAGGCGAAGACCTATCGCGAGCTGGCGCCGCTGACCGCGGACCTGCCCGACGTGCCGATGCCGATGCCACCGGTGGAAGGGCGGGTGCGGGAGCAGCAGCGATCCGCCCATCCGAACCGGACGGTGGCGCTGCTCTCGGTCGTTTTCGTGTTCATCGGGCTGAGCGTGTTGCTCTCGGTGGCCAGCGGTGGGGTGTTGGTGCCGTTCTGGCCGCTGTTCATCTTCGGGTTCTGGGGTCTGGCCCGCTCGGGGCGGTACGGGAGGCGTTGACCACCCCTGCTGGCAGGCGAGCTGGCGGCGGGCTAAGATATCCGGTGGCGCACAGCGCCCGTCCCTTCGTGTCCGGAATTCGAACACGCCATGAACCCGTCTCCTGCGAGGCGGGTGGTGTCGTTTCGGCTGGTCAGCTGAGGGGCGCGGCTGAGGGTGTTGTACGTCGACCATAGGATCCGACTCGTCACGGTTAGCGGAGGACATGCCGAAAAAGGACGGCGCCATCGAGATCGAGGGCCGTGTCGTCGAGCCCCTGCCGAACGCGATGTTCCGCGTGGAGCTCACCAACGGTCACCGGGTGTTGGCACACATCAGCGGCAAGATGCGGCAGCACTACATTCGCATCCTGCCGGAAGACCGAGTCGTCGTGGAGCTCTCTCCCTACGACCTGACTCGGGGTCGCATCGTCTACCGCTACAAGTAGCCCGCCCGTCGGGCTGCTTCGAGCGACGGGGCAACCGAGCCACGGTTCGGAGACCTCGTCATCAGCTCGCTGACGCGGATCCACGTGTCCGTGATCGAAGCGCGTCTCCGCATGCGCGGCGGCGAGGATCGCAACAAGGAAGCCAACAACCGTGAAGGTAAAGCCGAGCGTCAAGAAGATCTGCAACAAGTGCCGGGTGATCCGTCGCCACGGCCGGGTCATGGTGATCTGCTCCGACCCGCGCCACAAGCAGCGTCAGGGCTGAACCCGCAGCACCCAGCGGATCGACAACGCTGACCACAGAAAGGCCCGTTCACAGTTCACCCCCGGCCCGGAGGCTGGGGCCCCGCTCATTGGGCGGGCGGGGACGGACGGGCGCAGACCTCCGGATGGACACGAGGAGTACGCCCAGCAATGGCACGTCTGGTTGGCGTCGATCTCCCCCGCGAAAAGCGGCTGGAGATCGCGCTCACGTACATCTACGGGGTGGGCCGGACCCGCGCGGCGGAGACGCTAGCGAAGACCGGCGTCAGCCCCGACAAGCGCGTCCGTGACCTCACCGACGAGGAGCTGGTGCAGCTCCGTGACTGGATCGAGGCCAACTACCAGGTAGAGGGCGACCTTCGCCGCGAGGTTGCTTCGGACATCAGGCGCAAGATCGAGATCGGTTGCTACCAGGGCATCCGGCACCGTCGCGGCCTGCCCGTCCGCGGGCAGCGGACCCGTACCAACGCGCGTGGACGCAAGGGTCCCAAGCGCACCGTCGCCGGCAAGAAGAAGCCCGGCAAGAAGTAGTAGCCACCTCGATTAGGAGAGACATACAGGTATGCCGCCCAAGGCGCGCGCCGGTGCCAAGAAGGTACGGCGCAAGGAGAAGAAGAACGTGGCCCACGGCCACGCCCACATCAAGAGCACGTTCAACAACACGATCGTGTCCATCACCGACCCGACCGGCGCGGTGATCTCGTGGGCGTCGTCCGGGCAGGTCGGTTTCAAGGGCTCCCGCAAGTCGACCCCGTTCGCGGCGCAGATGGCGGCCGAGGCCGCCGCCCGCCGTGCGATGGAGCACGGCATGCGCAAGGTCGACGTGTTCGTCAAGGGTCCCGGTTCCGGCCGGGAGACCGCGATCCGGTCGCTGCAGGGCGCCGGGCTCGAGGTCGGTTCGATCCAGGACGTCACGCCGCAGCCGCACAACGGATGCCGTCCGCCGAAGCGGCGCCGGGTCTGAGGGGGAGCAGAGAATCATGGCTCGTTACACAGGCGCGGACTGCCGCCGGTGCCGTCGCGAGAAGATGAAGCTGTACCTCAAGGGCAGCAAGTGCGAGGGCCCGAAGTGCCCGCTGGAGTCGCGTCCCTACCCGCCCGGCCAGCACGGCCGCGGTCGGCTCAAGGAGACCGAGTACCTGCTCCAGCTGCGTGAGAAGCAGAAGGCCAAGCGGGTCTACGGCGTGCTCGAGAAGCAGTTCGTCCGGTACTACGACGAGGCGAACCGGCAGAAGGGCAAGACCGGTGAGGCGCTGCTGCAGCTGCTGGAGATGCGGCTGGACAACGTGCTCTACCGGGCCGGTTACGCGAAGTCGCGCGACATGGCCCGCCAGCTGATCCGGCACGGCCACATCGTGGTGAACGGCCGCAAGGTCGACATCCCGTCGTACCAGGTCTCCGAGCACGACATCGTCGAGGTCCGGGAGAAGTCCCGCGAGCTGACGCCGTTCGTGGTCGCGCGGGCCGAGGCCGGCGAGAAGACGGTCCCGGCGTGGCTGGAGGCCATCCCCGGCCAGATGAAGGTTCTGATCCACTCGACGCCGGCCCGGCAGGTCATCGACACGCCGGTGCAGGAGCAGCTCATCGTCGAGTACTACTCGAAGTAACACCGGTGGCAGCGGGGTCGTGACTCGCCGGTCGGTTTCCGGCCGGCGGATCGCGACCCGCCCGGGGCCGACGGTCCCGGGCGCCACGGCGTGAAGTTTGCGGCGTCATATGGCGGGCGCCCGACTTAGAAGGAGATTCACCGTGCTCATCACCCAGCGGCCGTCGCTGTCCGAGGAGTCGATCGTCGAGAACCGCTCGCGGTTCACGATCGAGCCGTTGGAGCCCGGCTTCGGGTACACCCTCGGCAACTCGCTGCGGCGTACCCTGCTCAGCTCGATTCCCGGCGCCGCCGTCACCAGCATCAAGATCGACGGCGTGCTGCACGAGTTCACGACGATCCCCGGTGTCAAGGAGGACGTCGTCGACCTGGTGCTGAACATCAAGGAGCTGACCGTCAGCTCCGAGCACGACGAGCCGGTCACCATGTACCTGCGCAAGCAGGGCCCCGGCCCGGTCACCGCGGGCGACATCCAGCCGCCGGCCGGCGTCGAGGTGCACAACCCGGACCTGCACCTGGCCACCCTGAACGACAAGGGTCGGCTGGACATGGAGCTGGTCGTCGAGCGTGGCCGCGGGTACGTGACCGCGGCGCAGAACAAGCAGCAGGGTCAGGAGATCGGTCGGATCCCGGTCGACTCGATCTACTCGCCGGTGCTGAAGGTCAGCTACCGGGTCGAGGCCACTCGTGTCGAGCAGCGCACCGACTTCGACAAGCTGATCCTGGACGTCGAGACGAAGAACTCGATCTCGCCGCGTACCGCGCTGGCGTCCGCCGGTTCGACCCTGGTCGAGCTGTTCGGGCTGGCCCGCGAGCTGGACGAGGCGGCCGAGGGCATCGACATCGGCCCGTCGCCGCAGGACGCGCAGCTCGCGGCCGACCTGGCGCTGCCGATCGAGGAGCTGGACCTGACCGTCCGGTCGTACAACTGCCTCAAGCGCGAGGGCATCAACAGCGTCGGTGAGCTGCTGTCCCGGACCGAGGCCGACCTGCTGGACATCCGGAACTTCGGTCAGAAGTCGATCGACGAGGTCAAGATGAAGCTGGCCGGTATGGGGCTGGGCCTGAAGGACCAGGCTCCCGGGTTCGACCCCGCCAGCGTCGCGGAGAGCTTCGCCGAGCCGGACTACGACGGCAACGACTACCGCGAGACCGAGCAGCTGTAGCCGCGCGCCGCGGCGGAGCCCGTCTCCGTCACGGTTCGCACCGGAGCAGCACTGAGCTGGAGTACTTCGCCGGCAAGGGGCACCCCCGAGCCGCACTGGAATAAGGAGCCTGAGAAATGCCCAAGCCGACCAGGGGTGCCCGCCTGGGTGGTAGCCCGGCCCACGAGCGGATGCTGCTGGCGAACCTGGCGACGTCGCTGTTCAAGCACGGCCGGATCACCACCACCGAGGCCAAGGCCAAGCGGGTCCGCCCGCTGGCCGAGCGGATGGTGACCTTCGCCAAGCGCGGCGATCTGCACGCGCGTCGCCGGGTTGCCACCGTCATCCGTGACAAGGACGTGGCGTACCAGCTGTTCGCCGAGATCGCGCCGCGGTTCACCAGCCGGCCGGGTGGCTACACCCGGATCGTGAAGGTGGGCCCGCGCAAGGGTGACAACGCGCCGATGGCCGTCATCGAGCTGGTCGAGGAGCTGGCCGAGCCGACGAAGCCGGCGCGCGCCTCCCGCCCGGCGAAGAAGCAGGACACCGCCGCGGCGCTGGCACCGGAGGAGTCGACCCCGGCCGCCGAGGCCGCCGAGTCCGACGAGAGCAAGACCGAGGAGTAGACCTCCTCGACGCACGATGCCCGAGCCCGTCACCCCGGTGGTGACGGGCTCGGTGCGTACCGGGAAGTGAAGGTGGTGGCGGTGCGGCTGCGGTTGCGGGTGGCGTACGACGGGACCGGGTTCTCCGGGTGGGCGGTGCAGCCGGCGCGGCGCACCGTGGCCGGTGAGCTGACCGCGGCACTGGGCCGGCTGTTCGGACCGGTGACCGGGCTGACCGTGGCCGGCCGTACCGACGCCGGCGTGCACGCCACCGGGCAGGTCTGCCACCTCGACGTACCGGACGAGCAGTGGCAACGGGTGGCCACCGCCCGGGGCACCGGCGAGCCGGACCCGACGGTGCTGGTACGGCGGCTCGCCGGGGTGCTGCCGCCGGACGTCCGGGTGCCGGGCGTCGAGGTCGTCGACGACCGGTTCGACGCGCGGTTCTCCGCCCTCCGCCGGCACTACCGGTACCGGATCACCGACGACCCGGCCGGGCCGCCGCCGCTGCGCCGGTTCGACACGCTGGGTTGGCCGCGACCGCTGGCCCACGACGCGATGGCGGCCGCCGCGCCGGGGCTGCTCGGCGAGCACGACTTCGCCGCGTACTGCCGGCGCAAGCCGGACGCGACCACGATCCGCGAGCTGCAGCGGCTCGACGTGTCCCGGGCCGGCGACGGCGTGATCGGTGTCGCGGTCTCGGCGGACGCGTTCTGCCAGGCGATGGTGCGCAGCCTGGTCGGCGCGCTGCTGGCGGTCGGGGAGGGTCGGCGTCCGGTGGACTGGCCGGCGAGCCTGCTGACCCGGTCCGATCGGGCCAGCGAGGTCACCGTGGCACCGGCGCACGGGCTGACGCTGGTCGGCGTGGACTATCCGGCCGATCCGGCGCAGTGGTCCAGCCGGGACGCGGCCACCCGCCGCCGCCGCGACGGGTAGCTGGTTCGGGCGCCGCCACGTGGCTGACCGCCGGGCGGTCGAGTCGGGGCACCTCGGCTGGGGCGCCGGCCGTCGGCGCGGTCAGGGGCGAGGCAGGGTGTAGAGCACGAAGTGCTCGCCGCGGTGCCGGATCGGGCGCGGATCGCTCATCCCGAGCCGCTCCATCACCGCCCGGGAACGGCCGTTCTCCGGCTCGGTGAACGCGACGATCTCGTCGGCGCCGAGCTCACCGAAGCCGACGTCCAGGCCGGCCCGGCCGATCTCGGTGGCGTAGCCGCGGCCCCAGTACCGGGCCCGCACGATCCAGCCGATCTCCAGCCGGCGGGCGCCGTCGACGTGCTGGTACGACAGGCCGCCGCGGCCCATCAGCTCGCCGCTGACCCGGTGGTACGCGATCCACTTGTGCACGCCGTCGCGCGCCCAGCCGGCGGCCATCTCGTCGGCGGTCGCCTGCGCCTCCGGCAACCGGAGCCGGCCGAGATGCCAGATTGCGACCGGTTCGTCGGCGTGCAGCCGCCACAGGTCGACCGCGTGCGCCGGCCCGATCGGCTCCAGCCGAAGGCGCTGCGTGAAGTACCGATCCACCATCCGCCGACCGTAGCGCGCCGGTGGCCCGGTCGACACCGGATATCCGCCCTGGCGCGAAGGAGGACCCGGCGGAGTAGCCATCCGCCGGGTCCAGTGGGAATGCAACTGCTCTACCGGATTGAGCTACCAGCGCAACCGCCGGGGAGGACTCGAACCTCCAACCCGTTGCTCCATAACCCTCGCCGACTTTCCCGCGCCGACACGTTTAAGAGCCGGATCATCTTCACGACCCATGACTCTTCCATTGAGTCTACCGCCCGATGGGAAACCGTTGCGCCGCAACGGTTTCGAGTGGCCGGGCGGGCCGGATTCGAACCGGCAACCTGGGTCTACGTCCTGGCTCCCTCGATTCGACGCTCGGCGAAATGCTGAAACTGGAGCGATAGCGTGAACGTGAGTCGGTCTCCGGGACTGCCTCTGCCAGTTGGGCTATCCCGTCCTGGGTGACGGGAGGAGGACTCGAACCTCCACTGTGGACCCGGAGCCTGGAACGCGCGGGATTCCCGCCCGCGCGACCCTGGTTCAGGCTGAGCATCAGTCTCAGTCTGCGCTCCTTGGCGCGCGGTCAGCATAACCCGCGCGGCCAAGCCGTTCGAGCGCATTCGGCCCGCGCGACGGCGCCGAACGGGCCGGTCAGCCGAAGAGGTAACCGAGGACGCGCTCGCCGACCTTGCGGTCCTCCACCTCGGTGCCGTTCGCGTCCTCGCGGGCGAACTTGATCGCCGCCTGCAGCTTCTCCAACCGGTCCAGCAGCTCGTTGATCCGGCTGGCCGGCAGCGCTCCGGAGAACTTCACGGTGCGCCAGTAGCCCACGGTCACGTCCTCGTGGTACACCTCGACCTGTGCCGGGTGCTTCTCGGTCGCCTCCGCCTTGACGTGGTTGCGCGGCACCTTGCGGGTGCGCAGCGTCTGCACCGGTTCGGTGGCGAAGCAGTCCGCGGACGCGTCGTAGTTCCACGTCTCGGCGGCGTCCAGCGCCGGCAGCTTGCGGACGAACGTGTGCAGGTCGACCAGCTGCTTCTCCAGGAACAGCAGGTAGGTCACCGGCACCTCGGCGAGGATCGTCCGGCCGTCGACGACCACGTCGGCGCGGGCCGTGCAGTTCGCCCAGTCCTTCGTCGCGGTCACGTCGAACAGCTTGGTGAGGATGCGCGAGGTCTCCCGGATCACCTCCTCGGCCTTCACCTGGACCCGGGTCGACTCCGGTGGCAGCCGCTCACCCTCCTCGTCCTTCGGCTGGTACGTCCGGGAGATGCCGGACAGCGCCGCCTGCTTCTGCAGGGCGTGGTGGCTCGCGGTGAGTTCGGCGAACGAGCGGCTCTTGACGCCCTTCTCCACGGCGATGATCTGGTTCAGCTTCGTCATCGGGTCTGCCTTCGTCCATCCGGTCCCCGTCCGCGACGAGGATTGCTGGTTCGGCGTCGGAGGCTACCGCCCGCGGGCAACCGGCCGGCACCCGTTTTCCGTTGCGGCGCCCCGTTGCCCGCCACTGCACCAGCAGTACGCCGGCGAGGATCAGGGCGCCGCCGGCCAGGTGCCGGGCGGCGAGCGACTCGCCCAGCAGCAGCGCGCCGAGCAGCGTCGACCAGACCGGCGTCAGGTACGTGACGGTCGAGGCCACGGTCGCCCCGGCGGTACGGATCACCGTCAGGTTCAGGATGTAGGCGATGCCGGTACCGAGGGCGCCGAGCGCCAGCAGCGCACCGGCCGCGATCGGACCGGGCCACCGCGGGGCTTCGCCGGACAGCGGCGCGAGGACCGCGAGTTCGGCGGTGGCGCAGACCATCTGGACCGTACTGAGGCCCGTCGCGGACGCGGACCGGTGCGCGAGGAAGCGGCGCGTGTAGGCGAACCCCGCGCCGTACAGCACGGTCGAGGCGACGCAGGCGAGCGCGCCGGCGAGGGTGCCGCCGGGCAGCCCGCGCCACACCCCGAGCAGGACCAGCACCCCGCCGAGCCCGACGCCGAGCCCGGCGGCGCGGCGACCGGTGAGCCGCTCGGCCGGGACCAGCGCGACGGCGAACGCCATCGTGGCGAGCGGGGTGACGGCGTTGCACAGCCCGGCGAACACCGACGAGACGTGCGTCTCGCCGAAGGCGACGAGGGTGAACGGCACGGTGTTCAGCAGCAGCGCCACCACCAGGCCGTGCAGCCAGGTCACCGGGTCACGGCCGGGGCTCTCCCGGCGTACCAGGCAGACCAGGGCGAGGGTGAGCGCGCCGGTCAGGCAGCGGACGAACGCGAGCCAGGGTGGCGGCAGGCCGCCGTCGACCGCCAGCTTGATGAAGGTGAAGCTGGCGCCCCAGATCATCGAGACGAGCAGGAACCCGGGTACCCAGCGGGGGATTCGCACGCCGGCGATCGTCGCCGGATGCGGCATCATGAGTCCAACAAGTCGTGTCGACCGACTCATGAGGACCACTCATGGACATCAGCGTGCCGCAGCTCCGAGCCTTCCTGGCGGTACTCGACGAGGGCGGGTTCGGCGCCGCCGCGGACCGGCTCGGCATCAGCCAGTCCGCGGTGTCGCACAACGTCGCCGCGCTGGAGCGGGTGCTCGGCGGGCCGGTGGTCGAACGAACCGGGCGGATCCGGCCCACCGCGTTCGGCGAGAGCATCGTGCCGGCGGCCCGGGAGGTGGTCGGCGCGGCGGGCCGGATCGGCGCGATCGCCGCGCGCCGGGACGGCAGCCCGGCCGGTACCGTCCGGCTCGCCGCACCGCCGACCGCCTGCCAGGGGCTGCTGCCCGGGCTGCTGGCGCTGGTGTACCGAGCTGCCCCGGATCACCGTCACCCTGTTCGAGGGGGAGGACGACGAGATCGCCGGCTGGCTGGACACCCGCACCGTCGAGCTGGCGGTACTGGTCGACCCGCCGGCCGGCCGCGGCGTGCTGCTGGCGTCCGACGCGTTCTGCGCGCTGCTGCGCCGGGACCATCCGCTCGCCGGCGAACCATCGGTCACCGTCGGTGACCTGGACGACGACCCGTTCCTGCTGTCCCGTGGCGGCTGCGAGCGCCACATCCGGCGGCTGTACCGGTCGGCGCGGGTGCCGTTCGCGCCCGCGCACCGGGTCCGGGAGATGGGCACCCTGCTCGCGATGGTGCGGGCCGGCGTCGGCGTCTCGATCGTGCCGGACCTCGCCGGGTCGATGCTCGACGGCGACCTGACCCTCGTCCCGGTCCGGCCGCGGCGCACCCGGCGGTTGGTACTGGCCGCCGCGCCGGACGCGGATCCGGCCGCCGCCGCGCTGCTCGCCGCCGCCCGCGGCCGTACCGTGGGACCCGACCCGGCCCGGTCCGGCGGACGTGCCGGCGCCCCCATCGACGCGGGCCGGAACGTCGGAGCAGCGCAGTAGTCTCGGCGGTATGACCGGTACGGGTCGGCGCGCGGTGCCCCGGGCGGCCGCCGGAGCCTGGTCCACGCCGGCCGCGGCCAGCGCCGCGGAGTGGTCGGCGCCGACCGGCGCCACCTGGTACCGGCCGCGTCGGCCGCCAGCGGACCTGACCGCCGGCTTGGCGGTCGGCTGGACCGCGCGGATGGCCGGACGGTACCGGCTGGTGCCGGACGGCGCGGTGGAACTGCTCTGGCTCGACAGCGGCACGATCTGGCTCTGCGGTCCGGAAACCGCCGCCTGGCAGACCGACCTGCCGGCGCCGGTCGACGCGGTCGGCATCCGGTTCCGCCCCGGCCAGGTGGCGGGCGCCCTGCGGCTCGACGTGGCCGAGCTGCGGGACCGCCGGGTGCCGGTGGAGGACGTGTTCGGGTCCGGGTTCGCGCGGCGGCTGGCCGACCGCCTGGGCAGCGCGCCGGGCCCGGCGGCCCGGCTCGACCTCCTGCACGGCGCGGCCCGCGGCTGGCTCGCCGAGGCCGCCGACCCGGACCCCGTCGCCGGCATCGTCGCCGGGCTGCTCACCGCCGACCCGGCCACCTCGGTCGCGGATCTGGCCGCCGAGGCCGGCCGCAGCGGCCGGCAACTGCACCGACGCTGCCGGTCCGCCTTCGGCTACGGGCCGGCCACGCTGCGGCGGATCCTGCGGTTGCAGCGGTTCCTGGCACTGTCCCGGCGCACCGACGCCGGGCTCGCCACGCTGGCGGTGCTCGCCGGCTACACCGACCAGCCGCACCTGTCCCGGGACTGCCGGCAGATCGCCGGCGTCAGCCCCGCGGTACTCGTCGGGGCCCGCTCCGCGCCGCCGTCCCCGGCGCGGCGGGCGTGACCCGGCCGGGCGTTGCCGAGGCACCGTGCTGGCGGGACGGCGTTGCCACCTGGTGGGGCGGGCGTGGCCGGACCGGGCGTTGCCGCGGGCACCGTCGTGGTGGGGCGGCGTGGCCGATCCGTACACGACGGGCGGGGCGCGGCGGCGCAGGATGGGGGCATGAGTGAGATCGCCGAACGGCACCGGAAGCTCGCCGCCGAGTTCGATCGACGGGTGGCCGCGGTGCCCGACACCGCATGGGACAACGCCTCGCCGTGCGCCGGCTGGTCGGCGCGGGACGTGCTCCGGCACGTACTGGAGACCTCGTACCGGGACATGCCGGCGCACGTCGGCCTGACCGTGACGACCGGATCGGTGGACGACGACCCGGTCGGTTCCTGGCGGGCGGCGCGAGACCAGCTCCAGGAGATCCTGGCGGACCCGGACCGCGCCGGGCGCCAGTACGAGGGGATGTTCGGCCCACCACGCTGGAACGGACCGTCGGCGGCTTCTGCCTGTTCGACCTGCTGATCCACGGCTGGGACATCGCCCGCGCGACCGGCGGCGACGAGGTACTGCCGGCCGACGAGGTGCACGCCACCTACGAGCAGGCCGTCGGGATGGGCGACATGTTGCGCGCCGACGGGGTGTGCGGATCCGAGGTTCCGGTCCCGCCGGACGCCCCGGAGCAGGACCGGCTGCTGGGCCTGCTCGGCCGCGATCCGCAGCGCTGACCGGCTCGGCCGACATCGCCCCGATGGTCGGACCCGGCGCGTCCGGCCGCCGCGCGGTGCGGCGCGGTGCCGTGCGCGCGGTGCCGTGCGCGCGGTGCGGTGCGGTGCGGTGCGGTCGAGCGTGGCGGGCGGCCGGTTCGGGTGTCAGTCGGCGGTGCGGCGGGCGTCGATCACGCCGGTCAGGTAGCTCTGCACCAGATCGGTGACGATCTGCTGGGTGGTCGCGTCGGCGCTCGGCGCCTTCCGGTCGGTGCGGCCGACGACCACGTAGAGCAGGTAGTGCCCGTACGGCTGGAGGGTGAACGCGGTCGGTGACGTCGCCAGCTTGCTCGCCCCCGGCGCGGACAGCGCGGTGAGCGCGCCGTCGCCCGCCTTGCCCAACTCCTTGATCTTGTCGGTGGCCGCCTGCGCGCCGTCCGAGTCGGCCAGGTTGGCGATCCCGAGGGTCGCCACGTAGCCGTCGGCCGGGGCGGCGACGGTCGCCCGGATCACCTGATCGCACTTGTACTGCGCGAGCACGCCACCGACCTGCCCGCGCGCCGCCTTGCCGCAGTCGGTCCGTGGCTTGTCCCGGGCGAGCACGTGGTAGACGGCGTCCCGGCCCGGATCCGGTTGCAGATCGTCGCGGCCGAACACCTCCTTGACGGTGAGCGGCGCCGGGTCGGTCGCCCGGGCGCTGACGTCGATCGGCGACTTCTCCGGCGTCGGGCTGCCGGTCGGCGACTCGGCCCGAGCCGACGGACCGGTCGACGGCCCGTCCGAGGGGCTGCGCCGGACCAGCGCGTACGACCCGGCGAGCAGCCCGCCGAGCACCAGCACCGCGATGATGCCGGCCAGTACCTTCGGCCACAGCCGCGGTCCGCGCTCCGGCGGCCGTCCGACCTCGACCGGCGGGGGCGTGGTGTTTCCCTCCGGGTACCGGTCGGCCCCGCCCGGCTGCCAGCTGCCCTGCCCGGCGAACGGGTCGGCGGCGCCGCCGTCGGCCGGCCCGGGTGGCGCGAACCCCGACCCGACGGTACCGCCCGCTGGTGCCGGGGCGAATCCGGCGCCCGCCGGCACCTCCGGCCACGGTGCGGCCCCGGGGCCGCCGCCGGCCGGTGGCGGGTACCCGGGTCCGGTCCCGGCCGGTGGCCCGTACCCGGCACCGGGGGCCGCGCCGGCCTGCGGCCCGTACCCGGCACCGGGGGCCGCGCCGGCCTGCGGCCCGTACCCGGCACCGGGGGCCGCGCCGGCCGGCGGCCCGTACCCGGCACTGGGGTCCGTGCTGGCCTGCGGCGGGTAGCCGGCGCCGGGGTTTCCGGCCGACTGTGGCCCGAACCCGGGCGTACCGCCGGCCGGCGGTACCCAGCCGACTCCAGCCGACTCGCCGGAGCGCGGTGGGACGTCGCCGGAGTGCGGTGGTGGGGATCCACCGCCGGGGCGGGGCGCCGGGTGGCCGCTGCCCGAGCCCCCGTCGAAGCCGGGTCCGGCGGCGGTGCCGAAGCCGGGTCCGGCGGCGGTGCCGAAGGGGGGTCCGGCGGCGGTGCCGGAGTCCGGCCGGGCCGGCGGCCGGGTGCCGGGCGCTGCGGCCGGCGGCGGAACCGACAGCGTGGTCGGTTGTTCGTCGGAGCGCGTCGGATCGCGGTCACCGGCCGGCAGGCCGTCGGGGAAGCGGTCGGGGCCACCCGGATACCGTGGGTCCCGGTGCGTCATGCGCGCCAGCCTACCCAACCTCTTCGAGGGGACCCGCCGTGTCGAACGACCACTACTTCTCCGCGGATCCGGCCGCGCCGGCCACCCGGGTACAGGTGTCGTTCACCGCGGCCGGCCGGGAGCTGGAACTGACCGCATCCGCCGGCGTGTTCTCCGCGTCGCGGCTGGACCCGGGCACCGCGGTACTGCTGCGCAAGGCGCCGCTGCCGCGCCGCGCCGGCACCCTGCTCGACCTCGGCTGCGGGTACGGGCCGATCGCGGTGACGCTCGCGGTCAGCGCGCCGGCCGCCACCGTGTACGCGGTGGATGTCAACGCCCGCGCGCTGGAGCTGGTGCGGGAGAACGCGGCACGCATCGGCGCCGCCGACCGGGTCGTCGCGGTGCCGCCGGGCCAGGTCCCGGCCGACGTGCGGTTCGACGAGATCTGGTCGAATCCACCGATTCGGATCGGCAAGCCGGCGCTGCACGAGTTGCTGCAGACCTGGCTGCCGCGGCTCGCGCCGGGCGGCGTCGCCTGGCTGGTGGTGTCGCGCAACCTGGGCGCCGACTCGCTGGCCGGCTGGCTGGCCGAGCGCGGCTACGCGGTCGACCGGCATGCCAGCCAGAAGGGGTACCGGGTGCTCAGCGTCACCGCCGGCGACGACTGACCGGCCGAATTCGGTTCGCGTTCCGCCCGGCCGGCCGGCAGACTCCGGTAGCCGTGGGGTATGTCGACGTGGCCGGGGTGGCGCAGGTGCTGCCGGACGGCCGGGAACTGTTCGCGGACGTGTCGTTCCGGGTCGGTGAGGGCGCCAAGGTCGCCCTGATCGGTGCGAACGGGGCCGGCAAGACCACGCTGGTCTCGATGGTCGCGGGGGACTCTCCGGTCACCATCGGATCCGTCACGCGGTCCGGCGGTCTCGGCGTGATGCGCCAGTTCATCGGGATGAACCGGGCGATCCCCGGCATCGACGCGCCGCACGGCGGCTGGACGGTCGGCGACCTGGCGTTGTCGCTCGCCCCGCCCGCGGTGCGGGAGGCGGGCCGGGCCCTGGCCGCCGCGGAACGGCGGATGCGCGCCGAGGAGACCCGCGGCAAGTTCTCCAACGTGGCCCGGCGGGCCCAGGTGGAGTACGCCGAGGCGCTGGGCGCGTGGGGCGACGCCGGCGGGTACGAGGCGGAGGTGGCGTTCGACGTCGCCGCGATCGAGGTGCTCGACGCGGAGTGGCCGGACGTCAATCACCGCCGGCTGGACACCCTGTCCGGCGGCGAGCAGAAGCGGTTCGCGCTGGAGCTGCTGCTCGCCGGGCCGGACGAGGTGCTGCTGCTGGACGAGCCGGACAACTTCCTGGACGTACCGGCGAAGCGGCGGCTGGAGCGGCAGCTCACCGCCTCGGACAAGAGCATCCTGTACGTCAGCCACGACCGGGAACTGCTCGCCAACACCGCCGACCGGGTGGTGACGCTGGAGGCCGGCAGCTGCTGGACGCACGGCGGCGGCTTCGCCACCTGGCACCAGGCCCGGGAGGACCGGTACGAGCGGCTCGACGAGCTGCGCCGCCGCTGGGACGAGGAGCACGCCAAGATCAAGCAGCTGGTGCTGATGTACCGGGAGAAGGCGAAGTACAACGCGGACATGGCGAGCCGGCTGCAGGCGGCGAAGACCCGGCTGGCCAGGTTCGAGGAGGCCGGCCCGCCGCCGGAACGGCCGCGGGACCAGGACATCCGGATCGACCTGCGCGGCGGCCGGACCGGCAAGCGGGCCGTCGTCTGCGAGCAGCTGTCGCTCACCGGCCTGACCGACCCGTTCGACCTGGAGATCTGGTACGGCGACCGGGTCGCGGTGCTGGGCGCCAACGGCACCGGCAAGTCGCACCTGCTGCGCCTGCTGGCCCTCGGCGGTACCGACCCGGAGCCGGGCACCGTGCTGCCCGGTACGCACCTGAAACCGGTGGCGCACACCGGCGTGGCGCGGCTCGGCGCGCGGGTACGGCCCGGGCACTTCTCCCAGACCCACGACCGGCCGGAACTGTCGGGGCGGCTGCCCGGAGCGGTCGGCGGAGACCCGGGCGCCCGACGGTCGCTGCGGGACATCTTGTGGCACGGCGACGAGGACCGGGACGGCATGGACCGGTCGGCGGCGATGAAGGTGCTCAGCCGGTACGAGCTGGCGTTGCAGTCCGAGCAGGACTTCGACACCCTGTCCGGCGGTCAACAGGCCCGGTTCCTGATCCTGCTGCTGGAACTGAGCGGGGCGACGTTGTTGCTGCTCGACGAGCCGACCGACAACCTCGACCTGGTCAGTGCCGAGGCGCTGGAGGCGGGGTTGGCGTCGTTCGCCGGTACCGTCGTCGCGGTCACCCACGACCGCTGGTTCACCCGCGGCTTCGACCGGTTCGTCACGATCGCCAACGATGGCACCGTCACCGAGACCGCCGAGCCGGTCTGGGACGTCCGCTGACGCGGTGCGTGCCGCGGTGGGAGACCATGGAACGGTGTCCATTCCCCACCAGACGCTCGACGCGCAGGCTGCGCACCAGACGGACGACGCACCGGACCCGCACCGGACGGGCGTCGCACCGGATCCGGGCCAGGCGCCCGACCGGCCGGCCGGCGCGGACGACGTAGCCCGGCCGGCCGGCGCGGACGACGTAGCCCGGTCGGAAGGCGCGGACGACGTGTCGCGGGTGCTGCCGATCCGGCTGACCGCGGACGACTCGGACGAGCCGTTCGACGTGATCGACGCGCTGACGCTGATCCGGTTCACCAACGGCGAGCAGCCCTTCGCCCGCACCGTCCGGCTCGACCGGGTCAAGCCCGACGCCACCCTGATCCCGCCGGACGGCCGGCTGCTGCGCGGTGTCCGGGAGGACACCCGCCGCTCCCAGCTGGTCACCGGCACCGGCTGGACGCTGCGGGCGGTGCGCTGGCACAGCGGCGGCGGCGAGGTGACGGTGACCGCCGAGTCCGAGCAGCTCGCCGACCAGGTACTGGAGCGTGCCATCGCGGGCGCCGCGGCGGAGGAGAAGCCGCCGACCGACACCGTCGAGATGGGCTTCTGGTACCACTCCAGCCGGCGCGGCGCGTACCGCACCACCCGGTCGATCGCCGCCGCGGACTGGGCCGACATCCGGCGCAACTACTCGCGCCCGGTGTCCGCGGCGCTGGACTCGCTGATGACGTTGACCGCGGAGACGGTCACCGGCCGGCTGCTGCTGTTGCACGGCCCGCCCGGTACCGGCAAGACCACCGCGCTGCGGTCGCTGGCCCGGGCCTGGCGGGACTGGTGCCAGGTCGACTGCGTGCTCGACCCGGACAAGCTGTTCGGTGAGCCGAGCTACCTGATGGACCTGGTCATCGGGGACGACAGCGACGACGGCCGGTGGCGGTTGCTGCTGCTGGAGGACTGCGACGAGCTGGTCCGCGGGGAGGCGAAGTACGCCACCGGGCAGGCGCTGTCCCGGCTGCTCAACCTGACCGACGGGCTGCTCGGCCAGGGGCGCAACGTCATGGTCGGCATCACCACCAACGAGGACCTGCAGCAGTTGCACCCCGCGGTGGTACGGGCCGGCCGGTGCCTGGCGCAGGTGGAGGTCGGGCCGCTCGCCGCGGACGAGGCGCAGCAGTGGCTGGGTGACACGACGAGCGCGCCGCCAGGCGGCGCGACGCTCGCCGACCTGTTCGCGCTGCGTTCCGGCCGGCGTCCGGTCGAACTCCGCCAGGAGCCGGAGCCGGCCGGCGGCTTCTACCTGTAACACCCGCGCTGCGCGCGTCGCCCGGTTCGGTTGCCCGAGTTGGGCTGTTTCTCCAGCTCAGAGGTGGGTCTTCTCACTGTCCGCGGGTCGCTGTAACGGGACACCATCGAAGAGTGAGCGCCCCCCGTGAGCTGACCGTGCCCGCTGCCGCCAGCGACCCGGTCCGCACCCTGCCCATCGTCGTGCACATGGACGACGCCGACACCACCTACGACGTGGTCGACGCGCTGTCGCTGTCCCCGTTCGCCGACGGCGCCCAGCCGTGGGCCCGCACCGCCCGGCTCGACCACGTACGGCCGGAGGCGACGCTGCTGCCGGCCGGCGCCGTGCCGGTACGGCAGGCGTCCGGTGACCGCCGCGAGGCGCTGCTGGCCACCGGCGAGGGCTGGACGCTGCGCGCGGTGCGGTGGCGGGGCGGCGGCGGTGAGGTGACCGTCACCGCGACCAGCGACGAGCTGGCCCGGCGGATTCTCGCCGAGGCCGTGGCGGACGCCGCGACCCCGGTGCTGGAGTCCGCGGACAGCGAGGTCGAACTCGGCTTCTGGTACCACTCGGCGCGCCGCGGCGGCTACCGCACGGTGCGCGCGGTGGACGCCCCGGACTGGGCGGAGATCCGCGGCAACTACGCCGCCAGCGTCGGTGCCGACCTGGACCGGGTGATGGCGTTCCGGCCGCGGCCGACCGCGGGCCGGCTGCTGTTGCTGCACGGCGAGCCGGGGACCGGCAAGACGACCGCGCTGCGCTCGCTGGCCCGGGCCTGGCACGACTGGTGCCAGGTCGACTGCGTGCTCGACCCGGAGCACCTCTTCGCCGACCCCGGCTACCTGATGGACGTGGTGCTCGGCGACGACGAGGACGACGACGACGGCCGCTGGCGGCTGCTGCTGCTGGAGGACTGCGACGAGCTGATCCGCGGCGACGCGAAGCGGGCCAGCGGGCAGGCGCTGGCCCGGCTGCTCAACCTCACCGACGGGCTGCTCGGCCAGTCCCGCCGGGTGCTGGTGGCGATCACCACGAACGAGGACCTGACCCGGCTGCACCCGGCGGTCACCCGGCCGGGCCGGTGCCTGGCGCACCTGGAGATCGGCGCGCTGCCGCACGAGGAGGCGGCCCGGTGGCTCGGCGACCCCGGCCCGCTCGCCGGTACCGGCGCCACCCTGGCGGAGCTGTTCGCGCTGCGCGACGGCGGCGGCGCGGTCCCCGCGGCCCGTACCGCCCGGCCGGCCGGCGGCTTCTACCTCTGATCGGCATCCCACCCGTCGCCGATCCCGCCCCAGCCCCGCGTTGATCATGGCGTTGTCTGCTTGGTAAGCGCATACCGAGCGAGACAACACCATGATCAACGCGGCGGGGGCGGGGTGGGGCGGGCGGGGTCAGGTGCCGACCTTGGCGGCGACCGCCGAGGTGTCCGAGGTGCCGAACCGGATGCCGCGGCGTTCCTTGCCGATCGCGCTGAGCACGATGACCGCGACCAGGACCGGCACGATCGTCGCGGTCAGCGCGAACGGGTAGCCGTGCCGTTCCGCGAGCGCCGCCTGGATCGGCAGGTTGAGCGCCGCCAGCAGGTTGCCCAACTGGTAGGTGACGCCGGGGTAGAAGCCGCGGATCTCGTCCGGCGACAGCTCGGTCAGGTGTGCCGGGATCACGCCCCAGGCACCCTGCACCATCACCTGCATCAGGAACGAGCCGAGGCACAGCATCCCGGCCGTGGTGGACAGCGCGAACAGCGGTACGACCGGCAGCGCCAGCACCGCGCAGAAGACGATCAGCAGCCGCCGGCCGAACCGCTGGGACAGCGTGCCGGCGACGGTACCGCCGACGATCGCGCCGATGTTGTAGAGCACCACGATCCAGGTGGCGGTGGTCGGGTCCAGCCCGATGCCGCCGTGCCCGGTCTCCTTCAGGAACGTCGGGTACACGTCCTGGGTGCCGTGGCTCATCCAGTTGAACGCGGTCATCAGCAGCACCAGGTAGATGAACCGGCGCAGCGTCTTCCAGTTGAACAGCACCTGCGCGATCGAGGTGCTGGTCATCCTGCGGCGCTCGGTGGCCTTCTCCCACACCTCCGACTCGCGGACCCCGAGCCGGACCAGCAGCGCGATCAGCGCCGGGATGATCGACAGCGCGAACATCCACCGCCAGTTCAGCCCGAGGGTCGAGTGCACCAGCAGGAACGCCAGCGAGGCCAGCAGGTAGCCGAACGAGTAGCCCTCCTGCAGGATGCCGGAGAAGAAGCCGCGCCGGCCGGCGGGGATCTTCTCCATCGCGAGCGCCGCGCCGAGGCCCCACTCGCCGCCCATCCCGATCCCGTACAGCAGGCGCAGGACCATCAGGGTGGCGAAGTTCGGCGCGAAGGCGCACAGGAACCCGACCACGGCGTAGAAGCAGACGCAGACGATCAGCGGCACCCGCCGGCCGATCCGGTCCGCCCACAGCCCGAACAGGGCGGCCCCGACCGGCCGCATGACCAGCGTGAGCGTGGTGATGATCGCGGTCTCGGCCAGCGAGACCTTGAACGTGTCGGCGATGTCCTTGATGACCAGGACGACGATGAAGTAGTCGAAGGCGTCCATCGTCCAGCCGAGCAGTGCGGCGAGGAACGAACTGCGTTGGTCCCGGGTGAGTCGCTGCCGCCCGGACGGCGCTATGTCACTCATAGCCGCATACTGCTCTCACAAGCGATCTTTCGCACTATTCCGAACCAGTCGGATTTTGCCGGCTACAGCCGGTCGGCAGAGCCATGAACCGCGCTAGGCTGGTGCTTGACCGGGGCCACTTTGACCCTGCCGGATCGCGGCGGGTATCGTTGCGGGCTGTTGCGTGTACCGTCCGCGCGTCTGCCCGCGCCAGCCCGGCCAACCGGCCCGGTCTCCAGTGCGGCAGGCGTCGATAGCGTCAGGCGGCCGCACCCCGAGACACCGACGACAGACAAGGTAAACCTGTGCGTACGTACAGCCCCAAGCCGGGCGAGATTGCGCGCCAGTGGCACGTCATCGACGCCACGGACGTCGTGCTCGGCCGCCTCGCCAGCCAGACCGCGCAACTGCTGCGCGGCAAGCACAAGCCGACGTTCGCCCCGCACATGGACATGGGCGACTTCGTGATCATCGTGAACGCGGGCAAGGTCGCGCTGACCGGCAACAAGCGTGAGCAGAAGATCGCGTACCGGCACTCCGGTTACCCGGGCGGCCTGAAGCAGGTCCGCTACACCGACCTGCTGGCCAGCCGGCCCGAGCGCGCGGTCGAGCTGGCCGTCAAGGGCATGCTCCCGCACAACAAGCTCAGCCGGCAGGTGCTGAAGAAGCTCAAGGTCTACGCCGGCCCGGAGCACCCGCACCTGGCCCAGCAGCCGGTGCCGTTCGAGATCACCCAGATCGCGCAGTAAGGGCAGGGATTACGTGACCAGCGCCATCGAAACCGCCGTCGTGGCCGAAGAGCCGATCCCGACGCCGCGTGCTGCCGACCGTCCGGTGCAGACCGTCGGTCGCCGCAAGGAAGCCGTCGTCCGGGTCCGCCTGGTCCCGGGGACCGGCCAGTTCAAGCTGAACGGCCGCTCCCTGGAGGAGTACTTCCCGAGCAAGGTCAGCCAGCAGCTCGTCAAGGAGCCGCTGGTCACCTCCGACCGCCTCGAGGCGTACGACGTGCACGCCAACCTGAAGGGTGGCGGCATCACCGGGCAGGCCGGCGCGCTGCGGCTGGCCATCGCCCGCGCGCTGGTGGAGGTCGACCCCGACCACCGTCCGGCGCTGAAGAAGGCCGGCTTCCTCACCCGTGACGACCGCGCGGTGGAGAGCAAGAAGTACGGTCTGAAGAAGGCCCGCAAGGCGCCTCAGTACTCCAAGCGCTGATCCGAGCACGCCGGCCACTGCGGCCGGGACCGCATTTTCGGCCGGGCACGAGTGTCGTGTCCGGCCGAAGTGCTGTAGTGGGAACATGTCCTGCGGTCGAACGGACGATGACACGCCGGTGACCGCGACGCGAGCGACGTGAGGCGGTGCGCATGGGCCGACTGTTCGGTACCGACGGGGTTCGGGGCCTCGCCAACGCGGAGCTGACACCGGAGCTGGCGGTCGCCGTCGCGGTGTCGGCGGCGCACGTGCTGGCGCCGGAGCCGGACGAGTCGACCGGTCGGCGGCCGGTCGCCGTGGTCGGCCGGGATCCCCGGGCCAGCGGCGACATGCTGGAGGCGGCCGTGGTCGCCGGGCTGTGCAGCGCCGGTACCGACGTGCTGCGGGTCGGCGTGCTGCCGACGCCGGCGGTGGCGCACCTGGTCGCCGAGACCGGCGCGGCGTTCGGGGTGGTGCTGTCGGCGAGCCACAACCCGATGCCGGACAACGGGATCAAGCTGTTCGCCGCCGGCGGTCAGAAGCTGCCGGACGACGTCGAGGACGCCATCGAGCGGCTGGTCGCGGCGCCGGACGGGTGGCGCCGGCCGCGAGGCGGTGCGATCGGCCGGGCGGTCGACCACGCCGCCGGCGCCGATCGGTACCTGGAGCACCTGCTGGGCGCGCTGCCGCACCGGCTGGACGGGCTGCGGCTGGTCGTCGACTGCGCCAACGGGGCGGCCTCCGCGGTCAGCCCCGAGGCGTACCGCCGGGCCGGGGCCGAGGTGATCGCCATCCACGCCGAGCCGGACGGGCTCAACATCAACGCCGACTGCGGCTCCACCCACCTCGGTTCGCTGATCGCCGCGGTCGCCGAGCACGGCGCCGACCTGGGCATCGCGCACGACGGGGACGCCGATCGCTGCCTGGCGGTGACCGCCGACGGTACGGCCGTCGACGGCGACCAGATCATGGGCATCCTGGCGCTGGCGATGCGGGAGTCCGGCGCGCTGACCGACGACGTGCTGGTCGTCACGGTGATGAGCAACCTGGGCCTGCACCTGGCGATGCGCGAGCACGGCATCGAGGTCGCGACGACCGCGGTCGGCGACCGGTACGTGCTGGAGCTGCTCCGTTCCCGCGGCCTGGCGCTGGGCGGCGAGCAGTCCGGTCACGTGGTGCTGCCGCAGCACGCGACGACCGGGGACGGCACGCTGACCGCGCTGCAGCTGATGGCCCGGATGGCGGCCACCGGCGCGAGCCTGGCCGAACTGGCCGCGGTGGTCCGGCCGCTGCCGCAGGTGCTGCTCAACGTGCGGGTGGCGGACAAGGCGGCCGCCGCGGACACCGGCGTGCAGGACTCGGTGGCGAGCGCCGAGCGGGAACTCGGGGACAGCGGCCGGGTGCTGCTTCGCCCCTCCGGTACCGAGCCGCTGATCCGGGTGATGGTGGAGGCGGCGACGCAGCCGCAGGCCGCCGAGACGGCGGAGAAGATCGCCGCCGCGGTCCGTGCCGCCAGCCCGATCTGACCGACCTGCCGCGGCCGCCCGGCGTGCCGGCGGCGCGGTTCCGGCACGAGCAGAACACCCGCTCCGCGGCGCGGACGCGGCCGGGCGTCGGCCGGTGACGGTGGGCGTGGCGGCGGGTCAGTCGGCGACGGTGGCGCGCAGCCGGGCGAGCAGTTCCTCGGTGAGCGGGGAGTGCCAGCGGCCGATCGGGTAGACGGCGCCGACGTGCCGGACCGGTTCCGGGTCGAGGGGCCGGGCGACGATCTCGCCCGGCGGGTTGGCCAGTGCGACGGTAGGTACCAGCGCGATGCCCATTCCGGCGGCCACCACCGACTGCATGAACAGGTAGTCACTGGCGTAGCAGGCGACCCGCGGGGTGAAGCCGGCGACCGCGGCGTGGTGGTCGAGCAGCGCCCCGACGTCGGCCCAGCCCTGCACCCAGCGTTCGTCCGCGAGGTCGGCGAAGGCCACGGTGCGCCGGCCCGCCAGCGGGTGGTCGGCGGGCAGCACGACCCGGACCGGGTCCCGGCGCAGCCGCACGTACCGCAGCGACTCGCCGACGCCCCAGTCGTCCGGCGGCCGGGGCGAGCCGAAGTGGTAGACGATGGCGAGGTCGGCGTCGCCGCGCCGTAGCCGCGGGACCGCGTCGAACGGCTCGTACTCCAGCACGGTGACCTCGGCGTCCGGGCGGTCGGCGGCGAGTGCGCTGACCGCCTGCGGCAGCAGCCGCTGACCGGCGGAGGCGAAGGTGGCGACGGTGAGCCGGCCGCGGGTCCCCTCGGCGATCTCGGCGATGTGACGCTCCGCTTTCGCCAGCTCGGCGGCGATGACGTCCGCAGTGGCCACCAGCGCGCGGCCCGGCGCGGTGAGCGTGATGCCGGTGGTGCGGCGCTCGACCAGCGGCACGCCGACCTGCCGCTCCAGCGCCGCGACCTGCTGTGATACGGCCGACGGTGTGATTCGCAACAGGCGTGCGGCGGCGCTCAGGCTGCCCCGGGCGGCGGCCGCACGCAGGACCATCAGGCGGGCCACGTCGATCATAAGTTCTACTTAACACCCCTGCGTCAATTCCCCTCTACTGCTGGCAAGGAAATCGACGCACAGTAGTTTCCGTGAGTCGACGTTCGCTGCTCCTGCTGCTCGTGCTGTCCGCCACCTGGGGCGCCTCGTACCTGTTCATCGACCTGTCGTTGCGCGGCCTGTCCGCGCCGGTGGTGGTGTTCGGGCGGCTCGCCATCGGTGCCGGGGTGCTGGGTGCGCTGGCCCGGTCGACGAACCGGCGGCCGTTCGCCGCGCTGCGCGGTGACTGGCCGCGGATCACCCTGTTCGCGCTGTTCGAGATGGTGCTGCCGTACCTGCTGATCGCGTTCGGCGAGGGCCGGATCGCGACCGGTACGGCGAGCCTGCTGGTGTCCACCCAGATGCTGTGGCTGGTACTGCTGACCCCGCTGATGGTGCGCGGCGCCCGGGTGCGCGCGGTGCAGCTGGCGGGCGTCGGGGTGGGGCTCGCCGGGGTGGCGGCACTGGTGCAGCCGTTCGGCTCGGCCGGGCCGCCGGACCCGGTCGGCGCGGTACTGGTGACGCTTGCGGCGGCCAGCTACGCGATCGGCGCGCTGCTGCTCGGGCTGCTGCTGCCGGGTCGGCCGACGCTGCCGGTCACCGCCGCCGGCCAGGCGGTCGCCGCGGTACTGGTCGCCCCGGTCGCGGCGGTGAGCCTGCCGCGCGCGGTGCCGGCCGCGGGCACCTTCGGCGCGCTCGCGGTGCTCGGGGTGGCCTGCACGGCCGGCGGCTTCCTGCTGTTCAACGTGCTGATCACCCGCTCCGGCGCGGGCACCGCGAGCCTGGTCGCCTACCTCGCGCCGGTGTTCTCGCTGGCGTACGGGGCGCTCGCGCTGCACGAGCCGTTCACGGTGTCGGCGGCGGCCGGGCTGCTGCTGATCGTCGCCGGGTCGGCGCTGACCGTGTCGCGGCGACGGGCGGTTCAGCCGAAGACGGAGTCGACGCCCGCGGCGGTCCGGGTCGGCTCGACCTCCACCACCCGGTAGCGCGCCACGCCGGACCGGGTGAACGGGTCCTCGTTGATGATCTTGTCCAGCGTGGCCCGGTCGACGCCGCGGGCCAGGATCGCCCCGCCGGTCCGCGGCACCTGCCGCCCGGACAGGACGAACGTGCCGTCCGCGTAGTACCGGTCGAGGTAGGCGCGGTGTTCCGGAAGCAGCGCGTCGATCTCGCTCAGCGGCTTCTGGTAGTCGAGCAGCAGGATGTACACGACGCGCAGTCTGGCACGGATCCGGCTGCGGCGCTGTGACGCGTTCGTACCGAGGACGCCTGTTGCTCATCTTGGTGTCGAATGGTGTTTCCGATCAAATCGGCTGCGTGAAACATCGGGGACTGCGCATCGAGGCTGCGCGTTTCGCTGCTACCCTGCCGGCATGTGCGGCATCGTGGGGTACGTGGGAGCGCGGCCGGCGTGCACCGTCGTCGTGGACGGGCTCCGCCGGCTGGAGTACCGGGGGTACGACTCGGCCGGCGTCGCCGTCGTCGCCGACGACGAAGTCCGGGTGGTGAAGCGGGCCGGGAAGCTGACCAACCTGACCAAGGCGCTGGCCGAGCTGCCACCGGCCGACCGGATGCGCGCCGCGGTCAGCGGCATCGGGCACACCCGGTGGGCGACGCACGGCGCGCCGACCGACCGCAACGCGCACCCGCACGCCTCCGCGGACGGCCGGGTCGCGGTGATCCACAACGGCATCATCGAGAACTTCGCCCGGCTGCGCGACGAGCTGGAGGCTGCCGGGGTCGAGCTCGCCAGCGACACCGACAGCGAGGTCGTCGCGCACCTGCTCGCCGCCGAACTGGCTCGCACCGCGGTACCGGCCGGCGTGGGTGCCGGTGCCGCCGCGGTGGCCGCCGGCGGCGCGGC
Source organism: Actinocatenispora thailandica (assembly GCF_016865425.1). Taxonomy (NCBI): domain Bacteria; kingdom Bacillati; phylum Actinomycetota; class Actinomycetes; order Micromonosporales; family Micromonosporaceae; genus Actinocatenispora; species Actinocatenispora thailandica. The sequence continues at coordinate 5,898,282 of NZ_AP023355.1, read as the reverse complement.
CGTCGGCGGCCGGGGCACCGCCGACGAGGTTGCCGCACCGGTGGGCGCCGGGGCGCTCGACGACGGTACCGCCGGGGCGCTCGAAGACGGTGCCGCCGGCACCGGGTTGGTGGCCGCGATGCGGGCCGTCTGCGCGCGGCTGACCGGCGCCTTCACCCTGCTGGCGGTGTCGGTGGACGAGCCCGGGTTGGTGGTCGGCGCGCGCCGCAACTCGCCGCTGGTCGTCGGCGTCGGGGCCGGCGAGTACTTCCTCGCCTCGGACGTGTCGGCGTTCATCGAGCACACCCGGGACGCGGTCGAGCTGGGCCAGGACCAGGTCGTCGCGATCACCGCGGACGGCTACCAGGTGACCGACTTCGCGGGCACCCCCGCGGTGACCCAGCAGTACCACGTGGACTGGGATGCCGGCGCCGCCGAGAAGGGCGGCTACGACTACTTCATGCTCAAGGAGATCGCCGAGCAGCCGAAGGCGGTCGCCGACACGCTGCGCGGCCGGCTCACCGAGGCCGGCGAGATCACCCTCGACGAGGTGCGGCTGTCCGACCAGGACCTGCGCGACGTGGACAAGATCTTCATCGTCGCGTGCGGCACCGCCTACCACGCCGGGCTGGTCGCGAAGTACGCGATCGAGCACTGGACCCGGATCCCGTGCGAGGTGGAACTGGCCAGCGAGTTCCGCTACCGCGATCCGGTGCTGGACCGCTCGACGCTGGTGGTGGCGATCTCGCAGTCCGGCGAGACGATGGACACCATCATGGCGCTGCGGCACGCGAAGGTGCAGAAGGCGCGGGTGCTCGCGATCTCCAACACCAACGGCTCGACGATCCCGCGCGAGTCCGACGCGGTGCTCTACACGCACGCCGGGCCGGAGGTGGCGGTCGCCTCGACGAAGGCCTTCCTGACCCAACTGGTGGCGTGCTACCTGGTGGGGCTGCACCTGGCGCAGGTGCGCGGCATCAAGTACGCGGACGAGGTCGCCGCGGTGGTCGCGCAGCTGACGGCCATGCCGTCCAAGGTGGACGAGGTGCTGGCCATCATGGAGCCGGTACGGGAGCTGGGGCGGTCGCTCGGTTCCGCGCCGTCGGTGCTGTTCATCGGCCGGCACGTCGGCTACCCGGTGGCGCTGGAAGGTGCGCTCAAGCTCAAGGAGCTGGCGTACATGCACGCCGAGGGGTTCGCCGCCGGCGAGCTGAAGCACGGCCCGATCGCCCTGATCGACAACGGAACCCCGGTGATCTGCGTACTGCCGTCGCCGCGCGGCCGGGCCGTGCTGCACGACAAGATGATCTCCAACATCCAGGAGGTACGGGCCCGCGGCGCCCGGGTCGTCGCGATCGCCGAGGAGGGCGACACCGCGGTCGCGCCGCACGCCGACCACGTGGTGTACGTGCCGCGCACGCCGACGTTGCTCGCGCCGCTGGTGACGACGGTGCCGCTGCAGGTGCTGGCCGCCGAGATCGCCACCACCCGCGGCCACGACGTCGACCAGCCCCGTAACCTGGCCAAGTCCGTCACCGTCGAGTAGCCCGCGGGGCCGGCGGGCGTCCTGATCGGCGGGACTCGACGTCACAGGGACACGTCGAGGGCGCCGCGGTCGGCGAGGGCCCGGAGGAAGCCGGCCGGGTCGAAGATCTCGCCGGCCGACGCGACGCCGACGGTCCTGGTCTCGCCGCCGAGAACGCGGCGTACCGCCTCCACCACGAGCGGTGCGGTGACCGCGTAGATGTCCTGCCCGCGTGCCACCGCCCGCCGCTCGGTCCCCCTGCTGCGGACCAGGGCCTCGACCACGAACGTCTGCGCGGAGCGGCCCCGCTCGTCCACGGCGGCCGGCGTGGGGGTGTCCGGCGCGGCGATGTCCCGGGCCGCCTCGGCGGTCATGTACGTGCACACCTCCCCGACGTCGAGGTGGCTGGGCACGGTGACCACGTCGGCCATGGTGAACTCCGCGAGCACCGTCCGCGAACCGATCGGCGCCGGGAAGTCCCAGGTCAGGGTCGTCGGCTGGCCGTCGTGGTACTGCAGTCGGCCGTCCTGGTAGCGCACCCGCCGGCCGTCCCGCCGCCGGCTCGACACCACCCCCGCGGCGCGCGTCCCGGCGGTCGGGTGCCAGCTGCTCAGCCCGTACCCGACGTGCACCTCGTCGGCGCCGGTCTCGCCGGCCAGCACCGCGCTGACCAGCAGGTCGCCGAGGCCGCCGTAGAAGGCCATCGCGGGGACCACGATCGCCTCGGCGGCCCGGGCGCGGTCGCCGAAGTGCCGGAACGTGTCCAGGTTCGCCTCGATCTCGGCGGCGACGTCCAGGTAGGGGATGCCGGCGCGCAGGGCGGCCTCGACCACCGGCCCGGCGGTGGTGGCGAACGGCCCGGCGCAGTTGATCACGGCGGCGACGCCGGCCAGTGCCCGGTCGAGCGCGGCCGGGTCGTCGACCGCGGCCGGCCGCACCTCGGTACCCGGGTGGGCCGCCGCGAGAGCCCGCAGCCGGTGCTCGTCGCGGCCGGACAGGACCGGGCGGAAACCGCGGTCGCGCAGTTCGGCGACGACGAAGCGGCCGGTGTGGCCGTAGGCGCCGTACACCGCGATCTGGTGGTTCGTGTTCATGGCTCTCCGCCCTGCTCGTACCGGTGGACGGGGACCAGCCTGGCAGCGCCGGGCCGCCGGCACGAGTGGCGGGAACGCCAACTCGCGTATAGTTTCGGACATGCGTACCGTCGCGTTCGCCGTCACCGACGGCATGCTGAGCCTGGAACTGTCGATGGCACACGAGGTCTTCGGCGGTGGGCCCGCCACCGAGCGTTACCAGGTCGCCCTCTGCGGGCCGCGCCCGGTGCCGGTCGGCCTGTTCCAGGTGGTCCCGGACGGCGGTCTCGACCGGCTACGGTCCGCCGACACGGTGATCGTGCCGGGCTGGGCCGACGTCGACGCGGACCCGCCGGCCGACCTGGTCGACGCGGTACGGGCGGCGCACGCGGCCGGCGCCCGCGTCGCGTCGCTGTGCACCGGCGCGTTCGTGCTGGCCGCGGCGGGGCTGCTGGACGGCCGGCGGGCCACCACGCACTGGGCGCACACCGCCGCGCTCGCCGCCCGCCACCCGCGGGTGACGGTCGACCCGGACGTGCTCTACGTCGACAACGGCAGCGTGCTCACCTCCGCCGGCAAGGCCGCCGCGATGGACCTCTGCCTGCACCTGGTACGCCTCGACCACGGTTCGGCGGTCGCCAACGCCGTGGCCCGTCGCCTGGTCGTACCGCCACACCGGGACGGCGGGCAGGCCCAGTTCGTCACCGCCCCGGTACCGGCATCCGACGCGGTGCCGCTCGCCGGCCTGTTCGACTGGGCGCTGGCCCGGCTGGACCGGCCGCTGACCGTGACCGACCTGGCCCGCCGCGCCAGCATGAGCCCCCGCAACCTGGGCCGGCACTTCCGGGCCGCGACCGGTACCACGCCGCTGCAGTGGCTGCTGTCCCAACGGATCCGCCGCGCCCAGGAACTGCTGGAACGCACCGACGACGGGATCGACGCCATCGCCGCGGCGACCGGCATGGGTACCGCCGCGACGCTGCGCCGGCACTTCCACCGCACCGTCGGGGTACCCCCGGACACCTACCGCCGCACCTTCACCGCTCCGCGCACGCCCGTCGAGTGACGGCGGCCCGCGGCGTCGACCCGCCTGCCGCGCGACCGGCCCCGGCACCGCCCCGCGACCAGGCGCCGCCCCCACGATCAGGCAGTGCCCCGCGACCAGGCACCGCCCCGCGACCAGGCACCGCCCCGCGACCGGGCAGTGCCGAACCGGGGACGTCAGTGCATCACCGCGGACACCTTCCGGAGGCTCGCCCTGGCGACCTGGGCGAGCGCGTCCGCCTCGGTATCGAGCCGTTCTCGCGGAATGGTGGGCCGGGGAGCCCCCTCCAACCATTCGCCGAAATCGAGGTCGACCTCGATCAGGATCAGGTAATCCGCCTTGCGCACCACGATCTCCAGGCCGTAGCCGACACCGTCGCCGGCCGGGCCTGACGGCGCGGGCGATGGTGCACCCGTGTTCTGGGCGGCGATGAAGTCGGGCAGTGGGCCGACGACCGCCTCGTCACCGATCGAGAGCTTCTTCACCGGGTAGTCGTGGTTCAGGCGCATCGCGGCGACGAAGTCGGTGTACTCGCCGGATGTCCTGCTGCCTTGCGAGTCGACGTTGAACGTGACCCCGCTGACGTCGATCTTGGGACGGCCCTTGCCGATGGTGTCCAGCGAGCACAGGTCGGTCCCGGAGTGGCCATTCGGGACGGGTTTCGCACTCGGTTTCGGGACCCCGAACTTCGTGTAGAGCGGCGTCATGTCGATGTACTTGCAGGCGTGTGAGCGCAGGTCGGCGGGCAGCGCGCGGGGGGCGTTCCGCTGCTCGTAGATCGCGCCGGCGGCGATGGCGACCAGGAGGAGCACGGTCACGCAGATCCCGAGCACCAGACCGAGACGGCGACGACGGCGCAGGGTGTGGGCTGACGCGGCCGGCCTCGCAGGCCCGGCACCACCCGCATTCGGCGCCGGGGAGCCCGAAACCGAGGCACCCGGCACCGAGGCGGCCGGCACTGGCGAGGGCGTCCCCGCCTGGTACGCCATGGCAGCGGGCGGCGTCGACGACAGCGCGGGCGCGGACACGGGAGACGCGGCACCCGGCATCGCCGACACCGGTGCGGCCCCATCGGGGGCTCGCCACGCCTGGCTGTGGTCGCCGTGCACCCCGGCCACCGGGCCACCGGGCCAGCCCGACGTCGCGCCGGCGCCGCCGGGCCCGGCCGACACCTGCCCCGGGGCGTCGGGCACGGCGGAGACCGGGCCCGGATCGCCGAGGCCGCCCGGCGCCGGCCGCGGCGGGTACGGCCCGAGCAGGGTGGCCGGCGCCGCGGTGCCAGTGGCGGTGCGGTGGTGCAGGGCGCCCTCGGCGACGACGATCTCGGGCTGTTCCAGTGCGATCGGCGCGAGGCCGACCCGCTGGTGCAGCAGCGTCGCCGCCATCGGTACCCGGGTGGATCCGCCGACGAGGAAGAGGCCGGCGACGTCGGCGGGGGTGATCCGGGCCTGCCTGATCGCCGACAGCGTCGCCTCGGCCGTACGGGTCAGCGCCGCGCGGGCAGCCGACTCGAACTGTTCCCGGGTGACGTGCACGTCCCGGTCGACCAGCGGGACGAAGATGCCGGCGGTGTTCTGCCGGGACAGCGCCTCCTTGGCCAGCCGGGCGTCCTCCCACAGGGTCCGGGAGTGGCGCAGCTCGGCCGGGTTGCTCGGGTGCGCCAGCCGCTGCCACTCGTCCGGTGCCTGCGCCCCGGCAACCTGACCGACGATCTCGACGACCAGCGCGTCGAGATCGACGCCGCCGATGTCGTCGAGCCCCTGGTAGGAGAGGGGTTCGAAGCCGTCGGCGCCGCGGCGGACGACGCACGCGTCGAACGTGCCGCCGCCCAGGTCGTACACGACGACACCGTGGCCGACCGGCACCCGGTGGTCCAGCACGTCGACGAAGTAGGTGGCGGCGGCGACAGGCTCGGGCACCAGCGTCGGCCGGGACAGTCCGGCGCGGTCGGCGGCCTCGGTCAGCAGCGCGCGCCGGGCCGGACCCCACTCGACCGGGTGGGTGATGGTGACGTCGGCGACCGGCGCGCCGGCGATGCGGGTCGCTTCCGCGGCCACCCGACGCAGCGTCGCCGCGACCAGCTCGCTCAGCGGGTAGGTGCGGTCGCCGAGCAGCACGTCGAGTTCGTCGATGCGGCGTTTCGGGTTCGGCTCGAACCGCTCCGGTGCGAGGCGGGCGGCGCGCGCCGCTTCCTGGCCGGTGATCAGCGTGCCGTCCGCGCCGGCGCACACCGCCGAGGGCAGCACCGGGGATCCGTCGAACAGCAGCGGCCGGGCGCGACCGTCCGGCCAGGCGAGGACGGCGACGGTGTTGGACGTGCCGTAGTCGATGCCGAGCCGGAAATCGTCGTGCACCTGTCTCCCCGCCTTGCTCGCCTGCCGGGCGCCGTTCCGACCCAGGCCCGTTGATACCACCGGGGGCAAGCGCACCGGCCGCGGCGTCGGCCCTCGGTGCCCGGATCTCGGCGCGGCGACCGGCGCCGGCACGCCCAGCCGGCGTCTGGGCACCCCGGCGCGGCGACCGGCGCGATCGGGTCAGTCCGCTGTGCGCGCGGGGTCGAGGAGGAACTCGGCGCCCGCGGTGACGGCGAGGTCGGGACCGAACAGCGCGGCCGGGGTGTACGCACCGGGGCGGCCGGCGCCGGCCGCGAGCCGTTCGGCCAGCGTCGCGGCGGTAGCCACGGTGAACGCCATCGCGTCGCCGGCCCGCAGCCACCCCTCCCGGCTGCTGCCGTCCGACCACCAGGCGCGGGCGTGCGCCCAGGTGAACGGGCGGGCCGGCGGCCGGTCGGCGACCTGGACGCGGGCCAACCGGCGCTTCGCGAAGCCGCCGATCGACGGCCGGGACAGCAGCGCCGTCACGGCCGGCAGCACCGCCCGGGCCGCCGTACCCGACGGCGCCATGCTCGACGCGGCCACCACCGCCGGGGCGCCGCTGGCCCGCTGCGCGGCCACCAGCTCGCCGGTCGGCACGCCGGCGGTGCGCGCGGTCGTACCGTCCGGGAGGGTCAGCCGGGCCGGGTCGTTGCCGAGCCGGGTCCGCACCAGCCGGCCCCGCTCGTACCGGAGTCCGCCGGCGGCGAGGCCGTCGACGATGCTCGCGGCGAGCGCCGGCCCCAACCGGCCGGGTTCGTTGCGCACCATGGGTACCGCGTCGACGCGGACCCGGGCGGGGGTCGGCCGGTCCGCGCACAACCGGCGTACCACGCTTTCGGTGCCGAGCACGCCGTAGCCGCCGCCGGTGACGAGGCAGTGCCGGCCGGCGACGGCGTCGTCGTGCCGGTCGAGCAGCCCGGCGACCGCGGGCAGCTCGTTCGCCAGGTCGACGTAGTGGGTGCCGGGCGGCAGCGCCGCGACGACCGCCGGCATGGTGCTGGTGAACGGGCCGATCGTGTTCACCACGACCGGCGGCGCGGCGTCCCGCAGCCGGGCGGCTGCCTCGTCGACCGATCCGGCAGGTACCACCCGGGCCGGCCCGGGGAACGTGTCGGCCAGCGCCGCGAGGCGCGCCCGGTCCCGCCCGACCAGTACCGGGGTGGCGCTGGCGGCCAGTCGGGCGGCGATGGCGCGGCCGGTCCGGCCGGTCGCGCCGAGGATCCAGATCTCGTTCATCGTTGCGGTCCGCTCGTTCGACGGTGCGAGGCCGCGGTCTGCGGCCCTGTCCATCGTGCGGGGGCGCCGTGCGCAGGGTCCAATGAGAGATCCGCACAGCGCATCTCGATTCATGCATCATCGCAGTTCAGCAGCAATATTCAGAGGTGAGACCGGGCGCCTCGGGTGGTTACGCTGGACGCATGACGAACGCCGAGTTGGACCTGCGGCTCGTCCGGTGCTTCGTGGTGGTCGCCACGCACCGCCACTTCGGCCGCGCCGCGACCGAGCTGCACCTGACCCAGTCGTCGCTCAGCCGCCAGATCCGGCGGCTGGAGCAGGGCGTCGGGGCGCGGCTGCTGGACCGTTCGCCGCAGGGCACCGCGCTCACCGAAGCCGGTGCCGTGTTCCTGCCGCTGGCCCGCTCGATGCTGGCCGCGGCGGCGAAGGCGGTGGCCCGGACCCGGGCCGCGGCCGACCCGAGCCGGGTCACGATCGGCTTCACCACGAACATCATCGTCACCCCGGCCGTCCGCGAGTTGCGCCGCCGGCACCCGGACGCCGAGATCGCAACCCGCCACCTGAACCTGGACGAGCCGCGGGCCGCCCTGCTGGACCACCGGGTCGATGCCGTCGTCACCCGGTTGCCGCTGGCGCCGGACGGGCTGCACGTGACGATCCTGTACGACGAGCCGCGGGCGCTGCTGCTGCCGGCCGACCACCGACTCGCCGGCCGCCGGTCGGTCACGCTCGCCGACATCGCCGACGAGCCGGTGACCCGGGCGGCCGACCCCGAGTGGGACGCGTTCTGGCGCATCGACCCGCGCCCGGACGGCAGCCCGGCACCGGACGGCCCGTACATCGAGTCGGTCGAGGACAAGATCGAACTCGTCGCGGCCGGTGCGGCGGTGGCCATCGTGCCCGTCGTGAACGGTATCGAGATGCTCCGGGCCGATCTGACCGTGGTGCCGCTGGACGGGGTGGAGCCGAGCCACGTGGTACTCGCGACCCGGGCCGGCGATCGCAACCGGCTGGTGGCCGACTTCGCCGGGTGCGCCCGCACCCTGCCGGCCCCGCCGAAACGGTGAGCCGGGTCCGCCCACGGTGCGGGCGAACCCGGCACTTTCTGTCTACTGTGGACGGACGGTCAGCCGCGCTGCCAGCCGTCCCGGACCGCGAACGGGGTGGCGATCTTGCCGGGATCGCGTTCGACCAGGTCGCCGAGGTCGGGGTCGACGAACGCGGCGTCGATGCGGGCCAGCGTGTCCGCGTCCAGCACCGCGCCGGCCGCCACCGCGTTGTCGCGCACCTGCTCCGGCCGGGAGGCGCCGAGGATCGCGCTGGACACCGCCGGGTTCGTCAGCACCCAGCGGATCGCCAGCTGCGCCAGCGTCAACCCGTGCTCGTCGGCGATCGGCCGCAGCCGCTGCACGGCGGACAGCACGGCGTCGCCCAGGTACCGGCCGACGAACCGGCCGCCGCGCTCCTGGGTCGCCCGGCTGCCCGCGGGTAGCGGCTGGCCCGGCAGGTACTTGCCGGTCAGCACGCCCTGCGCGACCGGCGACCAGACGATCTGGCCGATGCCGAGCCGCTCGCAGGTCGGCACCACCTCGGGCTCGATCACCCGCCAGAGCATCGAGTACTGCGGCTGGTTGGAGATCAGCGGCACCCGCAGCTCGGCGGCGAGCGCGGCGGCCGCCTCGATCTGGTCCGGCCGCCACTCCGAGGTACCGAGGTAGCCGACCTTGCCCTGCCGTACCAGGTCGGCGAACGCGACCATGGTCTCCTCCAGCGGCGTGCCGTCGTCGTACCGGTGCGCCTGGTACAGGTCGATGTGGTCGGTGCCGAGCCGGCGCAGCGAGGCGTCGCAGCTCTCCAGGATGTGCTTGCGGGACAGGCCCTGGTCGTTCGCGCCCGGCCCGGTGCGGCCACACACCTTGGTGCACAGCACGTAGCCGGCCCGGCGCACCGACGCCAGCGCACCGCCCAGCACCTCCTCGGCGGCGCCGTAGTCGGGCGCGCCGTACACGTCGGCGGTGTCGAACGTGGTGATGCCGGCGTCGAGCGCGGCGGCGACGCACTCCCGCGCCACCCGCTCGGTGTCCTTGCCGTGGGTCAGCCAGTTGCCGTACGTGACGGCGCTGACCTGCAACCCGCTACCACCCAGTCTCCGATGTTCCATCCGTCCACGCTAACAACAGCGCTGGTCGTCGCCGGGTGTCGGCTGTTGGCCGGGGTGGCTACGGTCGGAGCGGTACGGCAGGCGTGGCCTGCGCGCCGATCGGACGGAGGGCCCCGATGGCGGTGGGATGCGGGCTGGCGGTCCAGCTGGGCGCGGTGCACACGGTGGCGATGCTGGGCCACCCGGACGGGCGGGTCGAACCGCTGCTGTTCGACTCCTCGCCGCTGCTGCCGTCGGCGGTGTTCGCCCAACCCGACGGAGGCCTGCTCGCCGGCCGGGACGCGGTGCACGCCGCCCGGCTCGCCCCGGAGCGGTACGAGCCGAACCCGCTGCTGCGCATCGCCGACGAGACGGTGAAGCTGGGCGCCGACGTACCGGTCGTCACGGCGCTGGCGGCGGTGCTCGGCCGGGTCGCCGCGGAAGCGGCCCGGGTCGGCGGAGCCGCGCCCGGCACGGTGGTGCTGCTGTGCCCGGCCGGCTGGGCAGAGCGGGAACGGTCGGTGCTGACGGTGGCAGCGGAGTCGGCGGGACTGGGCAGGGCGCTGCTGGAGGCGGCGCCGATCGCCGCCGCCCGGTACTTCCACCGGCTGTTCGGCGCCCAGGCCGCGCCGCTGACCGTGCTCGATCTCGGCGGTACCGCCGCAGTCTCGGTGGTGTTCGGCGACCGGATCCTGGCGACCGAACGGCTCGCCGAGGCCGGCGGGCTGGACCTGGACGACGAGCTGATCGACCACCTCGACCGCACCCACCGGGAGCGGGATCCCGCCGGGTGGCAGCGGCTCCGGGTGCCGGACACGCCGGACGACCGGCGGGCGCGGCAGCAGCTGCTCGACGACGTACGGGCCGCGAAGGAGATGCTGTCCCGCACCCCGCAGGCGAGCGTGCACGTACCGCTGGTCGGCGTCGACGCCCCGATCTCCCGCGCCGAGCTGGAGGGCATCGCCGAGCCGATGGTCGGCGACGCCGTCGAGGCGCTGCGGGCGGTGCTCCGGGCGGCCGGCCTGGCACTGCCGCTGCCCGGGCCGATGTTCCTGGTGGGCGGGATGAGCCGGATGCCGCTGGTGGCCACCGTGCTGCATCGCGAGCTGGGGGTGGCGCCCACCGGAGTCAACCAGCCGGAACTGGTCGGCGTGCACGGCGCGCTGCTCGGGCTGCTCGCCCGGTCCGCCCCGGTAGGCGGCCCGGCGGACCCGCGGCGGGTCCGGGCCGACCAGGCGTACCGGCTGCTGGCCCAGGCGGAGCAGCTCGCCCGCCGGGTGTCCGCGCCGGCCGACCGGGCGCCGGCGTTGGCGCACCTGGCCGCCGCGATGGCGTCGGTGGCGCCGGATCGGGCCCGGCAGCTCGCGGTCGAGGCCGACGCGGTCGCCCGGACCACCCACGACGTCCGGTTCCGGGCCGGCGCGCTCGGCGAGGTGCTGGTCGGGTTGGCCGCGGCCGAACTGCCCGAGCTGGCTCCGCTGGGGTCCGCGGCGGCGCGGACGGCGCTGGCCGCGCCCGACCCGTACTGGCAGGTGATGGCGTTGGCGGATCTCGCCACGGGCCTGCGGCCGGTGCTGCCGGCCCGCGCCGCCGCGCTGATCGAGGTCGCCGAGTTGCTCGTCGAGGGGATCGCGGACCAGCAGCAGCGCCGGGACGGCCTGCTGTCGGTCGGGCAGGCGGCGGCGCTGGTCGATCCGGCGCGCGCGGTGCGACTCGCTGGCTACCTGGACGACCCGGACGCCCGGGCGAGCATGCTGGCCTCGGCTGCGGTCACCGTCGCGGCGGTCGATCCGGACCGGGGTGCCGAGCTGGCCGCGGAGGCGCTGCGGTGCGCGCGGACGCAGGCCACGCCGAACACCTGGGTCTCCGTCCTGACCTACCAGGTGCTGACCGGCGGCCCGCGCTGCGATGCCGCGACCGTCGAGGAGGCGGTACGGATCGCCTACGGTTGCGGCGATCCGGTCGACCGGGCGTGGCTGCTGGCGTGCTGCGCGGTGCTCACCGACGACGCAGCGAGGGCCGAGCGGTTCGCCGCCGACGCCACCGCGCAGACCCGGTTCGACGACACGGATCCGGCCGTCGCGGCGGGGATCGCCGCAGCCGCCCGGCTGCTGGCCGGGCCGCTGCCGGTGGCGGCGGAGGTGCTCGGCACCGCGTGTGCCCGGATGGTCGCCGCGACGGCCAAGGGCCGCTCGTCCGAGTGGCACCTGGCCGCGGCGGCGACGGTGCTGGCCGACCTCGCCCGGCTGCTGGCCGGTGGCCGGTTCGGTCCGCAGGACATCTGGTCCTGACCGTCTACCGGGGACACTCGGTGCCGGCCAGGTGGCGGTGCAGGAAGTGGTGCACGAGGGCGGACAGGAACGCGGCCTGGGCGTTGTCGGCGGCCCCGGCGTGGCCGCCCTCGATGTTCTCGTAGTACGACACGTCGTGGCCGGCCGCCCGCAGCCGGGCGACCATCTTGCGGGCGTGGCCGGGGTGCACCCGGTCGTCCCGGGTGGAAGTGGTGAACAGCAGTGGCGGATACTCGCCGTCCGGCCGGATCTGGTGGTACGGCGAGAACTCGCGCAGGAACGCCCAGTCGTCGGCGACGTCCGGGTCGCCGTACTCGGGCACCCACAGCGCGCCGGCGAGCAGCCGGTGGTAGCGGCGCATGTCGGTCAGCGGCACCTCGCTGACGGCGGCGCCGAACAGCTCCGGCCGGCGCATCGCCATCAGCGCGGTCAGCAGCCCACCGTTGCTGCCGCCGAGGATGCCGAGCCGGCTCGGTGTGGTGAGCCCGCGCTCGGTCAGATCCGTTGCCACCGCGGCGAAGTCGTCGTACACCCGGCGCCGGTTCGCGCGCAGCGCGGCGGTGTGCCAGGGCGAGCCGTACTCGGCGCCGCCGCGGGTGTTCGCCACCGCGTACCGGAAGCCGCGGGCCAGCCAGGCCCGGCCGATGACGCCGGAATAGCCTGGCAGCAGGGAGATCTCGAAGCCGCCGTAGCCGTACAGCAGGGTCGGCAGCGGCTCGTCGGTGTCCGGCCCGACCACGAAGTACGGCACCTTCGTGCCGTCCGCCGAGGCGGTGAACTGCTGCCGCACCGCCAGCCCGGTCGCGTCGAAGTAGCGCGGCTCGTGCTTCACCGGTACCGCGTCGCCCGCGCCCGCGGTGCCGAGGTGCACGGTGGACGGGGTCAGGAAGCTTTCCACGGTGAGCTGGTACTCGTCGTCCTCGTCGCTGTCGGTACCGAACGCGGACGCGTCGCTGTGCGCCGGCAGCGCGGTCAGCGTCGCCGCGTGCCACGGCCCCGATTCGGCGGGTGTGAGTACCCGCAGGTGGCTCGACACGTCCCGCAGTTCGGTGACGATCAGCCGGTGCCGGGTCCAGGACCAGCCGGCGAGCGCGGTGTGGTCGTCCGGTGCGAACAGCACCACCAGCTCGGGTGCGGCTGTGGCACCGCCGGCGAGGAACTCCTCGAACCGGGTGGCGAGCAGCGAACCGGCCGGGTGCGTGGTGCCGGCCACCGGCCAGTCGGAGCGCAGCTCGATCAGCAGCCAGTCGCGCTGCACGGCGGCGATCGCGTCGTCCGGCACCGGGATGCGGCGCAGCGCGGCACCGTCGCGCAGGTACCACTCGGTGCGGTAGAAGTCGACCGAACGGGAGACGAAGTCGCGTTCGAAGCCCGGGGTGTCGTCGTGCCACGCCGAGACGCCGGAGTCGGTGGGCTCGCCGGCGTACACCAGCTCGGCGTCGGCGAGCGGCGTGCCGCGGCGCCATTCCCGTACGGTGCGGGGCAGCCCGGCGGTGGTCAGGGTGTCGGGGCCGAAGTCGGTGGCGACGTAGATGCGGTCCGCGTCGATCCAGTCGATCGACGTCTTCGCCTCCGGCAGCACGAAACCGTCGGCGACGAACTCGCGCCGGGCGAGGTCGTACTCGCGGACCACGCTGGCGTCCGCCCCGCCCCGGGACAGCGACACCAGCGCCCGGGTGTAGTCCGGCCGCAGCACGGTCGCGCCGTCCCAGACCCAGTTCTCGCCCTCGTCGGCGGCGAGCCGGTCGACGTCCAGCACCGTCTCCCACACCGGCTGCTCGCTGCGGTACGACTCGGGTGTGGTGCGGCGCCACAGCCCGCGCGGGTGCTCCGCGTCGCGCCAGAAGTTGTACCGGTACGCCCCGCGCCGGGTGACATAGGGGATCCGGTCGTCGGCGTCGAGCACCTCCCGGATCGACGCCCGCAGCGTCTCGAACTCCGGTCCGGACAGCGCGGCGATCGTCTCCGCGTTGCGTTCCCGGACCCAGCCGAGCGCGCGCGGCGAGTCGATCTCCTCCAGCCAGAGGTTCTCGTCGTAGTCGTCCGGATCGGTCATCGGCACGTTCCTCCAGGTGATACGGGCGGCAGGCGAGGCGGTCGGGCGGGTGCCGGGGGCGGGCGGTGCCGACGGGCGGTGCCGGCAGGCGGTGCGGGTGGGCTTCCAGGCTGCCACAGCCGACGTTGCTCACGCCCCGCCGCGGTGTGTCAGGGTGGAGCCGTGATCATCGGGGTGGGAGTGGACGTGGTGTTGGTCGAGCGGTTCGCGCGGGCGCTGCTGCGGACGCCGATGCTGGTGGACCGGTTGTTCACCGACGACGAGCGGGTGACGGCGGTCGGCCGTCCGCGCGCGCCGGAGTCGCTGGCCGCCCGGTTCGCGGCCAAGGAGGCGGTGGCCAAGGCGCTCGGCGCACCGGCCGGGCTGAACTGGCGCGACTGCGAGGTGGTCGTCGACTCGGCGGGCCGGCCGTGGCTGGCGGTCACCGGTACCGTCGCCGACGCCGCCGCCGAACACGGCGTCGAGCGCTGGCACCTGTCGCTGTCGCACGACGGGGGATCGCCTCGGCCATGGTCGTCGCGGAGGGGGAGTCATGAGGCACGCGTACGGGGTGGCGCAGGTGCGCGCCGCGGAACAGGCGCTGATGGCGACGGTGCCGGACGGCGCGCTGATGCAGCGCGCCGCCGCCGGGCTCGCGGTGCGGGCCGCGAGCCTGCTCGCCGACCGCGGGGTGTACTCGTCGCGGGTGTTGCTGCTGGTGGGTGCGGGGAACAACGGTGGGGACACGCTGTTCGCCGGTGCCCGGCTGGCCCGGCGCGGGGCGCAGGTGCGGGCGTTGCTGCTCGGTGGCGACCACACCCACGCTGCCGGGCTGGCCGACTTCCGCGCCGCCGGCGGCCGGCTGGTCGACTCGGTGGCCGGCCCGGTCGACCTGGTACTCGACGGCATCGTCGGCATCGGTGGCCGGCCGGGGCTGCGACCGGACGCCCTCGCGGCGGTCCGGGCGGTCGCCGAGACGGGCGCGCCGGTGCTGGCCGTCGACGTACCGTCCGGGGTCGACGTGGACACCGGCGCGGCGCCGGCCGAGTCGGTGTGCGCCGACGTCACCGTCACGTTCGGTACCTACAAGCCGTGCCTGGTGGTGGGGCCGGCCGCGCCCCGGGCCGGGCTCGTCGAGCTGATCGACATCGGCCTGGGTCCCTACCTGCCGGCGCAGCTGGAGCCGCCGGCCGGACCGGTGTTGTCGGTTCCGGACGCCGGCGACATCGGCGCCGACTGGCCGGTGCCGGGGCCGCTGTCGGACAAGTACACCCGCGGGGTGGTCGGGGTGGCGACCGGTTCCGAGGCGTACAGCGGTGCGGCGGTGCTGTCGGTCGGCGGTGCGCTGCTGGGTCCGGCCGGCTTCGTCCGGTACGCCGGCCACGCCGCCGACTTCGTGCGGCGGGCCTGGCCGTCGGCGGTGATCTCCGACCGGGTCGGTGACGCGGGCCGGGTGCAGGCGTGGGTGGTCGGTTCCGGCCTCGGTACCGACGTGCGGGCGAAGGGCGAGCTGCGCGCGGCGCTCGCCGCCGACGTACCGGTGTGCGTGGACGCGGACGGCCTGACGCTGCTGGCCGAGGATCCGGCCGGTTGGCTCGGGGATCGTGCCGCGCCGACCGTGCTGACGCCGCACGACCGCGAGTTCGCCCGGTTGTCCGGCGCCGAGCCGGGCGACGACCGACCGGCGGCAGCGCGCGCGTTGGCCGCCCGGCTGGGGGTGATCGTGCTGCTGAAGGGCGACCGGACGGTGGTCGCCACGCCGGACGGCCGCTGCCTGGTCAACTCGACCGGTACCGCCGCGCTCGCCACCGCCGGTTCCGGCGACGTGCTGTCCGGCCTGCTCGGCTCGCTGCTCGCGGCCGGGCTGCCGGCGGATCGTGCCGCGATCGCCGCCGCCTTCGCGCACGGTCTCGCCGGCCGGGAGGCGGCCGGGCACGGGCCCGTGACCGCGATGCACGTCCTGTCCGCACTTCGACCCGTTGTCCGGTCCCTGACCAGCGGAAACGGCAGGACGAACACTTTCAGATGAGGAAGCCGGGACGGCACGCAGGGTAGCGGTCGTACCGCTTCCGGGGGCGGGTGACCGTCCGGTGTGCGCCGTTTCCGCGAACGAATGCGGCTACGCAGAGTCGTTCTGCCGGTGCCGTGTGCGCCTGGGCCGACGAATCGACGGTGGACGGCGCGGAGATCGCCAGGCATCATGACCAGGGTCCACAACGATTCGTGTTGGGACGCACACACAGCGGTGTTGATCGTCGCGTGCCGGTACCCGCCCGGAACTGGGGGGTGCGGACGGGCACCGGGCGCGGCGTTCCCCGCCTCGCGGGGTATTGCCGCCTTGGCCTGGCACCCGGACCGACCGGAATGGTCCGGGCGCCGGGTCGAACGGGGAGAGAGGTTCCAGACGCCTCTCTCCCCGTTCGCCTGTCTCCCCGTCGCCCACCCGCTCGAGGCCCGGCGCGGCGTCACCTCGGTCCGACCCGGCCGGGGCCGGCCGCCCGCCCGTCCACCAGCGCGCCAGCGGGCGGGGTGGGCGGTGCACCTGGAACACTGGGGGGATGGAGCAGGCCGAGGCGGTGATCGATCTCGACGCGATCGCGAGCAACGTGGCGCAGCTGGGTGGGCTCACGTCGGCCGAGGTGATGGCGGTCGTCAAGGCGGACGGGTACGGGCACGGCGCGGTGCCGGCGGCCCGCGCGGCGCTGCGCGGCGGGGCGAGCTGGCTCGGCGTGGCCACCCTGCCCGAGGCGTACCAGCTGCGTGACGCGGGGATCACGGCGCCGCTGCTGGCCTGGCTGATCGCGCCCGGTACCCCGGTGGACGCGGCGGTGCGGCGAGACGTGGACCTGTCCTGCGCGACGCTCGGTGGCCTCGCCGACGCCGCCGCGGCGGGGCGGTCCGCCGGCCGGCCGGCCCGGGTGCACCTCAAGATCGACACCGGCCTGTCCCGGGGCGGCGCGACCGCGGATCGCTGGCTGGACCTGGTCACCGCCGCGGCGAAGGCGCAGGCGGACGGCGCGGTGCAGGTCGTCGGCGTGTGGAGCCACCTGGCCTGCGCGGACGAGCCGGGGCATCCGAGCGTCGACCGGCAGCTCGCGGCGTACCACGACGCGTTGGCGGTCGCCGAGCGCGCCGGGCTGCGGCCGACCCATCGCCACCTGGCCAACTCGGCGGGCCTGTTGACCAGGCCGGACACCCACTTCGACCTGGTCCGTCCGGGGATCGCCTGCTACGGGCTGTCGCCGGTGCGCGGGTGGCCGGCCGCGGCGCCGCTGCGGCCCGCGATGACGGTTCGGGCGCGGGTGCTGATCGGCAAGCGGGTGCCGGCGGGCGCCGGCGTGTCGTACGGGCACACCTACCGCACCGAGCGGCCGAGCACGCTCGCGGTGGTCCCGCTCGGCTACGCCGACGGGGTGTTCCGGGCGGCGAGCAACGCGGGGCAGGTGTGGCTCGGCGGCGCCCGCCGAACGATCGCCGGGCGGGTCTGCATGGACCAGTTCGTGGTCGACCTGGGGGACGACCCGGTGGCCGACGGGGACGTCGCGGTGCTGTTCGGCCCGGGCGACGACGGCGAGCCGACCGCCGACGACTGGGCCGACGTGGTCGGCACGATCAGCTACGAGGTGGTGTGCCGGCTGGGCGTCTCGCGCGCGGTGCGGCGCTACGTCGGCGGCGCGTCGTAATGGCCGAACGACGCAGCAGGGCCCGTACCGCCGGGCTGGTCGGCGCGGCCGTCGGCGCCGCGGCCGCCGGGGTCGCCGGTGGCATCGCGGTGCGGGCGCTGCTGACCCGGCGCGATCGCACGCCCGCCGCGGCCGACCCGTACCGGGACGAGCCGTTCGACGCGCTGCCGGTGGACGCCGAGCTGATCGTCACCACCGACGACGGGGTGGATCTGCACGTCGAGGTGGTGGAGCCGCCGGGGCGGGGCTCGCCGGCGCTGACCGTCGTGTTCGTGCACGGCTACGCGCTGGATTCCGGCACGTTCCACTTCCAGCGCAAGGCGCTGTCGGAGCTGACCTCGCCGCGGCTGCGCATCGTCGCGTACGACCAGCCCGGGCACGGCCGGTCCGGCCGCCACCCGGCCGGGGAGTACTCGATCGATGCGCTCGGCGGCGCGTTGTGGCGGGTGCTGGAGGAGGTCGCGCCGGACGGGCCGGTCGCGCTGGTGGGTCACTCCATGGGCGGGATGACGATCATGGCGCTGGCCGAGCGCCATCCGGAGCTGTTCGAGCAGCACGGCCGGGTGCGTGCCGTGGCGCTCATCTCCACCTCGGCCGGTGAGCTGGCCGGGGTTCCGTTGGGGTTGCCGAAACTGCTGCCGCGGGCGAGCCTGCTGCCGGCGCTGGCGAACGCGGCGAAGCTGACTCCGGGGATCATCGACCGGGCCCGCGACGCCGCCGGCGACCTCGCGTACCTGCTGACCCGGCGGTACGGGTTCGCCGGTGCCGCGCCGAGCCCGGCCGTGGTGCGCTACGTGGAGCGGATGAACGCGCGTACCTCGGTCGAGTCGATCGCCGGCTACGTCAAGACGCTGTACGGGCACCGCCGGTACCAGGCGCTGGAAGCCTTGCGGCACAGTCGGGTGCTGGTGATCGCGGGCGACAAGGACGTGTTCACGCCGCTGTCGCACGCGCAGGAGATCACCCGGCTGCTGCCGAACGCGACGCTGCTGGTACTGCCGGATGCCGGACACATGGCGCTGCTGGAGTACCCGGAGGCGGTCGCCGAGCCGCTCCGGGTGCTGCTCGTGGCGGCCGCGAAGAAGAGGAGTGGTGCGTGATCGACACCGTCCACCATGAACTGTCCACAGTGGACGACACGCGGGCGTTCGGCGAGCGGCTGGCCGGGCTGCTGCGCACCGGCGACCTGGTCGTGCTGGTCGGCCCGCTCGGCGCCGGCAAGACCGCGCTGACCCAGGGCATCGGTGTCGGGCTGGGGGTGCGCGGCGACGTCACCAGCCCGACGTTCGTGATCGCCCGGGTGCACCCGCCCGATCCGGCCCGCGGCGGGACGCTGCCCCTGGTGCACGTCGACGCGTACCGGCTCGGCGGCGCGCTGGAGGTCGACGACCTGGACCTGGACGCGAGTACCGAGGAGTCGGTGACCGTGGTCGAGTGGGGTGCGGGGCTGGTCGAGCAGCTGGCCGACGCGCGCCTGGAGGTGCGGATCGACCGTCTCGACGACGACACCCGCACGGTCACCCTGGTGCCGCACGGTGGCGACTGGCCGGAACGCCTCGCCGGCCTCTGAGGAGAAGCCGCCCGGCACCCCGGCACGCCGCGATCGCCGGTTCAGGGCGCGGCCGGCTCCTCAGGCGGTGAGGAAGGGCAGCAGGGCGGCGGTGAGCTGGGCCGGTGCGTCCTCCTGGACCAGGTGGCCGGCACCGTCGATCACGGCCAGCTCGGCCGACGGGATCAGGCCGGCCAGCTGCCGCCCCCGGTCGAGCGGGATCCACTCGTCGTCGGCGCCCCAGCAGACCAGTACCGGCAGGTCGAGGTCGCCGAGCCGGTCGTGGAACTCGTCGGTGTAGCGCTCGTCGGCCTGGGCGATCTGCCGGTAGAAGGCGGGCTGGCCGGCGTCGCCGAGCCACGGTGCGACCAGCGCGTCCAGCGTGGCCGGGTGCAGGCCGGGCGAGCTCGCGGACGACACGTAGCGCCGGACCAGTGCCTCGTGCAGGTGCGGCGGCAGCTGCTCGAACACCGCGGAGTTGGCACCGACCAGCCGGAAGAACGGCGATCCCCAGGGCGCGAGCGCGACCGGATCGACCAGGCCGAGCCGGCGGTACCGGGCACCGTGCAGCAGCAACGCGCGCAGCGCGACGGCGCCGCCGAAGTCGTGCGCCACCACGGCCGGCGCCTCCAGCTGCCAGTGCGCCAGCAGCTCGGTGAACACCCGGGCCTGCGCGCCGAGCGAGACGTCCTGCCCGGTGGACATCGCCGAACCGCCGTAGCCCGGCATGTCCCAGACGTACACCCGGTGCGTGGCGGCGAGGGCCGCGGCGACGTTGCGCCACACGTACGAAGAGAACGGGGTGCCGTGCAGCAGCACCACCGGGTCGGCGTCGTCGGGCCCGAACCGGTCCCACCGTACGGTGCCCGATTCGCTGTCGTATGTCCTGCTCGGCGACCATGTGCTCATCCGCCGATGGTGCCAGTTCCGGGCGCGGCGGGTGCGGCGGGTCCGGCCCGGCGCCCGGCCGCCGGCGGTGTGGTAAGAGGTCGGCCCGTGGCCGCGAGGACCGACGGGGCAGGATGGGTACGTGCTGGTATTGGGTGTTGACACGGCGACCGCCGCGGTGACCGCGGTGCTCGCCGAGGTGACCGACGACGGGGTACGGGAGCTGGCCACCGAGGTGACGGTGGGCGGCCAGGCGCACGGGGAGCGGCTCGCGCCGGCGATCGAGACAGTGCTGACCGCGACCCGGCACGTGCCGGCCGACCTCGCCGCCGTGGTCGCCGGTACCGGCCCGGGGCCGTTCACCGGGCTGCGGGTCGGGCTGGTCACCGCGACCGCGCTCGGCCAGACCCTGGCGATCCCGACCTACGACGTGTGCACGCTGGACGCGCTCGGCGCCGCTGCCGGCCCCGGCCGGGTGTTGGTCGCCACCGACGCGCGCCGCCGGGAGATCTACTGGGCGGTCTACCTGGACGGGGTCCGGCAGACCGAGCCGGCGGTGGCCAAGCCCGCCGACGTCGCCACCGGACCGGCCATGGCCGCGGGCGGCGCGCCGGCCGGGGGCCGGGTGTCGAGCGGGCGGTCGGGGACGGCGCCGCGAAGTACGCGGAGATCCTTGGCGTGCCGGTCGCCGACGAGCCGCGCTACCCGGTCGGTACCGCGCTGGTCGCGCTGGCCGCCGACCGGATCCGGGCCGGGGCGCCGACCGAGACGCTGGTCCCGCGGTACCTGCGCCGGCCCGACGTGACGCCGGCCGCCGCGCCGAAGCCGGTCTCGGCGCGGTGAGCCGGGGCCGGTGCGAGGAACGGGGCCGGGGCCGGTGAGCGCGATACGGATCGAGCGGTTGCGCTGGTGGCACATCCGCGAACTGCTGCCGATCGAGGACGACCTGTTCGGCGCGGAGCGGTGGAGCGCGGCGATGTTCTGGAACGAACTGGCGTCCGGGCACTACTACCGGATCGCCCGCGACTCGTCCGGCATCGTCGGCTATGCCGGCCTCGCGGTCACCGGCCCGGACGAGGCGTGGATCCAGAACATCGCGGTACGCCGGGACAGGCAGCGTGCCGGGGTCGGCCGGGCGCTGCTGGACGATCTGCTCGCCGAGGCGGACCGGCGCGGCGCGCGGCACGTCCTGCTGGAGGTCGCGGTCGACAACGACCCGGCCCGCACGCTGTACGGTCGCTACGGCTTCGTCGAGGTCGGCCGGCGTCGCGGCTACTACCAGCCGAGCAACACCGATGCGTTGGTGATGAGCAGGGAGGGTTCGGGCGGTGCGTGAGCGAACCATCGGGATCACCCCGCGGTGTCTGGTCGGCGTCGTGGGAAGGAGGAGCGTCGATGAGCGTCGATGAGCCGCTGGTGCTCGGGATCGAGACGTCGTGCGACGAGACCGGCATCGGCGTGGTGCGCGGTACGACGTTGCTGGCGGACGCGATCGCGTCCAGCATGTCCGAGCACGCCAAGTACGGCGGGGTGGTGCCGGAGGTGGCGAGCCGGGCGCACCTGGCGGCGATGGCCGGCACCATGCGCGAGGCGCTCGACACCGCCGGCGTACGACTGTCCGATGTGGACGCCGTCGCGGTCACCGCCGGCCCGGGGCTGGCCGGTGCGCTGCTGGTGGGCGTCGCCGCGGCGAAGGCGTACGCGCTGGCCGCCGGCAAGCCGCTGTACGGGGTGAACCACCTGTCCGCGCACGTCGCGGTGGACACCCTGGAGCACGGGCCGCTGCCCGAGCCGGCGATCGCGATGCTGGTGTCCGGCGGCCATTCCTCGCTGCTGATGGTGGAGGATCTGGCCGGCCGGGTCGAGCCGCTCGGCGCCACCATCGACGACGCGGCCGGTGAGGCGTTCGACAAGGTGGCCCGGCTGCTCGGGCTGCCGTTCCCGGGTGGCCCGCCGATCGACAAGGCGGCCCGCAACGGCGACCCGGTCGCGATCGACTTCCCGCGCGGCCTGACCTCGCCGCGCGACCTGGCCCGGCACCGGTTCGACTTCTCGTTCTCCGGGCTGAAGACCGCGGTGGCCCGCTGGGTCGAGGCACGGGAACGCACCGGCGAGCCGGTACCGGTGGACGACGTCGCCGCGTCCTTCCAGGAGGCGGTGTGCGACGTGCTGTCCCGCAAGGCGATCGACGCGTGCCGCAGCAACGGGGTGGACACCCTGCTGATCGGCGGCGGGGTGGCGGCGAACTCGCGGCTGCGGTCGATGGCCACCGAACGCGCCGAGCGGTACGGGATCCGGGTTCGGGTGCCGCGGCCGAAGCTGTGCACCGACAACGGTGCGATGGTCGCCGCGCTCGGGTCGCATCTCGTCGCCGCCGCGGTACCACCGTCCGGGTTGGACATACCGGCCGACTCCTCGCTGCCGGTGACGACCGTCTCGCTCGCCGACCGGATCGGTGGCTGAGATGGTGACGGTGCGGATGTGGGAGGCCAGGGCGCACCCGGCGGAGTTCGCCGAACTGCTCGACTGGGTGTACGAGGCGGTCGTGCCGGCGCTCGCGGCGGCACCCGGCCACCTCGGTACCGAGGTGTTCCGGTCCGGCGACGAGCGCATCGTGCTGCTCTCCCGGTGGGGCGGCCGGCCGGCCGAGATCGCCGAGCCGCCGGCCCGGCTGGTGCCCCGGCCGCCGCACTCGTGGGACTTCGTCCCGGTCGACCGCGACGGGTCCTGACCGGCGCGAGACCTACCGGTCCTCGTCGGCCACCAGCTCGTCGAGCAGCGCGGGCAGGTCGGCGAGGGAACCGATCCGCGGCCCGGTCCAGCTGCCGGTGTCCGCCCACGGGTCGGCGATCGCCGTGTCGGCCAGCACGGTCGGCAGGCCCAGCGCCGCGGCGCCGGCCAGCTCGTCGCTGGCGCCGTCGCCGACGAACGCGCAGGAGGCGGGCGGCAGGTTCAGCGCGACGACCGCGGCCAGGTACGCGCGCGGGTCCGGCTTGACGTGGCCCAGGGTGCTGGAGAACACCGCCAGTTCGAACCGGTCGGCGAACTCGGTCTCGCGCCACAGCATCGGCACCTCGGCGCTGCAGTTGGTCACCAGCGCCAGCCGCCAACCGTTGCCACGCAACGCGTCCAACGCCGCCAGCACGCCGGGGGCGGGGTGCAGCTGGCGGCGGGCCAGGGCGAGCCGCTGCCGGACCGCGCTGTCCACGGCGGCCGGGGACGGCCGGCCGCCGACCCGTTCGGCGAGCGTCCGCATCGTCTCGGGGAGGTCGCCGAGGTGTCCGGCGAACCGGTCCTTGCGGCTGGCCTGTACCTCGGCGGCGAACCGTTCCGGGTCGACGCCGAGCACCGCGGAGATGCGCCGGGACACCTCGTCCCGCTGCACCCCGGTGTCGCCGGGTACCAGCGTGCCGAACAGGTCGAACAGAATCGCGCGAGTCACGCCCGCACGCTACCGTGGCCGCCCCGGTCCGGGCCGGGTCAGGCCGGTGCCGGGGCGGGCCAGTAGGAGCGGCGCTCGGCGACGGCGGTGAAGCCGAGCGCCCGGTACAGCGCCACGGCCGGCCGGTTGGAGACCGGGGTCAGTACCGCGACGCCGGTCGCGCCGAGCCGGGCGAGCCGCCGGAACGCCTCGACGATCACGGCGCTGGCGTGGCCGCGCCGGCGGTGCCCCGGATGGGTACCGGCCGGTTCGAGCAGCGCGGTGCCGCCCGGCGGCCCGAGCCAGGCCAGGCAGAACGCGGTGATCCGGTCGTCGACCGTACCGACCAGGTCGAGTTCGGCGCGGTAGTCGGGCACCGCGCGCAGCCGCCGGTACCGTTCCGCGGTCAGTGACGAGCCCGGGAACGCGGCGTGCTGCACCGCCACCCGCTGCGCCGCGTCGCCGGGCCGGAACGCCCGTACCGTCGGTTCGGGCCGGGGCTGGTGGGCCGCGCCGGGCAGCGGGCGCCACAGGTGCAGCCAGATGTCCGGGTCCGGCTCGTACCCGGCGGCGAGCAGCGCGCGGGTCAGCGCCCCCGGGCCGGGCGGCGGGTCGATCCACGGGCCGCCGCCGGCCGGGTCCAGCCGGCGGGACAGGTCGGCCAGCACCGCGTCGGCCAGCGTCGAGTCGTGCAGGTACGCGGGGTTGACCGCGCACCGGGCGCTGCCCGGCTGGTCGCACAGGATCACCGCGGCGGGGCGCCCGGTCGCGTCCCACCACACCCGGATCTGCTCGTCCCGGATCGCCGGTTCGAACCGCAGCGCCCAGCCGAGGTCGCCGGCCTGCAGCTGCCACCCGCAGCCGGCCGACGGTTCCCACGCGCGCAGCGATGCCAGCACCGTGCCGGCGTCCCGGTCGGTCAACCGGCGCCGGGTGAACCCCGTACTCACGAAACGGCACCCTATGTGCCGGTGCCCGGGCGCCCGGTACGCAAATCGCCGAACTGTGTCGCACGGCGCACCGGATCGACCGAACGGCGGACCCGCCGGCCGCCCGCCTGCTCCGGCCCCGGCCCCGTTGCACGCTCCTTCCGCCTGCCTGCTCCGGGGTCGGGCCCTTTGCACGCGCCTGCTCCGGGCCGGCCCCTTTGCGCGCGCCTGGTTCCGGGGCCGGGCCTTTTTCACGCTCCTTTGCTCTGCCTACCTATACGCAACACTTTGGTGGCACGCTCAGGTAGGCAGAGCAAAGGACGCTGCGCAGGGGGTGGCCGCCGGCGCCCCGAGTACCGGGGAAACTCGGTCGCGGTGGCCGTCGGTGCCGCCGTAGCGTCGAGGGTCGTGCGTCGACTGCCCCTCGCCGATCCCGGCACTCCGGTACACCGCTCACCCGCGTCGTACCTGCGCTGGCTGGTGCGCAGGCAGGCCGGCACGATCCTCGTCGCGATGTGCTTCGGGGTGGCGTGGATGCTCGCCCAGGCGCTGATGCCGGCCGCGATCGGCAAGGCGATCGACGCCGGCCTCGGCCACCGGGACACCCGCGCGCTGTTCGACTGGGCGGCCGTGCTGTTCGGGCTCGGCGTGGTGCAGGCCGCCGCCGGCGTGATGCGACACCGGCTCGCCGTGTCCAACTTCCTGACCGCCGCGTACCGGACCGTGCAGGTGGTGACCCGGCACGCGGTGCGGCTCGGTGCCACGCTGCCGAAGCGGGTCGCGACCGGTGAGGTGGTCACCGTCGGCGCCACCGACATCGCCCAGCTCGGCAACACCCTGGACATCTCCGGCCGGCTCGCCGGCTCGGTCGTCTCGTTCGTCACCGTGGCGGTCATCCTGCTCACCACCTCGGTACCGCTGGGACTGCTGGTGCTGATCGGGGTGCCGCTGCTGGTGCTCGCGATCGGGCCGGTGCTCAAGCCGCTGCACCGCCGCCAGCAGGCGCAGCGGGAACTCGCCGGCGACCTCACCACGTACGCGAACGACATCGTGCACGGGCTGCGGGTGCTGCGCGGGGTGGGCGGCGAGGAGGTGTTCGCCCGGCGGTACGCCACCCGGTCGCAGCGGGTCCGGGCGGCCGGCTACCGGGTCGCCGGCGTCGAGTCGACCCTGGACGCCACCCAGATCCTGCTGCCCGGTGTGTTCGTCGTACTGGTCACCTGGCTCGGCGCGCGGTTCGCGCTGACCGGCGTGATCAGCCCCGGCCAGCTCGTCGCCTTCTACGGGTACGCGGCGTTCCTGGTGCAGCCGCTGAGCACGCTCACCGAGGCGGCCGACAACCTGACCCGCGGGCTGGTCGCGGCCCGCCGGGTGGTGCGGATCCTCGACATCGAGCCGGAGCTGGCCGACCCCACCTCGCCCGCCCCGGTACCCGACGAGCCGGGTGCGGTGGAGCTGGCCGACGCCGCCTCCGGGATCCGGATCGCCGCCGGCTCGCTGACCGTACTGGTGGTGTCGGGCCGGCCGGCCGCGGCGCAGCTCGCCGACCGGCTCGGCCGGTACGCGGCCGGCTCGGTGCTGTTCCGCGGGGTACCGCTGGACCGGCTGCCGGCCGCCGAGGTGCGCCGCCGGATCCTGGTGTCCGACACCGGGGCCCGGCTGTTCGCCGGGCCGCTGCGGGCCGAGCTGGACCCGTCCGGTGCGCTGCCCGACGAGCGGATCCTGGCCGCGCTGGACGCCGCGTCCGGGGCCGACATCCTGGCCGGCCTGCCGGACGGGCTGGACACCACGATCGAGGAGCGCGGCCGGTCGGTGTCCGGCGGCCAGCAGCAGCGGCTGGTACTGGCGCGGGCACTGCTCGCCGACCCGGACGTGCTGATCCTGGTCGAGCCGACCTCCGCGGTCGACGCGCACACCGAGGCGCGGATCGCGTCCCGGCTGGCCGGCTTCCGCGCCGGTCGGACCACCGTGGTGCTGACCGAGAGCCCGCTGCTCGCCGGCCGGGCCGACACGGTGCTGTTCGTGGCCGACGGCGTCCTCGCCGCCGCCGGCAGCCACGCCGAACTGCTCGCGGACCCGGCGTACCGCGCGGTGGTGCTCCGCGGCGAGGACGACGACGAGGACCGGCCCGGTGTCCCGACGCTGCCGCCACGGTCGCGACACACCGTGGAGGCGACGGAATGACGGTGCAGCTGCCGGTGGCGACGCCGGCCCAGGTCCGGCGGTACGCCCGTACCCTCGCCCGGCGGCACCCGAAGGCGCTGGTGACCGCGCTGGTCCTGCACGCGCTGGCGGCCGTCGCCGGTCTCGGCGCGCCGCGGCTGCTCGGCAACCTGGTGCAGGCGGTACAGGATGGGACCACCCGGGTC
Source organism: Actinocatenispora thailandica (assembly GCF_016865425.1). Lineage (NCBI taxonomy): Bacteria > Bacillati > Actinomycetota > Actinomycetes > Micromonosporales > Micromonosporaceae > Actinocatenispora > Actinocatenispora thailandica. Next base: position 5,871,744 of record NZ_AP023355.1, on the reverse strand, counting down.
ACGGTGGACAAGGTGGCGCTGGCGATCGCGGCGTTCGTGATCGGCCAGTCGGTGCTGACCCGCTTCGCCCGGCTGGTGTCGTTCCGGCTCGGCGAGCGGGTGCTGGCCGAGCTGCGCGAGGAGTTCGTCCGCCGGGTACTGTCCCTGCCGCTGTCCACGGTGGAGCGTGCCGGCACCGGTGACCTGCTGACCCGCACCTCCCGGGACGTCGACGCGCTCGCCCGCACGGTCCGGTTCGCCGCGCCGGAGACGCTCATCGCGCTGGTCACGACCGTCCTCACGCTCGGCGCGCTGGCCCTGGTCGGCCCGCTCGTCGCGCTGCCCTGCCTGATCGCGGTGCCGATCCTGTGGGTCTCGACCCGCTGGTACCTGCGCCGTGCCACCGCCGGCTACCTGCGCGAGAACGCCGCGTACTCGGACGTCAACGAGGGGCTGGCCGAGACCGTCGAGGGCGCCCGTACCGTCGAGGCGCTGCGGCTGGCCCGGCAGCGGATCCGGCGCACCGACGGCGACATCGGGCGGTCGTTCGCGGCCGAGCGGTACACGCTGTTCCTGCGGTCGGTGTGGTTCCCCGCCGCGGAGGTCAGCTACGTCCTTCCGGTGGTGGCGACGCTGCTGGTCGGCGGGCTGCTCTACACGCACGGCATGGCCAGCCTCGGCCAGGTCACGGCCGCCACGCTGTACGTGCAGCAGCTGATCGACCCGGTCGACCGGCTGCTGTCCTGGCTGGACGAGTTGCAGGTCGGCGGCGCCTCGCTGGCCCGCCTGCTCGGCGTCTCCGCCGAACCGGGCGACGGGCGGGGACGCACCCCAGCGGGCAGCGCGCGGGGGCCCGGCGAAGCAGACACCGCGCAGAGGCCCGGCGAAGCAGACACCGCGCGGGGGTCCGGCGAAGGGGACACCGCGCGGAGGCCCGGCGAAGGGGACCATGCGTGCGGGCGCGGCGAAGGGGACACCGCGCCGACCCTGGTCGCCGCCGGCCTGCATTACTCCTATGTGGACGGTCGGGACGTGTTGCGCGGCATCGACCTCGCGGTACGACCGGGCGAACGGCTGGCGATGGTGGGCCCGTCCGGCGCGGGCAAGTCGACGCTGGGCCGGCTGCTCGCCGGCATCCACCCGCCGCGGGAAGGTTCGGTGACCATCGGCGGCGTACCGCTGACCTCGCTGCCGCTGGCCCGCCGGCGCCGCGAGGTGGCGCTGGTGACCCAGGAGCACCACGTGTTCGTCGGTACCGTCGCCGACAACGTGTCGCTGCCGCGGCCGGACGCGAGCGAGGCCGAGGTACGGGCCGCGCTGCGCGCCGTCGACGCGATCGGCTGGGCCGACGCGCTGCCGGACGGGCTGGCCACCGTGGTCGGCTCCGGCGGTACCGAGCTGTCCGCGGCGCAGGCGCAGCAGTTGGCGCTCGCCCGGCTGGTGCTCGCCGACCCGCACACCCTGGTACTCGACGAGGCGACCTCGCTGATCGACCCGCGCGCCGCCCGGCACCTGGAGCGTTCGCTCGGCGCCGTGCTCGACGGCCGTACCGTGATCGCGATCGCGCACCGGTTGCACACCGCGCACGACGCGGACCGGGTCGCCGTCGTCGCGGACGGCCGGATCGTCGAGCTCGGTTCGCACGCCGAGCTGGTCGCTGCCGGCGGCGACTACGCCGCGCTCTGGGAGTCCTGGCACGGCCGACCCTGACCCGGCCCGGCCGGTGGGCCGGCACCGACCCGGCCGGCGGGCGGGGTCGCCCGGGTTGCGTGGGTCGGTGATGATGTCGGCCGATCTCCTGGAGGCATCGTGACCGATCCGTCCCGACCCGACGACCCGCCACCGGCGGCCGGACCAGCGGAACCCGGCGGTGCCGAGGGGGCGGGCCGGCCCGAGGCGGCCGAGCCGCCAGGCGACGCCCGGCCGGCCGGGGAGCCGGGGGGCGCCGGTGGGTCGGCGGCGGAGGAGAGCGGCTGCCGCGGGCCGGGCGGCCGGGCCACCCAGGCCGCCGCGGGCGGCGCCGGGGCTGGTGCGGTGACGGGCCGGGCCGTCGTACCGGCGTCCCCGCATGCCGGGGCGGACCCGGCCGATGCCGCCGGGGCGCCGGGGCCGCCGGGCGGCTGGCGACGGCTGGTACCGCGGCGGCCGTGGCGGTGGCTGGGCGGCCTCGCCGCGCTGGTCGCGTTGGGTTCGCTCGCGATCGGCGTGCTGGTCGTCTGGCTCACCCAGCGTCCCGGCCACGGTGCGCCCGCGGCGCCCGGTGCCGGCCCCTCGTCCGGTCCGGGCCCGTTGTCCGGCGCCGGTTCGGGCCGCCCGACGCCCGGCCACACCCCATGGACGCCCGGTGCCGGTGGCGGCCCGACCGGCGATCCGACGGGTGTGGGTGGCGGCGCCACCGGTGGCCCGACCGGTACCGGCAACGCCGGGTGCACGGTCGAGGGGGTCAACTGTGATCCGGCCGGCAAGGCGTGCGACTCGGCCTGCAGTGGCACCGGCAGCGACTGCGGCAAGCAGCTGGACGACTCGTGCGCCGGTCCGTCGGGCGGCTGCGCCGGCTCCGACCCGGGGTGCGGCAGCAGCGGCGGTGGCTGCTCGAACACCGCGCACACGCTGCTCGTGTCGCTGGCCGGCACCGGCCTGCCGTACCTGCACCGCACCGCGACCGGTCCGTCCGTGCCGGCGGGTGCGGCCGACCTACCGGCCCGCCCGGCCGTTGTGCCGGCCCGGCCTCGGCCGGCCGGGGCCGGGCCCGCCCGCCGGGTCGGGGTGCCGGCCCGCGCCGGGGTCGCCGCGATCCGGGCGTACCAACGGATCTCGCCGCGGCTGCCGACCCGGTGCCGGTACGCGCCGACCTGCTCGCGCTACGGCCGGCTTGCGATCGAGCGGTACGGGCTGCTCACCGGGGCGCGGCTCGCGGTGTTGCGCATCCACCGGTGCACCGCGGACGTGCTGCCCGGCACCGCGGACCCGGTGCCGGCCTGACCGGAGGCCGGTGCCGTGCCGGCCGCCGGCGCCGGGCGGGCCCGCCGCGAGCCTCCGCCACCGGCCGGCGCCGCTGCGAACCGGTCAGCGCGGATCGGTGTCCAGTACCGACATCATGATCTCGTCGACGTACTCGCCGTCCCAGCGCAGCGCGTCCCGGAACCGGCCCTCGACCTGGAACCCGGCCTTCTCGTACACGTGCACCGCGCGTGGGTTGAACGGGTAGACGCCGAGCGAGACCCGGTGCAGCCCGACGGTGTCGAACGCGTGGTCGAGCAGCAGCGAGATCGCGGCGCTGCCCAGGCCGCGGCCGACCCACCGCGGCGCGATCATGATGCGCAGGTTGACCGAGCGGTCCGGCACGGACAGTTCGTTGAGCACGATCTCGCCGGTGCACTCGCCGCTCGCCCGGTCGACGATGGCCAGGTCCAGCCGGTCGTCGTGGTCGTGCCGGGTCCGGTACCACTCCTCGACCGCGCGCCGCCGCAGCTCGGGCGACGAGTCGTACGGCCGGGGGTGGCTGCCGGTCAGCCGCTGGACCTCCGGGTCCTCCATCGCCGCGAGCAGCACGTCGGTGTCGGCCACGTCGACCGGCCGCAGCAGCACCCGCTCGCCGGTCAGGGTCGGCTTCTCCGCCAGGTTGATGTCCACCGGCCGACCGTAGCCGGCATCCCGCCGGACCGTCCCGCAGTTTTCCGGTACCCCGATCCGGCGCGTCCTTCGGGAGCCGGTGCGGGGCATCGCGCCCCGCAGCGGCCGGTCAGTGCCCGGCGATCGGAGCGGTGACGGCGGCCAGCAGGCGAGCCAGGTCGGCGGCGGCCAGTTCCAGCTCCAGGCCGCGTCGCCCCGCCGAACAGAACACCGTCGGGTACCCCTCGGCCGACGAGTCGATGACGGTACGCAGCCGCTTGCGCTGGCCGAGCGGGCTGATGCCGCCGCGCACGTACCCGGTGGCGCGCTCGGCCGCCACCGGATCGGCCATCGTCGCCTTCTTCCCGCCGGCCGCCGCGGCCAGCGCCTTCAGGTCGAGCGAGCCGGTGACCGGCACGACCGCCACCGTCAGCGCCCCGTCCACCTCGGCCACCAGCGTCTTGAACACCCGTTCCGGCGGCACCCCGAGCGCCGCGGCGGCCTCCTCGCCGTACGACTCGGCGCGCGGATCGTGGGCGTACTCGTGCACCCGGTGGGTCACTCGTTCCCGGGCGACCAGCGCGGTCGCCGGGGTACCTTTGCCTGCCACGGTGCGGCACGTTACCCGCGTCGAGCGGCCGGAGCCGCTCATTTCCCCGGCCGCGGTTCAGCGTCCCAGCGGCCGGAGCCGCTGCTTTTCGGGCCGCGGTTCAGCGCGCCAGCGGCCGGAGCCGCTCCTTTTCGGGCCGCGGTTCAGTGCGCCAGCGGCCGGGCGAGCAGCGCGGTGGGTGCGCCGGCGATCCGGGTGACCAGCACCGTCGCGGTGCCGGCCCCGGAGGGTTTCAGCGAGCGCCGCAGCGCGTCCGGGTCGAGCGCGATGCCGCGCTTCTTGATGGTCACCACCCCGATGTCGCGGGCCCGCAGCGCCGCCCGCAACCGCTTCACCGAGAACGGCAGCACCTCGTCGATCCGGTACCCGCGGGCGAACGGCGTGGCCACCTCGGCGTCGGTGTACAGGTACCCGACGCCGGGCTCGCCGATGCTGCCGTCGATCGCCTCGGCGAGTTCGGCGACCAGGTGCGCGCGCAGCACCGCGCCGTCCGGCTCGTACAGGTAGCGGCGCAGCGGTGCGACCGGCGCCTCGCGGGTGCCGTCCCCGGTGAGTTCGGCGGCCGACGTACCGTCCAGTACCGTGGCCCGCCGCGGCACCCGGGCGAGCGGCCCGCACCACAGCGCGGCCTCGACGACCTCGCCCCGCACCGAGACCCATTCGGCCTCGACGCCGGGCGGCAGCAGCGCGTGGTCGATGCCGGGCCCGAGTTTCAGGCAGGCCGCCGAGCCGGTGAGGGACAGCAGGAAGTCCCACGGCGGGGAGTACGCGGCGGGGTCGAACACCCGGCGACCGCCGGCCCGCCGGGCCGGATCGCAGAACACCGCGCCGCCACGCCCGGACAGCTCCCGGTGCACCGTGGCGGCGTCCCCGACGCGGACCTCGATCCGGTCGGCGAGCCCGAGCTCCGCGGCGTTGGCGGCGGCGACGGCCGCGGTACCGGGGTCGGCGTCGACCGCGGTGACCGCCAGGCCGGCGCGGGCGAACGCGATCGCGTCCGACCCGATCCCGCAGCACAGGTCGAGCACGTGGGTGTGGCCGGCGGCGGCGAGGCGGCGGGCCCGGCGGGCCGCGACGACCGGCCGGGTCGCCTGCTGCAGGCCGTCGTCGGTGAACAGCAGCAGGTCGGCGTCGGCACCGAACTTGCCGGCGCCGCGCTGCCGCAGCCGCGCCTGACCGAGCGCTGCCGCGGCGAGCTCCGGGCTGCGACCGGCCCGGCGCAGCCGCTCGACGGCGGCGAGCAGGTCGGTGTCCGCCAGTGCCGCCGCGGCGGTCAGCGCCTCGCGGCCGGCCGCGGACCGCAGCATCGTCACCTGTTCCGGGGTCACCGTGCCGATGGTGCCCCAGCCCGGATCGGCCGCGTCGACCACCCGCGGGCGGTCCGAGCGGATGATTCGTCAGGTTCGGTGCCCGGTGGCCTGTTCGTCGACCACGCAGTCCGGCCCCGGGTACACCAGGTTCTCGTGCCCGTCGGGGAATCGGACCAGGTACGGCGGGGTGCCGTGCTCGCCGCGCACCTCGACGATCTCCCCGACCCGGTCGTGCTCGCCGACCGTACGGCCGTGTACGTGCAGATGTTCGCCAACTGACGCCCGCATGCTGCTCACCTCCGTCCACCTCCAGTCTGCGGCGGCGGGCGGCGGGGCGCGTAGCGTTCGCTCCGGCCGGCCGAAACATCGGCGTGGCGATTGGCACTCTCCTTGACGGAGTGCCAATCGTCGACCTAACCTTCGGTTAGCACTCTCGCGACAGGGGTGCTAACGAAGCGCCGTCAGGTGCCCTCGTTAGAGCTTCTGAGAGTGTCGACACATGACACTGGCCAGCGGTCCGGCCACCCGCGACGACGGATCCGCCGGTCACCCAAAGGCATGCAGATGAGTACCCCAGGAGGGTCTTGCCGTGACCACCGCGACCAAGGTTGCGATCAAGCCGTTGGAGGACCGGATCGTGGTCCAGGCCAACGAGGCTGAGACCACGACCGCGTCGGGCATCGTGATTCCCGACACCGCCAAGGAGAAGCCGCAGGAGGGCACCGTCCTCGCCGTCGGCCCCGGCCGGATCGACGACAAGGGCAACCGTGTCCCGGTCGACGTCAAGGAAGGCGACGTCGTCATCTACTCGAAGTACGGCGGCACCGAGGTCAAGTACGCGGGCGAGGACTACCTGATCCTCTCCGCGCGTGACGTCCTCGCGATCGTCGAGAAGTGACGCTCTCGTAACCACTCGCCCCGGAGTCGACCGCGTGTCGACTCCGGGGCGGTTCCATCTTTGAACGAAAAGGACCGGGGATGCCCAAGATTCTCAGCTTCTCCGACGACGCCCGGAAAGGTCTGGAGCGCGGGGTCAACGCGCTCGCCGATGCGGTCAAGGTGACCCTCGGTCCGCGCGGGCGCAACGTCGTACTGGACAAGAAGTTCGGCGCTCCGACGATCACCAAGGACGGCGTCACCGTCGCCAAGGAGATCGAGCTCACCGACCCGTACGAGAACCTCGGCGCGCAGCTCGCCAAGGAGGTCGCCACCAAGACCAACGACGTGGCCGGCGACGGTACGACCACGGCGACGGTGCTGGCCCAGGCGATGGTCCGGGAGGGTCTGCGCAACGTGGCCGCCGGCGCCAACCCGACCGCGCTGAAGCGGGGCATCGACGCGGCGGTCGCGGCGATCTCCGACGAGCTGGTCGCCAAGGCCACCGAGGTGGACACGCAGGAGCGCATCGCGCACGTCGCGACGGTCTCCGCGCAGGACGCCACCATCGGTGAGCTGATCGCCGAGGCGATGGAGCGGGTCGGTCGGGAAGGCGTCATCACCGTCGAGGACGGTTCCACGCTCACCACCGAGCTGGAGATCACCGAGGGGATGCAGTTCGACAAGGGCTACCTCTCGCCGCACTTCGTCACCGACCCGGAGGCCGGTGAGGCGGTGCTGGAGGACGCGCACATCCTCATCACCACCGAGAAGATCTCCTCGGTCGAGGACCTGCTGCCGATCCTGGAGAAGGTCCTGGAGACCAGCAAGCCGCTGCTGATCATCGCCGAGGACGTGGACGGCCAGGCACTGTCGACGCTCGCCGTCAACTCGATCCGCAAGACGCTGAAGGCGTGCGCGGTGAAGGCGCCCGGCTTCGGCGACCGCCGCAAGGCGATGCTGCAGGACCTCGCGATCCTGACCGGCGCCGAGGTGATCGCACCCGAGCTGGGCTACAAGCTCGACTCGGTCGGCCTGGAGGTGCTCGGCAGCGCGCACCGCGTCGTCGTCACCAAGGAGACCACCACGGTCGTCGACGGTGCCGGCAGCGACACCGCGGTCGCCGACCGGGTCACCCAGATCAAGCGCGAGATCGACGAGTCCGACTCCGACTGGGACAAAGAGAAGCTGAACGAGCGGCTCGCGAAGCTCTCCGGCGGCGTGGCGGTCATCAAGGTGGGCGCCGCGACCGAGGTCGAGATGAAGGAGAAGAAGCACCGCATCGAGGACGCCATCTCGGCGACCAAGGCGGCGGTCGAGGAGGGCACCGTGCCCGGTGGCGGCGCCACCCTGGTGCAGGTGGCCGGCAAGCTCGAGGGCGGCCTCGGGCTGTCCGGTGACGAGGCGACCGGCGTCAAGCTGGTCCGCACCTCGCTGGACGCGCCGCTGCGCTGGATCGCCGAGAACGCCGGCCGGGACGGCTACGTCGCGGTCGAGCGGGTCCGCGAGGCCGACTTCGGTACCGGCCTCAACGCCGCCACCGGCGAGTACGTCGAGCTGGCCAAGGCCGGCATCATCGACCCGGTGAAGGTGACCCGCAACGCGGTCGCCAACGCGGCGAGCATCGCGAGCCTGCTGCTCACCACGGAGAGCCTGGTCGCCGACAAGCCGGAGGAGCCGGAGGCGCCCGCCGCCGGCGGCCACGGCCACGGCCACCAGCACGGCCCGGGCTTCTAGCTCAGGGACGCTGCGCCGGGCCCGTTTGCCCGCTGGACGGCGCCGATTCGAGGCTTGGGTTCGCGCCCGGCGCCTCGCCTCGGCTTGCCAGCGGCCGAACGGGCCGCGGCTCGCTCACGCCCCACGGGGTGCTGTGGGCGCCGAAACACGACACGACGAAGCGGGCCACCTCGAGGTGGCCCGCTTCGTCGGGTTTCTAGGCGGAGGCCAGTTCGGGTTCGTCGGCGCCGGACAGGCGGGCGTCGAGCCGGCGCAGGTCGACCCGGTGCCGGCGCCGGTCGGCCAGGTCCTCCCAGCCGCCGTCGATCAGCCGCTGCCGCTCGGACTCGCTCAGCCCGCCCCACACGCCGTACGGCTCGTGCACGGTCAGGGCGTGCGCGGCGCACTGGGCCCGTACCGGGCAGGTACCGCAGACGGTCTTCGCGGCCCGCTCGCGGCGGGCCCGGGACGGCCCGCGCTCGCCGTCGGGATGGAAGAACATCGCGCTGTCCAACCCACGGCAGTTGCCGGCGAGCTGCCAGTCCCACCGGTCGGTGTTGGTACCGGGTAGGCGACGAATGTCTGCCATCGGTCCTCCCTGCGCGGCGGGGTGTGCCGCGTCGGTCGTTCAGTGCGGCGGATGCCGCGTCGGTCGTTCGGTGCGGCGGGGTGCCGCGTCGGTCGTCCGGATCGGCAAGGATGAGCGGATGCCTGCCTCGTCCGAGCCGGTGCCGGGTGCCCGGCGCCCGCCTTCGCCGTACCCTCGGCCGGCGAACGGCAAACGGCGCGGCGACACCCCGGTCGATCGGGCCGAGCGGGCGCTCTGGTTCGGCCGGCCGGCGCGGGCGTTGCCGCTGCTCGCGCCGGTACCGGCCGGGCCGCGGTCGGCGTGGCTGCGGGGCGTGGCGCTGATCGCGCTCGGCCGGTACGGTGCGGCCGACGAGGTGCTGCTGCCCGCGGCCCGGCTCACCGGATCGGTGCCTGGCCGGCTGCGGCCGGGCACCGACCAGCGGTACGTGTCGCTGGCGCGTTCCGCGCTCGGCAGCTCGGCCCGGCAGCGCGGGCGGTACGAGCGGGCCGCGGAGCTGGACGCGGCGGCGCTGGCGGCGGCCGGCAGCGATCTGGAGGCGCGGGCGGACGCGCTGGTCGGGTTGACCGCGGACGCGATCGGTGCGGGCGACCGGGGGCTGGCGGAGTGCCGGTGGGCGGCGCTGGCCGAGGTGGCCGGCACGAGCTGGCGAACGGCCGTACGTTGCGGTTGGGTTGCAGCCGAACTTTCCCTCCTTTCCGATCTTCCGGAAAACGCGGCCGACGCGGCCTACCGGGCGGTACGGTGCGCCGAAATGGCGCAAGCACGGCGTCATCTTGCGAAGTCTCTGCTCTTTTATGGCGTTTCGGTGCGGGAAGTTGCCCGCAGACAAGCGGTCGCACCCCTATTCCGGTCCGCGGCAGTGATACTGAGAAGAGCGGAGCGGCTCGCGGCGGCGGTCGAGGCGTTCCCGGTGTGGGGAGTGGCGTGCCGGCTGCGACAGGAGACCTTGAAGGAGGTCGTCGTGACGGGGGAAGCTGTGGCGCAGAACACGTACACCACAATCGCGTCATGAGCCCGAGTCACCGGGGTCTCTCTGTCTGGGAGAGAGGAGAAGCACGTGCGCTCGGTGCTCGTCTGTGTACGAACGCCCGTGGCGGCGCAACGCATCGCTGCCTGGGCTGCGCATCTCGGCGTCGCTGCCGCGGTGCGGACGGCGCTGTCCGGTGAGGAGGCGCTGGCCCGGATGGGCGAGCGTCCGGCGGACGTCGTCCTTATCGATGTCGGAATGACCCGGCCGGATCCGGTGCAGTTCACCCGCCGGGTTCTCAGCCGCGGTCCACACACCGCACTCGTGCTCGTCGGCGCCGACGACCCGCGGGCCGCGGCGGCCGCGGTCGCCGCCGGTGCCCGCGGCGTGATCCGTGCTGGCGAACACGGGGAAGACCTGGTCAGCGCGCTGGCCCAGGGGATCCTGCTGGCGTGCCCGAACGGGCGGCAGAATCCCGCCGGTTCCCCGACGCTCGGCCGCCCGGCCCAGCCGGCGGGGCCGCGGCGCGGGGTGCTCACCGAACGGGAGCTCCAGGTACTGCGGGGAATGAGCGAGGGGAAGAGCAACGCCGAGATCGGCCGGGAACTGTTCGTCTCGGAGGACACCGTGAAGACGCACGCCCGCCGGCTGTTCCGGAAACTCGGCGCGCGGGACCGGGCACACGCCGTGGCGTCCGCGTTCCGCTCCGGCCTGGTCAGCTGACGGGAGGCCGTCCCCGGACCCGCCCGTGCTCCGGGACGGGTCCGGGCCGGGGCGGGTCCGGGCCGGGCCGCTCGGGGCGACGTGTCGGGTGACCGGGCTCGGCCCGCCCGTGCCGGCCACGGCCAGCCACCTGACCTGCCCTGATGGGCGCCGACGGAGGTCTGTCGAGGCCCCAACCGGCGACGACCTCTATGCGAAGATCGCCGCAAACACGCTACCGTTCGGCGGAAGGTTCGTAACGGGAGAGTGCGAGCGGGCGATGACATCACCGGAGGCGGGGCTCACCGAGCTCGCCGTACGCGCCGGCGGCGGCGACCGCGCTGCGGTCGAGGAGCTGCTGACGCGGATCCGGCCGATCGTGGTTCGTTACTGCCGTGCTCGACTCGGTCGGACCGGCCGCGGCGCGTACACGACGGCTGACGACGTGGCGCAGGAGGTGTGTATCGCCGTGCTGGGTGCACTGCCCCGGTACCGGGCGGGCGGCTCGCCGTTCACCGCGTTCGTCTTCGGGATCGCCGCGCACAAGGTCGCCGATGCCCACCGGGGCGCCGCCCGGGACCGGTCCGAGCCGGTCGCGACGCTGCCCGAGCAGGTCGATCTGAACGCCGGGCCGGAGGCCCGGGCCATCGCGCTGGACGCGGCCGGTCGGATGCGCGGCCTGCTGGAACGGTTGACGCCGCAGCATCGCGAGGTCGTCGTGCTGCGGGTCGGTGTCGGCATGACCGCCGAGGAGACCGGGCACGCTCTGGGCATGACCGCCGGTGCGGTGCGGGTCGCCCAGCACCGCGCGCTGAACCGGCTGCGTGCCCTCGCGGCCGAGCTGTACGACGAGGTCGGAGTATGAGCACCCGAGCCGAACGAGCCGGCACCGACCGGAAGGCGGAACCCGACGACGCCACCCCGCCCGCGGACGCGGTGGCCCGGGACGACCGTGCTCTCGATGCGCTGCTCGGCCTGGCCGAGGGCGGCGGCCGGTACGACGACCCGGCGCTGCAGTTGCTCTCCGCCTGGCGCGAGGACATCGTCACCGGAGCCGGAGCCGGAGCCGGAGCCGGAGCCGGAGCCGGAGCCGGAGCCGAAGCGGGAGCCGGAGCCGGAGCCACCGGGGCCGGGGCCGAGACCGGAGCGGGTGCCGGGCCGGCGGACGCGAAGCCGGCGGCCGGCCGGCCGCCGCAGCTGCCGCGGATCCGGCGCGGCGGGCCGACGAGCCCGGCGCCGGGCCGGTCCCGCCCGCGGCGCGGGGCCCGGCCCCGCCGGCGGTCCGGCCGGCTCGTCCTGGCCACCGGGTTCGCGGTGCTGGCGGCCGGCGGGTTCGCCGGAGTGGCGATGGCCGCCGGCGGCGCCGCGCCGGACAGCCCGCTGTTCCCGGTGACGAAGGTGATCTATCCGGACCGGGCGGCGGTCGCCGAGCACCGGTCCGCCGCGGCCGCCGACGTGGACGACGCCCGCAGGGCCGCCCGGGAGGGGCGGGACGACGATGCCCGGCGCTACCTCGCCGACGCCGACAAACACGTCCGGCACCTGCCCGACGACGCGGCGCGGCCGTTGCGCCGCAAGGCGGACGAGGTGCGCCGCGGTCTGGACCCGTCGCCCAGCGGCGCGCCGGGCCTGACGGCGAGCCTTGCCCCCAGCCCGAACGAGCCGTCGCCGGAGTCCAGCGACAGCCCGTCGGCCGAGCCGTCGCCGTCGGACTCGTCCGCGGACGCCGGGCACACCCCGTCCTCGCCGGGCGGGCAGGAGTCGCCGAGCGCCGCGGCATCGGTGAAGGTGCAGTCGTCGGGCGCCGCGCACGGCAAGGCCGACCATCGCAGGAGCAGGCAGGGCAACGACGACGGGTGACCTGCCGGGGCCGGGTCAGTCGTGCTCGGCGGCCCGCGCCCCGTCCACGTAGCCCCGCGCGTACTCCCAGGAGACGTAGTGGTCCGGGTCGGGCTGGTAGGCCGGCTCGTGCAGCCGCGGCCGGCCGTGCTCCAGCACGTGGTGCAGGCTGCTGCGCAGCAGCTCCCAGGCGACGTAGTGGGCGGCGTGGCAGTCGTCGCAGTCGAACACCACGCCGCGGATCCCGGTCGGCTCCAGGAACCGCTGGAACTCGTCCAGCTCGGCCAGCTCCGCGGTGACCTCGTCGCGCTCGTCGTCGGCGAGCGGCTGGCCGGGCACGCCACCGAACAGGCCGGCGGTCGGGTCGGTCGGGTCGTTCGCGAAGGGGTCGAGCGGCTCGTCACGCACGAGCCCACGGTATCGCCTGGGTAGGCCCGCCCGCCGCCCGTGCACGGCCGGGTGATCCCGACAACCGGGCAGGTTCCACGCCGGCCCGGGTGTCTGGACGTGCTGCGGGCCGCACCCGGGAACAGCCCGCGTGGCGGGAATGTTGCCGGGCGTAGGATCGGAACACGCGGCCGGCGGCAGCGCTTGACGCTCGGCGTGCTGACGGTTCCCGCGTGCCGGAAGACGACCAGGCCCGGCCACCGGGGTCAACCAAGATCGGATCAACATGGCTGCCACGCATCCCGTCGACCATTCCCAGGACCTGCCGCTCGGCGCCGCCGCGAACCTACCGCTCGGCCTCACCTTCGACGACGTGCTGCTGCAGCCCGTCGAATCGGACGTCGACCCGGCGGAGATCACCCCGGCGACCCGGCTCACGAAGGACATCGAGCTGGCCATGCCGCTGGTGTCCTCGGCGATGGACACCGTCACCGAGGCGCGGATGGCGATCGCGATGGCGCGGCTCGGCGGCATCGGCGTGCTGCACCGCAACCTGTCCATCGACGACCAGGCCGGCCAGGTCGACCTGGTGAAGCGGTCCGAGGCCGGGATGATCACCCACCCGGTGACCTGCTCGCCGGACGACACCCTCGCCGAGGTGGACGCGCTGTGCGCCCGGTACCGGATCTCCGGTGTCCCGGTGGTCGACCCGGACGGGGTGCTGCTCGGCATCGTGACCAACCGTGACATGCGGTTCGTGGCCGACAAGCAGACCAAGGTCGGCGCCGTGATGACCGCGCAGCCGCTGGTCACCGCGCCGGTCGGGGTGGCCCGCGAGGACGCCTTCGCGCTGCTGCAGCAGCACAAGGTGGAGAAGCTGCCGCTGGTGGACGACTCCGGCCGGCTGCGCGGGCTGATCACCGTCAAGGACTTCACCAAGTCCGAGCAGTTCCCGGACGCGACGAAGGATCCGGCCGGCCGGCTGCGGGTGGCGGCGGCCGTCGGCATCGGCGACGAGTCGTACAAGCGGGCCCGCACGCTGGTGGATGCCGGCGTCGACGTGGTCGTGGTGGACATGGCGCACGGGCACAGCCGGGCCGTGGTGGAGATGGTGTCCCGGATCAAGAAGGACACCGGGGTGCAGGTCATCGGCGGCAACGTGGTGACGTACGAGGGGGCGAAGGCGCTGGCGGAGGCCGGTGTCGACGCGGTCAAGGTGGGTGTCGGGCCGGGCTCGATCTGCACCACCCGGGTGGTCGCCGGGGTCGGCGTGCCGCAGATCACCGCGATCATGGACACGGTCGCCGCCTGCAAGCCGCTCGGCGTGCCGGTGATCGCCGACGGCGGGATGCAGTTCTCCGGTGACATCGCGAAGGCGGTCGTGGCCGGTGCCGACAGCGTGATGCTCGGCTCGCTGCTGGCCGGCTGCGAGGAGAGCCCCGGCGAGCTGATCATCATCAACGGCAAGCAGTTCAAGTCGTACCGGGGGATGGGGTCGCTCGGCGCGATGCAGACCCGTGGCGCCGGCAAGTCGTTCTCCAAGGACCGGTACTTCCAGGGCGAGGTGGCCTCGGACGAGCAGCTGATCCCGGAGGGCATCGAGGGTCAGGTGCCGTACCGCGGTCCGCTGCGCGGGGTGGCCTACCAGCTGGTGGGCGGGCTCCGGCAGGCGATGCTCTACTCGGGTGCGCAGACGCTGCCGGCGCTGCAGGAGCGCGGCCGGCTGATCCGGATCACCGCCGCCGGGCTCAAGGAGAGCCACCCGCACGACATCCTGATGACCGCCGAGGCGCCGAACTACCACACCCGCTGAGCCGCCGACCGGTTCCGGGTACCGATCGGGTGGTCCCGTCGACGCACGTGCCGGTCACCATGACCGGTACAGTGCCGTTTCGGGTGTGAGTTCCGGACAGCGCGGCGATCCGGGCTCCGGATGGCGGGAGGGGTCCATCGTGCGGGACATGGTCGAGATCGGAATGGGTAAGGCGGCGCGTCGCGGGTTCCACCTCGACGAGGTGGCGCTGGTGCCGACCCGGCGCACCCGCGACGTGGACGACGTGTCGACCAGCTGGCAGCTCGACGCGTACCGGTTCGACATCCCGTGCGTGGGGCACCCGTCGGACGCCACGATGAGCCCGGAGTCGGTGGTGGCGCTGGGCCGGGCCGGGGGCCTCGGGGTGCTGAACGCCGAGGGCCTCTGGACCCGGTACGAGGATCCCGTGCCGGTGCTGCACGAGCTGAGCCAGCTGGACGAGGAGGCCGCGGCCACCCGCCGGCTGCAGCAGCTGTACGCGGAGCCGATCCGGCCGGAGCTGATCGGCGAGCGGGTCAAGCAGATCCGGGACGCCGGCGCCACCGTGGCGGTGCGGGTGTCGCCGCAGCACACCCTGCAGCTGGCCCCGGTGATCCTGGACGCCGGCATCGACATCCTGATCATCCAGGGCACCATCGTGTCCGCCGAGCACGTGTCGACCACCGACGAGCCGTTGAACCTCAAGGAGTTCATCGCCGACCTGGACCTGCCGGTGGTGGCCGGCGGCATCACCAACTACCAGACCGCGCTGCACCTGATGCGCACCGGCGCGGCCGGCGTGATCGTCGGGGTCGGCGCGGACGACTTCTCCACCACCGACACGGTGCTCGGCATCCGGGTACCGATGGCCACCGCGATCTCGGACGCGGCGGCGGCCCGGCGCGACTACCTGGACGAGACCGGCGGCCGGTACGTGCACCTGATCGCCGACGGCGGCCTGTCCACCTCCGGCGACATCGCGAAGGCGCTCGGCTGCGGGGCGGACGCGGTGATGCTCGGCGAGCCGCTGACGATGGCCACCGACGCGCCGGCCGGCGGCGCCTGGTGGCACTCCGCGGCCAGCCACCCGAAGCTGCCGCGCGGGATGTTCAGCCCGGCCGGCGAGCAGCTCGGCAGCCTGGAGGAGATCCTGTACGGGCCGTCCGACGACCCGGAGGGCGCGATGAACCTGTTCGGCGGCCTGCGCCGGGCGATGGCCAAGTGCGGCTACTCCGACCTCAAGGAGTTCCAGCGGGTCAACCTCATCCTCGACCGCTGACCGGTCCGGGACTCCTCGGGAAGGCCGGTGCCGGTAGAAGCGCACCCAGGTCAGGGACGGCCGGTACTCCGGTAGCAGGCCGTCTCGTTCCATCAGGGTGACGATCGTGTCGGCCTCTCCGGCCGCGAGCTCGGCGGATCGTTCGATGCGGCCGTCGTCGATGCCGAGCTGCCGGGCGCGGTGTACCGCTACGACCCGACGAAGCTCAGCTCGTACACGGCGACCACGTTGGCCTGGCTGGGAGATCCGGCGGCCGCCGGGCACGCCCGTAGCGTGATCGCCCGGCTCACCGCGGAACCGGATCCCGGCCGGTGGCCGCGCCGGGTCGCGGCGGCACGACTGGATCTCGCCCTCGCGCTCGCCACCTCTGGTGAGCCGGAGGGCGCGGTACTCGAAGCGTGTCAGGCGTTCGAGTCGGGACGGGTGGTGCGATCCAACCGCTGGCGGGCGCGCGAGGTGATCGCCGCGGTCGCCGACACCGGGGCCCCGGTCGCCGGGCTCCGGGAGGCGTACCGGCAGATGCCGTCCTGGTAGCTACGGGCAGGGTGGGGTGGGCTGTTCGCGCGGGCCCGGCAGGGTCTTGGCGAGCAGGGTTCCGTGCGGGCCGAAGCCGGCCGAGGTGTAGAAGCCCACGGCGTCCCGGTTGGGTGCGAAGACCACGGCGAGGAGGACCTCGACTCCGCGGCCCGTCGCGGTCTGCTCGGCCGCGGCGAGCAGTGCCCGGCCGACACCCAGGCCGCGGTGGCTGTCGAGTACCACGGTGTGCACCTCCGCGGTACGGCGCGGAACCAGGATCTGGTGGTCCGGCGGCTCCGGGCGCAGCACGACCTCGGCCATGCCAGCGGTCGTACCGGCCGTCTCGGCCACCAGGAGCAGGTCGTCCGGTCCGTCGCTCAGCCGGCGCTCGAAGTAGCGGCGCACGCTGTCGCGGTCCGGCACGCGGTGCGCGGCAGGGCCGAGCCGAACGTGGTGTTCGGCGTTGGAACAGCGCAGCTCGACGAGGGCGGGCACGTCCGCCGGGCCCGCCGACCGGGTCAGCACGGTCACGATGCACCTCCGTCGATCGGCGACCAGGTTAACCGTGCCGATGGCTATGGCCGTGCGCCGGCGTCGCCGAAGGCGTCGGCGAGCAGGCGGATGCCGGCGTCGATCCGGTCGGCGGGGACGGTACCGAAGCCGAGGGCCAGGCCGTGCTGCAGGTTCTGCTTGGTGCAGAAGCGATCCAGCGGGTCGACCGCGACGCCGACCCGGCTCGCCGCGGCGAGCCGAGGGCCGAGGTCGTGATACCGGCCGGCGCCGAGGGACCGGTCGGTCAGCCGGGCGGCGACGTGCAGGCCGGCGGCGGACGGCACCACGGCCAGCCGGTCGCCGAACCGGCGGTGCAGGGCGTCGAGCAGCGCCTCGCGGCGCGCCGCGTACGTGCGCTGCGCGCGGCGGACGTGCCGGGCCAGCAGGCCCTCGTCGATGAACCGGGCCATCGCGCCCGCCACGACCGGGTCGCCGTACCAGTCGGCCACCCGGCGGGCCGCGTGCAGCGCCGGGATCAGCGAGGCCGGCGCGACCAGGAACCCGAGCCGCAGCATCGGCGCCATCGTCTTGGCGAACGACCCGACGTACACGACCCGGCCGGCGGTGTCCAGGCTCTGCAACGGATCCAGCGGGCGGGCGCCGTACCGGAACTCGCTGTCGTAGTCGTCCTCCACGATCACCGCGCCGTGCCGGCCGGCCCAGTCGAGCAGCGCGTGCCGGCGGGCCGGTGACATCGCCACCCCGAGCGGGAACTGGTGCGACGGGGTCACGTACACCAGCCGGGCGTCGTCCGGCAGCGCCGTGACGTCGATGCCCTCGCCGTCCACCGGTACGCCGACGATCCGGGCACCGGCCGCCCGCAGCGCCTGCCGGGCCGGCAGGTATCCCGGGTCCTCCACTGCGACGCGGTCACCCGGTTCGACCAGTACCCGGCCGAGCAGGTCGATCGCCTGCTGCGCGCCCTGCGTGACGACCACGTCGTCGGCGCCGGCCCGGACCGACCGGGACAGGGCCAGGTGCCGCGCGATCGCGGCGCGCAGCGCCGGCAGCCCGGCCGGCTCCGCGTACGGCGGGCGGCGCAGGGTGGTGGCCCGCAGCTCGCCGGCGACCAGCCGGCGCCAGGTGGCGAGCGGGAACAGGTCCGGGTCGGGGACACCGACCCGGAAGTCGTACCGGGCCGGGGACGCGTCCGGCGCCGGCTCGGCGGCCAGCTGCCGCCAGATCGCCCGCGGGTGGACCCCGTGCCGCGGGGCGACGGGCGCGTCGCCGGGTGCGGTCGGCACCGGCCGCACGAAGGTACCGGCACCGACCCGGCCGGTGAGGAACCCCTCGGCGATCAGCCGCTCGTACGCGGCGGTCACGGTGGTCCGAGACACCGCGAGCGTGCTGGCCAGTTCCCGGGTCGGCGGCAGCCGGGTGCCGGCGCGCAGCCGGCCGTCCACGATCGCGTCGCGCAGCTGCCGGTAGATCCGGGTGGTCCGGTCGCCGCGCCCGGCCAGGCTGATGTGCACGTCCACCACGTGCTCGATCCTAGCCATTGGTCCAGTCGAGATGGCAGATCTTGGCCCTGTCGGTGCACCAATGCAGCACCGTAGCGTGGCCGCCATGAGCCGGTTGACCTCGGTACAGGGTGCCGCCGTGACCATCGGTGCCGTCCTCGGCACCGGCGTGATCACGCTGCCCGCGCTCGCGATCCGTACCGCCGGGCCGGCGTCGCTGCTGTCCTGGCTGGCGCTGATCGTGCTGTCGGTACCGTTGGCTGCCGCGTTCGCGGCGCTCGGCGCGCGGTACCCGGACGCCGGCGGCGTCTCCACGTACGTGCGGCGCGCGTTCGGCCGGCGCGCCGCGGCGGTCGTCGGCTGGTGCTTCTACCTCGCGGTGATGACCGGCGCGCCGGCCGCCGCGATGTTCGGCGCCGGGTACGTGTCGGCCGCCCTCGGCGGTGGCCGTACCACCACGATCGTGGTGTCCGGGCTGATGATCCTGGCGGTCGCCGGGGCGAACGCGTTCGGGGTCTCGCTGTCCGGCCGGATCCAGGTCGGCCTCGCCGGCCTGCTGGTCGCGCTGCTGCTGGTCGCGACGATCGCCGCCGCGCCGCACGCCCGGCTGGCCAACCTGCACCCGTTCGCGCCGCACGGCGGCCTCGCCGTGGTGTCCGCGGCGACGCTGCTGGTGTGGGGGTTCGCCGGCTGGGAGGCGGTCACCGCGCTGGCCGCCGACTTCCGCCGCCCGGCGCGCGACCTGCCCCGGGCCACCGCCGTGGCGCTGGTGGTGATCGGCGTGCTCTACCTCGCGATCGCGGCGGCCAGCGTGCTGGTGCTCGGCTCGGCCGCCGGACAGGCACAGGCACCGCTGGCGGATCTGCTGGCCATCGCGTTCGGCGGCGGGGTACGGATCTTCGCCGCCGTCGCCGCCGTGCTGCTCACCCTCGGCGCGATGAACGCATACTTCTCCGGTGCGGCGAAGCTCGGCGCGGCGCTCGGCCGGGACGGCGCGCTGCCCGGCTGGTTCTCGCACGGCAGCCAGGCCGGCGAGGTACCGCGGCGCAGCCTCGCCGTGGTCACCGCGATGGGCGGTGTGGCGCTGCTGGTGGTCGCGGCCACCGGGGCCGGCACCGAGGTACCGACCCGGCTCACCACCGGCTCGTTCGTCCTGGTGTACGTGCTGGGTACGGCCGCGGCGGTGAAGCTGCTGCCGCGCCGCAGCTGGTCCCGGCGGGCCGCGGCGTTCGCGCTGGTGTGCGTGTCGGCGCTGTTCGTGCTGGCCGGGCCCTACCTGCTGTGGACGCTCGCGGTGGCCGCCGCGGCGCTCAGCTAC
Organism: Actinocatenispora thailandica; assembly: GCF_016865425.1. NCBI lineage: Bacteria > Bacillati > Actinomycetota > Actinomycetes > Micromonosporales > Micromonosporaceae > Actinocatenispora > Actinocatenispora thailandica. The sequence goes on along the minus strand of NZ_AP023355.1, from coordinate 5,852,237 downwards.
GACCACCTCCGGCACCGCCGGCGCGGCACCCCGCAGCCGACCGGCGACGCCGAACTGACCCGTGCCGGTCCGTGACGCCGGCCGGCGGGCCCGGCCCCGCCGGCAGCCACCCCGACCGGACGCCGGTTCAGGTGGGCAGCGGCGGGGTCTCGCCGGTGAGCACCAGCCGGCGCTCGGCCCGGTGCCGGCTCACCGCGATGGTGTATCCGGCGCGCACCGCGACCAGCTCCAGCCGGTCGCCGGCGCCCGCGCTGCGCACCACCGACCAGCCCTCGGCCACCAGGTGCCGGCGGACCGCGGCGAGGCGATGCTCCGGGTCGCCGTCGGCCGGGTCGCCGATCTCCACCCGGATCCGGCTGACCAGCGAGCTGGCCGCGCCGTCGGACAGCGCGCCGGCGCCGGTCGGCCCGGCGTCGACCGCCACGACCGGATGCTGGTCCGGCACCCCGGCCACCGCCGCCACCAGCAGCAGCCCGCGCAGCTCGTCCCGGGCCTGGTAGGGGTTCGCGGCACGACGCGGGTGGCTCATCCGCCCGCTCCCGGCCTCGGGGACTGCACTGCGGCGGTCGGCTGGCCGGGCGCCGACGCGGCCGGGGTCGACGCCCGGTCGGCCGGCGGCCGGGTCAGGACCCCGTCGAGGCTGCCCAGCACCCCGTCGACCGGGGCCTGGCCGGGCGGATGCACCGGCGCCGGCCGGTCCAGGCCGGCAAGCAGCAGCTCCTCCTCCAGCGTGGTGTCGGTGCAGGTCACCTCGGTGAGGCGGCCGGCGACCACGCGAGCCAGGTTGTCCAGCGATTCGCTGCCGATCGCGTAGTACCGGTCGTGCCCGACGACCTCGGTGCCGCCCTGCGTCTCCAGCCGGGTCACGTCGGCGAAGTCGGCCGGATCGGCGCCGTGCACCCTGGAGTACGCGAGGGTGTCGCCGGGCGCACGCACCGCCCACCAGCGGGTGCCGGTGCGTGCCCGCAGCACCGGTCCGGGCAGGTCGTCCCTGCCGTTCGGGGTGGCCGGCCGCAGGTCGGCCGCCGACCTGATCCGCTCGCCGAGGCCGGCACTGCCGACGAACACCGCATCGTCCGGCTGGTACCCGGCGCGCAGCGCCGCGGCCACCAGGACGGTGCCGAAGCCGTGGCCGAGCAGGACGGTACGGGCGTCGGGGCGCAGGTTCGGCGCGATCCCGGCGACGAACCGGCGCAGCGCCGTCGCGCCACTGCGGGCCCGGGCCGGCACCCCGCCGGGGCCCGCCGCGCCGGCCGAGTCGTACCCCAGCCAGACCACCACGGCGGTGCCGGGGCCGGCGGTGTCGGCCAGCAACCGGGCGTCCGCGGCGAGCGAGTTGAACGTGTCCAGCCCGTTGCGCCCGCCCGGCACCAGCACCGCGACGTTGCGGGCCCGGGCCAGATCGCCGAACACCTCGGCCACCCGGCCGGCGCCGCTCGGGTCGAAGCCGAGGAAGCTCCGCTCGTACCTGTCGGTGACGCGACCCCCGGTGGCCGGATCCACGCCGCTGACCGTGCGGGCGGCGAGGAACGAGTTGAGGGTGCCGATCCGCTGGTTGATCGCATCGGTGGTACGGGCCCGGGCCACCGACCGCTCGCCGTCGTCGTCGGCCGCGGCCAGCGCGCTGCGGCTGCGTCGCAGCTCGGCCCGGCTCTCGTCGATCAGCTGCCGGCTCGCCGCGTACCGCTCCGGCAGCGGTGCGCCGGGCAGCCCGGCGACCAGGCCCGGTCGCTTCCGGCGTGCCGCCCGGCGGCGGGACGCGGACATCCCGGCGTAGAGCAGCATCACCGCCGGGGCGAGGTCGCCGACCGAGCTGTGCTGGCCGGACAGCTGGTCGAGCCGGTCCGCGTCGTCCTGCTGGTCGGCCCGGTCCGTGGGCTCGCGCGGGTCCTCGCCGGCCGACGCCAGCTCGCTGCCGCCGCCGTGCTCGCCGGCCCCGGCCGGCGGACCCGGGGCGGCCGGCGGCTCGTCGCCCGGGTCCGGGTCGGCCAGCTCGCCGGGTGCCGCGCCGAGCGCCCGGGACGCGTGCAGGTCGGCCGCCTCGGCGACGACCAGCGCGCGGGCGGCGAGCGAGGCGGCGGTGCGGCGGACCGAGTCGTACACGTTGGCCAGCGGGCCGAGCATCGTGGACGGCAGCACGGTGACCTCGGCCCGGCCGTGCACCCGGCAGCCGACCAGCCCGGCGAACGAGTCGGCCAGCGACAGCAGCTGGGTCGCCTCGTCCAGCCGTTCGGCCACGTCGGCGATCACCGTCGCCGCCTGGGTACGCGCCTCGCCGAGCCGGCGCGCGTCGTCGACCAGCGCATGCCGGTGCGCGGTCGACGCGGTGGCCGCCGGCCCGTGCCAGCTGGCCAGGTCCTTGCCGGCGGACTCGACCGCCTGCTCGACCACCGAGGCCATCCGGGCGGCGTCGGCGCGCAGCGTGTCGGCGACCGCGGCGACCCGGCCCGGCCGTACCTGCCGAAGCTGCTCGACGGTGAGCATCACGAGCTGCCGCCGCGCAGCACCTGGTCGATGATGCGCTCGGCGTCGTCGTACCGGTCGGCGGCGGCCCGCAGCTGATCGGCATGGTCGGAGTAGTCGGCGGCGAGGCCGGCGACGCAGGCGTCCCAGCTGGCGTGCAGCCGGGACAGCACGGATCCGAACGACCAGCCGTCCAGCCCGGCGTCACCGAGCAGTTCGGCGGGATCCGGCATCGGCCCCGGCGGCTCGGCCGGGTCACCCGTCGGTGCCGTGCCGGCCCCCGGCACGGGGTGTGCCGCGCCGCCCGCCGCCGCGTCACCGGCCGGGGAGAGCCCCGGGCCGACGGGGTGGCCGAGGCGGTCGCCGATCTCGGCCAGTCGGGCGGCGGCGCTGCGCAACTGATCGGTGTCGACCTCGAACCGGTCCGCGGTCATGACCGTCTCCCTCCTGCCCGCGTACCGAAGATGGACCGCCGTGCCGAGCATCCCCGTACCTGCTCGGGCAACGGTGCGGTCGACCGGCGACCGCGCACCACGCCATACCACCGGCGCGCTACCCATCAGGTGCCATACGGGGGATCATTGTCCATCGACGCAAACCCGGTGGCGGGAAGGAGCCAAATGGGTGTGACCGAGCCGATCGCCGGCTTCGACGTGGTGATCGTCGGGTCGGGATTCGGGGGCAGTGTCGCGGCCCTGCGGCTGACCGAGAAAGGTTACCGGGTGGCCGTCGTGGAGGCCGGCCGCCGGTTCGCCGACGACGAGTTCCCGGAGACGTCGTGGCGGCTGCGCCGGTTCCTGTGGGCGCCGCGGCTGCGCTGCTACGGCATTCAGCGGATCACGCTGCTACGCAACGTGCTGGTGCTGTCCGGTGCGGGTGTCGGCGGCGGCTCCCTGGTCTACGCGAACACGCTGTACCGGCCGCCGGAGCGGTTCTTCGCCGACCCGCAGTGGGCCGACATCACCGACTGGTCGGCCGAGCTCGCAGCGCACTACGACCAGGCGGAACGGATGCTCGGCGTGGTGCCGTACGTGGGGGAGACGCCGTCGGACCGGGCGATGCGCACGGTCGCCGGGCAGATGGGGGTCGGCGACACGTTCCACAACGCGCCGGTCGGTGTCTTCTTCGGTACTCCGGGTGAGTCCGCCGAGGATCCCTACTTCGGTGGTGCCGGTCCGGCCCGCAACGGCTGCCTGCAGTGCGGCGAGTGCATGACCGGCTGCCGGCACAACGCGAAGAACACGTTGGTGAAGAACTACCTCTACCTGGCCGAACGGGCCGGCGCGCGGGTCTTCCCGATGAGCACCGTCACCGCGGTACGGCCGCGGCCCGGTGGCGGCTACCGGGTCGAGACGACGCGGACCGGATCGGTCGGGTCGGCCGCCAACCGGCGGGTGTTCGCCGCCGACCAGGTCGTGTTCGCGGCCGGCGCGCTCGGGACCCAGCGGCTGCTGCACGAGCTGCGCGACACCGGCGTGCTGCCCGAGCTGTCGCCCGCGCTCGGCACCCTGACCAGGACCAACTCCGAGTCGATCGTCGGCGCCAAGTCGAACCGGCCGGACGTCGACTTCACCCGCGGGGTGGCCATCACCAGCTCGTTCCATCCCGACCCGGACACCCACATCGAGCCGGTCCGGTACGGGCACGGGTCGAACGCGATGGGCCTGCTGCAGACGCTGCTCACCGACGGTGGCGGCCGGCTGCCCCGGTCGCTGAAGTGGCTGGCCGAGGCGGCCCGGCACCCGGGCACGCTGGCCCGGGGCATCTCCACCCGGCGCTGGTCCGAGCGCACCATCATCGCGCTGGTCATGCAGTCGCTGGACAACTCGCTGACGGTGCGGCGCCGGCGCGGCCCGTTCGGCGGGCTGACCAGCAGCCAGGGGCACGGCGAACCGAACCCGGGCTGGATCCCGGCCGGCAACGAGGCGGTACGGCGGCTCGCCGAGCTGATCGACGGGGTGCCCGGCGGCAGCTGGGGCGAGATCTTCAACATCCCGCTGACCGCGCACATCCTCGGCGGTTGCCCGATCGGCGCCGACCCCGAGCGCGGCGTCGTCGACGCGTACCAGCGGGTGTACGGGCATCCCGGGCTGCACGTGCTGGACGGTGCGGCGGTGTCGGCGAACCTCGGCGTCAACCCGTCGCTGACGATCACCGCGCAGGCCGAACGCGCGGTGTCGCTGTGGCCGAACCGGGGTGCGCCCGACCCGCGCCCGCCGCTGGGTGCCGGGTACCGCCCGGTCGAGCCGGTACCGCCGTCCGATCCGGTCGTGCCACGCTCCGCCCCGGCCGCGCTGCGCCTGCGCCCCGCCCGCTGACCCGGCTTCGCCGGCCGGGTGCCGGGGCGGGGTGCCGCTACCGGGCTCGACGTGCTTCGCGCTGTTCGGGGTGTTGCGCGAACGCTGCGGCGATACCGGGCCCGATGGGTCTTTCCCGGGCGGCAACCCGGTGAAGGCGAGCTGAAACCGCCCGCGGTCACCATGGGCGCATGAGCATCACCGACACACACACCGCCCGCCGGCCGTCCGGCCGGTCGGGTACCGGGGGCGCCGACCTCGCGGTGTACGCCGAGGGGCTGGTCAAGTCCTTCGGTGCGCAACGCGCGGTCGACGGCATCGACCTGGAGATCCGTACCGGCGGCGTCTTCGGGGTACTGGGCCCCAACGGCGCCGGCAAGACCACCACACTGCGGATGCTGGCGACGCTGCTGCGCATCGACTCCGGGCATGCCGAGATCTTCGGCGTGGACGTCGCCCGGCAGCCGCACGTGATCCGCCAGCTCGTCGGCGTGACCGGGCAGTACGCCTCGGTCGACGAGAACCTGACCGCGCGGGAGAACCTGTGGCTGTTCGCCCGGCTGCACGGCATCCGGTCGGCGCGGGCCAAGAAGCTCGCGGTCGACCTGCTGGAGCGGTTCGGCCTGGGCGACGCGGCGGACAAGACCATCGCCAAGTTCTCCGGCGGGATGCGGCGGCGCCTGGATCTGGCCGCGAGCCTGATCACCACCCCGCCGCTGATCTTCCTGGACGAGCCGACCACCGGACTGGACCCGCACACCCGCGGCCAGATGTGGGACACCATCCGCGGGTTGGTCGCGGACGGCTGCACCGTGCTGCTGACCACGCAGTACCTGGACGAGGCGGATCAGCTCGCCGACCGGATCGCGGTGATCGACCACGGCCGCAAGGTCGCCGAAGGCACCCCGGAGGAGTTGAAGGCCGCGGTCGGCGACACCAGCCTGCAACTGGTACTGGTCGAGCCGGAGCAGACCGGCGCGGCCGGCGACGTGATCCGCCGGGTACTGGGGCTCGACCCGATCCTCAGCCCGGAACGGTCCCGGTTGCAGGCCCCGCTGAAGCAGGCCGACCTGGCCGCCGAGGTACTGGTGGCGCTGCGCGACGCCGGCATCCGGGTCGCCTCGGTCAGCGTCGACCAGCCCAGCCTGGACGAGGCGTTCCTGACCCTCACCGGCCACCCCGCCGAACCGCAGGAACACGAGTCGGCCGAGGACGTTGCGACGAAGGAGGGACGGCGATGAGCGCCATCGGCGTGCTCGGCGAGCAGCGGGTCCGGCCGGCGGACCGGGTGGCCGCCGCGCGGCGGCGGATCAGCCCCCGCGAGGTCGTCAGCCAGACGATGACGATGGCCTGGCGGGCGTTGAAGAAGATGCGCCGCAACCCGGAGCAGTTCTTCGACGTGACGCTGCAGCCGATCCTGTTCACCGCGATGTTCGCGTACATCTTCGGCGGCGCGATCGCCGGCGACGTGCGCAGCTACCTGCCGCTGATGATCCCCGGCATCCTCGCCCAGACCGTACTGACGACCTGCATGGCCACCGGTACCCAGCTGCGCGAGGACATGGAGAAGGGTGTCTTCGACCGGTTCAAGTCGCTGCCGATGGCGCGGATCGCGCCGCTGGCCGGCCCGATGGTGGCCGACCTGGTGCGGTACGCCATCGCCGCGACGCTGACGTTCGGCATGGGCATCGCGGTCGGGTACCGGCCGGACGGCGGGGCGCTCGGGGTGCTCGGCGCGATCCTGCTCGCGATCGTCAGCGGCTGGTCGCTGGCCTGGGCGTTCACCTGGGTCGGCACGATCGCCCGCAGCGCCCAGGCGGTGCAGGGCATCTCGATGATGATCATGTTCCCGCTGACGTTCCTGTCCAACGCGTTCGTGCCGGAGGCCTCGCTGCCCGGCTGGCTGCAGGCGTTCGTCCGGGTCAACCCGGTGTCGCACATGGTCACCGCGGCGCGCGACCTGGCCAACAAGGGCACGATCAGCGCCGAGGTGGGCTGGACCCTGCTGGCCTGCCTGGTGGTCGTGGCGATCTTCGCCCCGCTGTCGGTGCGCAGCTACCGCCGGCACCTCTGAACCGCCGCACCTCTGGCCGTCGCGCCGGCCGGGCCCGACCGGGGCCCGGCCGGCGTCACGGTTCCTTCCGGTCCGGTCCGAACACCTGGTCGAGCACCCGGCCGGCCTCGTCCCGCAGCGCCGGGCCGCGCCGGTCCCCGTACTCCTCGCGTACCGCTTCGAGGCGGCCCAGCGCGACCCGCTCGGCGCGCGGGACGATCCGTTCGGGCGCCATCACCGGGACCACGTGCAGGCCGCCGAACCGTTCGGCCAGTACCAGCATCCGGATCGCCGGCTCGGCGGGCGCCGCGTCCCGCAGCAGCGCCCAGCAGGCCAGCCCGAACAGCAGCGCGCCCGCCACCGGATAGTCCGGGAACGCGGTACCGCCGAAGATCAGCCGGCGCACGCTGCGGCCGCAGTCGGCGAACAGCGTTGCGGCGAACGACACCTCGGCCGGCTCGGCGAACTCGGCGTACGCGGTCAGCGCCGCGGCCTCCGCGGTCATCACCCACGGCTCGGCGCCGGTGGACACCGCCGCGTTCGGTACCCGGAAGTCGCGCGCCCGGTGCACCGCCAGCCGGAACTCGGCCAGGCTGCGTTCCCGCTCGCCCCGGGCCAGGGCGAGTTCGGCGGTGCAGAGGTGGACGAGCCCGAAGCTGCCGAAGATCGGTTTCCCGTCGACGACCCGGGTGATGCCGGCCAGCTCGCGTTCCGCGCTGGCCAGCTCGCCGTCGCGGATGGCGGCGGCGAACAGCACCGCCCGCATCTGCGTCTCGTCGTCCACCGAACCCATCCGCGCCAGTACCGGCAGCGCGGCGCGGGCGTGCTCGACGGCACACCGGTGGTCGCCGAGCCGCAGCCGCAGCGAGGCGAGCATCGCGTGCAGGATTGCCGCCAGCCACGGCCCCTCGTCCCCGGTGATCAGCGCCAGCGCCTCCTCGGCGGCGTCCGCCGCCGCGTCGGGTTCGCCGGCGTTCTCCAGCAGGAAGCTGGTCATCTGCGCGGCGAGGAACACCACGGTGCCGTCGCCGCTGCGGCGGAGCTGTTCGAGATGGCGCCGCGACGCGAGGCCCTCGCTCGGGTCGCAGGCCATCAGTACGGTTGTCATCGCGGTGACGCGGGGATCGGTGTCGTGGCCCTCCGGCAGCCGGGCGAGCAGGTCGCGCAGCGGCAGCGACAGCTCGTCCTCCAGGATGGTCATCACGTTCATCAGGGTGGTGACGAGCGCGCCCCGGGTGACCTCCACCAGTTCCGGCGGCGGGGTCCAGCCGGCGAGGCTGGCCCCGATCGCGTCGCCCAACGCGATGAGGCGCAGGTGGTCGCCGCGCAGCGACCACAGCGGTGCCAACCCGGCCAGCAGGTGTACCACGGTCGCCGGGTCCGGTTCGGCGAGTGCCTGGCGCAGCAGTTCGGCGAGGTTGCCCTCCTCCGCCCACAGCGCGTCCACCGCCTCGAACTGGTCGCGGCCGAACAGCGCCGACGAGTACCGCTCGGTGTAGCCGATCGCCCAGGCACGCTGGGCGGCGAGCGCCTCGTCCGCCTGCCCCGCCTCGGCCAGCCGCAGCCGGCCGAACTCGCGGACCGTCTCCAGCATCCGGTACCGCAGGCCGGTGCCGGTCTCCTGAACGCTCAGCAGCGACTGGTCGGCGAGCGCGTGCACCGCGGCCAGTGCGGACGGCCCGAGCATCCGTTCGGCCGCGTCGAGGGTGAACCCGTCACCGAACAGCGACAGCCAGTGCAGCGCGCGCCGCTGCGCGTCGTCGAGCAGGTTCCAGGACCATTCGATGACGGCCTGGAGCGTTCGGTGCCGGTCCGGTGCGGTCCGGTCGCCGTCGCGCAGCAGCGCGAACCGGTCGGCCAGCCGGCGTGCGACCTCGTCCGCCGACATCACCCGTACCTTGGCCGCGGCGAGTTCGATGGCGAGCGGCAGCCCGTCGAGCCGGGTGACGATCTCGGTGACCGTCGGTTCGGCGATCCGGGCGCCCGGCCGTACCGCCAGGGCACGCTGCCGGAACAGCGCCGCGGCATCGGCGCTGGCCAGCTCCGCGAGCGGATGGACCTGTTCGGCCGGGATCGACAGCGGGGACCGGGAGGTGGTCAGCACCCGCAGGTCGCGCGTCGTCGCCACCAGGTACGCGACGAGCTCGGCGACCGCGGCGACCAGGTGCTCGCAGTTGTCCAGGATCAGCAACGCCGGCGCGCTGTCCAGATGCCGGGCCATCCGGGCGCGCACGTCGGCGCGCTGCCGGGCGGTCAGCATCCGGTGCCCGCGGACCGAGTCGCGCACCCCGAGCATCGCGCCGACCTCGCCGACCACCGCGTCCGGTGACGAGACGCCGACCAGCTCCACGAAGTGCACCACCGGCGCGGTGGACCGCCGGCCGACCGCGTGCGCCAACCGCGTCTTGCCCAACCCGCCGGGCCCCACCACCGAGACCACCCGGTGCGAGCCGAGCAGCCCGAGTACCGCGGAGATGTCCTGGTCGCGGCCGAGCAGCGTCGAGGCGTCGTAGTACAGCCCGGTGCGTACCGGCCGATCGGCGGCGAGCAGTTCGGCGTGCACCCGGGACAGTTCGGGCCCGGGGTCGGTACCGAGCCGGTCCCGCAGCGTCGCCCGATGCCGTTCGTACCGTTGCAGCGCCGGCCCGTTGCCGCGCACCGCGGCCTCGCTGCGCAGCAGCCGGGCGAGCAGGTCCTCGTCGTCGGGGTGCTCGGCCAGCGCCGCCTCCAGCAGCGGCAGCGCGCCGTCGTGGTCGCCGCCGAGGCTGCGGGCCAGGCCCACGATCCGCCGGGCTTCGGCGCACTCCCGCGTCGCCCGCCCGGTCAGCTCGGCGAGCGGCCCGTCCGGAGGGGCCGGCGTCGCCGCGCCCAGCAGGAGCGCTTCCTCGGCCAGCCGGCGGGCGTCGTCGGCCCGGCCGGCCGCGAGCGCCTCCCCGGCCCGGCGCATTGCGGCGGCCAGCCGCAGCACGTCCACCTGCTCGTCGGGCAGCCCGAGCCGGTAGCCGCCGGGGGTGCGCAGCACCGCGTCCGGCGCGGTCACGGCGCGGGTGCGCGACACCACCACCTGCAGCGCCTTGGTCGGGTTCGCCGGCGGCTGATCGGGCCAGAGCCGGTCGACCAGCCGGCCGCCGCCGACCCCGGTACGGGGGTGCAGGGCGAGCAGCGCGAGCAGGGTCCGGGCGCGGTCTCCGGGGATCGGCGTCCCGTGCCAGCGCACGCCGTCGAGCAGGGTCAGCACCGGGGCCACGCGGTCAAGGATATGGGCCGGCGGCGAGGGGCCGCCGCTCGCGCCGGGGCTCGGCGTGGCACCGCACGCTCGTACCGGTATCAACCGCCGCACAGCGGTCAGCGCTGGGCGGCTCCGTGGCGGCGGGCGGCGTCGCGGCCGGGCGGATCGGTGCGCCGGAGGGTGTGCGGGCCTGGCGGCAGCCCGGTGGCGCCGGAGGGCGCCCAGGCCTGGCGGCAGCCCGGCGCGCCGGAGGTGCGGGCCTGGCGGCAGCTCGGCGCGTTCGGCCTGGTAGCGCGCCGATGGACAGAAATCGTCCAGGATGTGGGATCAGGGCAACGCGGGCATAACAGTTTGCTCACCGCGGGTTCTAACCCTATCCGGCATGTCAGTCGGGTTGTAAGCTCGGGCACCGTTCATAGCCGGAACTTTCCAGATTAACTCTTGGGACATGTTCGGCGCCTTAACTTCCCGAAAATTGGAAGTGCGAGGCGGGAAGAGGACGCGCGACTGCCGTGGCGACAACGCAGCTAGACCGACCCAGCCGGCGTGGGGTCGCGGTGCGGAGCCGGCGCCGGTCCCGTGACCGCTCCGGGCCGACGGCGGTGCTGTTCAGCCTGCCGGCGCTGGTGATCTTCGCGGTCTTCACCATCCTGCCGACCGGGTACACGTTCGTGATCAGCCTGTTCGACTGGAACCCGCTGAACGTGTCGCAGTCGACGTTCATCGGCGCGGACAACTATCGCCGGCTGTTCGCGCACTCCACCCCGTCGTTCGCGGCGAGCGCGCTGACCTCGCTGTACTTCACCGCCGGCATGGTGATCGGCGGCACCGCGATCTCGCTGGCGATCGCGCTGCTGCTGTCCCGCGGCGGCGCCTGGCTCTCCGGGGTGCGGGTGGCGGTGTTCGTGCCGCACGTGACGCCGCTGGTGGCCACCTCGATCGTCTGGGTGTGGATCTTCAACCCGCAGTTCGGCCTGGCCAACGCGATCCTGCGGTGGCTGCACCTGCCGGCGGTGGACTGGCTCGACTCGTCCAGCACCGCGATGCCGGCGATCCTGACCTACAGCCTGTGGCACGAGGTCGGGTTCACCGTGGTGATCTTCCTCGGCGGGCTCGCCGTGGTCAGCGGCGAGCTGGGCGAGGCGGCCCGGGTCGACGGGGCGAACCGCTGGCAGGAGTTCTGGTACGTCACCTGGCCCCAGCTGCGGCCGGTCACCCTGTTCGTCGTCACCATCTCGACGATCTCCTCGCTGCAGGCGTTCACCCAGTTCTTCGTGATGACCGAGGGCGGCCCGGCACACGCCACCACCACGCTGAGCTACCTGCTCTACCAGGAGGCGTTCGTCTTCTTCCACACCGGTTACGCGGCGGCGCTCGCCGTCGTGCTGTTCCTCGTCACCGCGCTGTTCACGTTGCTGCAGTTCCGTACCCGTCGGTCCACCCTCAGCTAGGAGGTGTCTGCACAGCCAGCCACCCGGCTGCGCCGGGCCCGTTCGCCCGCTCGCCGCGTTGTCGGCGCGGGCACATACGACACCGGTATGCACCCGCACCTCCGCCTTGCGAGCGGACAAACGGACTCCGGCTCGCCCGGGCGGAGCCATGAAGACACCCCCTAGGAGTACCAGTGCATAAGACTCGTGTCGCCGCCGCGCTCGCGGTGTGCGCGCTCGGCGCGGGCGGGCTCGCCGCCTGCGGATCGGGTTCGTCGTCCGGCAAGACCACGATCACCTTCATGGAGGCGATGAGCTCCGGCACGCTCAAGACCTCGATGCAGACGCTGACCAAGCGGTTCGAGAAGGCGCACCCCGACATCGACGTCCAGCTGCAGGTCGAGCCGGACTACGGCACGCTGCACAACAAGGAGACCGCGGCGCTGTCCGCCGGCAAGCCACCGACGATCGGACAGGTCTACTCGGACTGGGCGGCCACCTTCGCCAAGAGCAACGTGGTGGTGCCGCTGACCGACTACGCCAAGCCGGCCGACGTCGATTCGCTGTATCCGAGCGTGCGCCACGACCTCTACCTGCCGGCCGACCACAAGCTATACATGTGGCCGTTCAACAAGAGCGTGGTCATCCAGTACTACAACAAGAAGCTGTTGTCCGCCAAGGGCAGGAGCGCGCCGAAGACCTGGGACGAGTTCGCCGCGACGGCGAAGGCGGTGTCCGGCAACGGTACCGTCGGCATCGCGATCGACCCGGGCGGCTCGGCCGGGCCCGCCGGCGGGGAGGCGTGGTTCGAGATCCTGTCCCAGGCGTACGGCACGCCGGTGTTCGCCGCCGACGGCAAGCCGCAGTTCACCAGCCCGGCCGCGGTCAAGGCGATGAACTACCTGGTGGGGTTGAAGAAGGCCGGTGCGCTGACGCTCGGCAAGAACTACCCGGGCCAGGTCGCGCTCGGCGCCGGCAAGGGCGGCTTCGACGTCTCCAGCGTCGCGAGCTACTACTACAACGCCAAGGCGGTCGGCGGGAAGTTCCCGATGGGCACCGCGCCGCTGCCGACCGGCCCCGGTGGCACCCGGGCGAACCAGATGGCCGGCACCAACATCGTGCTGTTCGCCAAGGCGTCCGACGCGGAGCGCACGGCGGCCTGGACCTTCCTGAAGTTCCTCACCTCGGCCGACTCCCAGGCGTACTGGGCGGAGAACTCGGGCTACCTGCCGGTGACGCCGTCCGCGCTGCCGAAGATGACCGACTTCATCACGAAGAACCCGTACCAGAAGTTCGCCGCGCAGGCACTGACGACCGCCAAGGCCGACCCGCCGTACCCGTGGATCACGCAGGCGCAGGGCATGCTCGCGGTGGCGATGCAGTCCGCGATCACCGGCAAGCAGTCAGCGTCCGCGGCGCTGGGTTCGGCCCAGCAACAGGCCGTCGACGCGATGAAGTCGGGGCAGTAGATGGCAACCCGGCGACGAGTGGCCGGCCCGGTACTGCGCCGTGTCGTGGCGGTCGTCGTCGGGCTGGCGTTCCTGGGGCCGTTCTGGTGGGTGCTGGTCACGTCGCTGGCCCGCACCGGCGACGTGTACAAGTTCCCGCCGTCGCTGCTGCCGCACTGGCACTGGGCGAACTACGCCCGGGCCTGGGCGGCGGCACCGTGGGTTCGGCTGTTCGGCAACACCGTCCTGATCGCGCTGTGCACGGTGGTGCTCGCCGTGGTCACCTCGGTACTGGCCGGCTACGCGTTCGGCGTGCTGCGCTTCCGCGGCCGTACCGCGCTGTTCACCGTGGTGCTCGCGGTGATGATGGTGCCGCAGACGGTGCTGCTGATCCCGGACTACGTGATCGCGCAGACCATCGACTGGCTGGACAGCTACTGGATCCAGATCATCCCGTTCGGTGGCAGCGTGTTCGGCATCTTCCTGGTCCGGCAGTTCTTCGCCGGGCTGCCGGCCGAACTGTTCGACGCCGCCGAGCTGGACGGCGCCGGCAGGCTGCGCACCCTGTGGTCGATCGGGGTGCCACTGGTCCGCCCGGCGGTCATCATCGTCGCGCTCAACGTGTTCATGGGTTCGTGGAACGCGTTCGTGTGGCCGTTCATCATGACCTCCTCCACCTCGGTGCAGCCGGTGGAGGTCGGCCTGGCCACGTTCTACGGCGCCGAGGGCACCGACTGGACCGGCCTGTCCGCCGCGGTCACCTTCACCACCATCCCGGTGCTCGCCATCTTCCTCGCGCTGCAACGACACTTCGTCACCGGCGCGTACTCGGCGGCCGGGGGTCTGAAGTGATCGAAGGCATCCTGCTGGTCGACCTGGACGGCACGCTCTACACCGGCGACGAGCCGATCCGGTGCTACGCCGCCGAACTGGCCGCGCTGACCGGCGATGCGGGCCTGGTTCCGGGCGTCGAGGCGTACCTGGCGGGCACCTCGCCGATCGTCGCCGCCGACGGCTGGGAGGCGGTACGGGCGATCGCCGGTACCGTCCCGCGCCGGCTCGCCGACGCCGCGTTCCTCCGCTCCCGGTACGGGATGGCCGACGGCACCGTGCCGGTCACGGTCTCGGAACCGTTGGTGCGGCTGGTGACCGAGCTGCGGGACCGGTACCTTCCGGTCCTCGCGACGAACAGCCCCCGAGACGGCCTGGTCGCACTGCTCGACCGGCTCGGGGTGGCGAACCTGTTCGCCGAGGTCGTGTTCAGCGCGCACAAGCCGGACGGGCTGGTACCGCTGGCGACCCGGCTGCTGCGCTCGATCGGCGCGGCCGGCCAGCCGTGGCGGCTGCTCAGCCTCGGCGACCACTGGCGCAACGACATCGCACCCGCGTTGCGGCTCGGCGCGATCGGTGGGTATGTTGACCGGTTCGGCCGGCAGGCCGGGCCGGCGCAGCTGTCCGGGCGGGTCGTGGACGACCTGCTGCCCGGTGTCCGCAGCTGGGCGGCGGATCCGGCCGGTTTCGCCGCGAGCCACCAGGTCGGCTGACGGCCCCTCCGGGCGGTGGCTCGGCCGGTACCCAACCAGTTTCGGGAGATGTGTGTGTCCACTGTGGAGTTCTTTGGCGGGCTCGGGGTCATCGGATCGAGCAAGATCCTGGTCAGCCACGGCGGACACCGGGTGCTGCTGGACATCGGCCTGGACATCCCGGCCGGCGGCGACCTGTTCCGCGCGCCGGTGACGCCGCGGCCGGGCCGCGACCTCGCGGACCGGCTGCGGGTCGGCGCCGCGCCGCGCATCCCCGGGCTGTTCGACCCGGCCCTGCTGCCGGGCGCCGACGAGGATCGCGAGCTGGCCGCGCTGGCCCAGCCGGCGGGCGAGACCGCGGTGTTCGTCAGCCACCCGCACCTGGACCACGTCGGCCTGGCCGGCTTCGTCCGCCCGGACCTCGGGGTGCACGCGCATCACGACGCGGTCCGGTTGCTGGCGGCGCTGGCCGACACCGGTGCCGGGCTGCCCGGCCGGGAGCCGGCCTGGCGGCCCCTCCACGACGGCGAGATCGTCCACTGTGGAGAAATCAGCGTCGAGTGCGTCCCGGTCGATCACGACGTGCCCGGGGCCAGCGGTTACCTGGTCCGTACCCCGGACGGGGTGCTCGCCTACACCGGTGACATCCGGTTCCACGGCCGGCATCCGGACCGCTCGGAGTCCTTCGTGGACCGGGCGGCCGGCTGCGATCTGCTCGTCACCGAGGGCACCACGCTGGGCTGGCCGGCCGCCGACGGCCGGCCCCGGGACGAGGACGACGTCGCCGCCTCGTACCGCACCCTGTTGCGCGAGACGAGCGGCCTGATCCTGCTCGCGCTGTACCCGCGGGACGTCGAGCGGGCGGCCGAGTTCGTCGCGTGCACCGAGACGGCCGGCCGGCGCCTGCTGTGGCCCGCCCAGGTGGCCGCGTTCCTGAACCGGCTGGGCGTCGCCGCCGAGTCCGCGGACTCGGTACCGCCGGCGCAGTTGCACGCCGCGCCCGGTGACTTCGTCGTCGCGCCCGAGCCGTACGAGTTCCCGGCGCTGCTGGACCTACCGCTGTCGGTGGACTCCGCGTACGTGCACGCCAACGGTGAGCCGCTCGGCGCGTTCGACCCGCGGTGGTCGCTGCTGACCGGCTGGCTCGCGACGCTGTCCGTACCGCTGCACACGATCGGCTGTTCCGGCCACGCCTCGCAGGACGACCTGCACCGGATGGTGCAACGCATCCACCCGGCCACGGTCGCGCCGATCCACACCACCGAGCCGACCCGGCTGCACCCGCCGATCGGCACCCGCCGCCTCGTCCCCGAGTACGGCACCCGCTACACCCTGACCGGCGACCCACTCTGACCGTGCGTTCGGACGGGCCGGGCCGGGTCGCGAGCTCCTCGTCGAGCACGGCGGCCCGGCCGCAGGCTCGCAGGACAGGAGACCGAGCCGCCCGGGTGGCCGACGCCGGCGCGGGGCGGATACCCGGGCCGGCCCGGCGATCAGCCTGTTCGGTCCCCGGACAGGGCCCGCATCGCGAAGCGCGGACCGTGGCGTGCCAGCTGTTCGCGGGCTGCCAGGTAGCTGGTGACCAGCCTGTGATTGGTACCCAGGTCACCGAAGACGGGAGCGAACTCCAGCAGCGCACCCGGGTGCGTCCGTTCCTGCGCGACGAGCGCCAGCAGCTCGTCCGCTCTCCGGTCGGTGATGGTCACCGCGTTCGCCGGCAGGCCACCTTCGAGGCACCTGCTCCACGCGGCGAGCACCAGCACGCAGCAGTCGATCGGCCCGCCGTCGGCGAGCTGCCGGCGAAGTACCGGGATCAGGAACTTCGGCAGCCGGTCCGACGCGTCGACGGCACGGCGCGCGAGGGTGTCCCGCACCGCCACCCCCGCGAACCGTTCGATCAACTGGTCGCAGTACGCCGGCAGGTCGACGCCAGGCACCGGGCGCAACGTCGGGACGGCTTCGGTTTCCATGTAGCGGCGCAGGAACGCGACGTAGGTCGGGTCAGCGCACACGTCGTGCACCCACGTTCGACCGTCGAGGAGGCCGAGATGGCTCATCGCCTGGTGCGAGGCGTTCAGCAGCCGTAGCTTCATCAGCTCGTACGGCTCGACGTCGGGGACCAGCTGGACACCCACCGATGCCAGATCCGGCCGGCCCGCCGGGAAGTCGTCCTCGACGACCCACTGGATGAAACTCTCCGACCGCAGCGCCCAACGATCCTCGACCCCGTACTCGTCCCGCAACGCACGGCGGGCCTCGGCCGTGGGCACCGGGGTGATGCGATCCACCATGCAGGACGGGAAGCTCACCGTGGCGTCGATCCAGTCGGCGAGCTGCGGGTCTCGTGCCCGCGCGAACGAGACGACCGCCTTCTTGGCGGTGTGCCCGTTGCCCTGCATGTTGTCGCAGGACAGAACCGTGAAGGGTGGGGTGCCTTCGGCCCGGCGGCGCCGGAGTGCTTCGGTGAGGTAGCCGAAGGCGCTGTGCGGGATGGTGGCACCGGCCAGGTCCAGGAGGGTGAGTTCGTCGTGCGGATCGAACTCTCCGGTGGCGTCGTCGATGCCGTAGCCACCTTCGGTGATGGTCAGTGAAACGATCCGGGTCGATGCGGCAGCCAGGACGTCCAGAACCGCGGCCGGATCGTCGGGTCCGAACAGGTAGCGGATCAGCGTGCCGATCACCTGTGCCTGCCGGGTGCCGTCGGGCGCGCTGGTGGTCAGGACATAGAGACCATCCTGCGCGTGGGCCGCGTCGCGGGCCGCGGCGTCCGGTGGCAGCAGACCCACCCCGCAGACACCCCAGTCGGTTTCGCCGCTGGCGGCGATCGCGTCGAGGTAGACCTGCTGGTGGGATCGGTGGAAGCCCCCGACGCCGAAGTGGACGATGCCGACCTGCAACGCAGAACGGTCGTAGGCGACGGTCGCCACGCGCGGGTCCAGCCGGTCGGTCGTCGCGGAGGTCAGCTCGGTCATGGCGGTGACACGCCTTTCGTATCGTCGAGCAGCGGGTTGGGTGGGCGGCACCGCCCGATGGGATCGCACGCGGTCGTATCGTCGGGGCTGGCGGCGGCGTTCGACACGGTCGGCGGCGCCGAGTGGCAACGCGGTACCAGGACGGTTCGGGTGCGCCGAGCCTCCTCAGGGTTCCTGGACCGCTCGGTTGCGCAGTTCCGCGAAAGCCGACACCGCCGAGCGCAGCGCACGTGCCGCGGCCGGCACCCGGTCGGTCATGTCGGCCCAGCCGTGCGGCAGGGTGGCGGCCGGTAGGTAGACGGTCGGCACACCGGCCTCGACCAGGCGTACCGCATAGGCCCGGCCTTCGTCGTGCAACGGGTCGAAGTGTGCCGTCGCTACGACCGCCGCGGGAGCGGAGGACAGCTCGCCGTGCAAGGCGGGCGCCGCGGTGGGGTGCTGGGACTGTTCCGGTGTCGTGTAAGAGCGCCAGTAGTAGTCCATGGCGGCGCTGGTGAGCTGGTACCCCTCGGCGAACGTGCGGTAGGACGCGGTGTCCTGCCGGGGATCGAGCGCCGGGTAGAGCAGCAGCTGGCCATCGATGAGATCCGGGAACTCGTTGGCCATGGCCGCGGCGAGGTTCCCCCCTGCGCTGTCGCCCGCCACACCCAGCCATCGTGGCTGACGGCCGGCCGCCCAGCGGATGACCGTGGCACAGTCCGTGGTCGCTGCCGGGAACGGGTGTTCCGGAGCGAGCCGGTAGCCGACGGACACGACCGTCGCACCCACGATGCTGCAGAGGTTGCGTGCGGTCACGTCGGCGGTGTCGAGCCCGCCGACGACCCAGCCGCCGCCATGCATGTAGACGACGGTGTCCGGGGTGCTCCTACTCGGCGGCGTGTAGAGCCGTACCGGCACCGAGGTGTCCGGCCCGTCGATGGTGCGGTCCTCGCTGCGGATGCCCGCGGCGGGCGAGGACGGCTCCCGCAACCAGGCGGTCGTCGCGGCGAAGTCGCCGCGCACCTGTTCGGGCGCCGAGTCGGGATCGATGTTCATGGTCTGCGCCATGTGTTCGATGACCAGTGCGGCGGCCGGATCGAGGTTCGGCTGACGCGCGGATGTCTCCATCGGACGGCTCCTGGACACGGTCACGGGGCGAGGGCTCGCTGCAGAGCGCGTACCTGGATGTCCAGGCACTCCAGTCCCAGCCGGGTGGCATCGAACGAGTCGAAGGAATGGAATCCCCGGCCGAAGTGGTGCAGGTCGACGGGTACGCCGGCGCCTGCCAGCCGAGCCGCGAACGCGAGCCCCTCGTCCCGCAGCGGGTCGTACTGGGCGGTGACCATCAGCGTCGGCGGGAAGCCGTGCACGTCGGTGGCCTCGGCCGGGGACGCGAGCGGCGGCAGTGGCGCCGCGCGCTGGCCGGGTTCGCCGAGGTAGAGGTTCCACAGCCGGTGGACGGTGTCGGCGATGAGCACCGGGGTGTCGGTGAATTCGTTGACCGACGGCGTCGCGAGCCGCGCATCGAGCACCGGGAACAGCAGCATCAGGAAGACGGGCCGGATGTCCCGATGCTCGGCTGTCCACAGGGCCAGTGCCGCGCCGAGGCAGCCGCCAGCGCTCAGGCCACCGAGCGCGATTCTGGCCGGATCGCAGCCGAGAGTGCGCGCATGCTCGACGATCCAGCCGAGCGCGTCCTGGCAGTCCTCGACCGCGGCCGGAAAGGGATGCTCGGGGGCGAGGCGGTAGTCCACCGCGACGACGGCGACCTGGGCCTCCCGCGCGTAGTGGATGCAGCGGTTGTCCTCGCTGTGCAGCCCGCCGGTGACGAAGCTGCCGCCGTGGATGAACAGGAGCACCGGCAGCGTGGCGCCGCGCCATCGGGCGGGCCGGTACAGCCGCATCGCGAGCGCCGTACCGTCCCGGCGCTCTCCGACCAGCTCCAGGACTTCGACGTCGTCCGGCTGCCGGGTCGTCTGTGTCGCCAGCGTCTGCTCCAGCTCGCGGGCGGCAGTGAGGTCGTCCAGCGTGATCCGCGGGGAGAGGACCTGCATCGCCGCGAGCTCGGGATCCACGTGGCGTGCCTGCACCGTCCAGTTCGTGGTCATCGCGTCAGCCCCGCCGGTACAAACGCTTGCGGCGCAGGTGATCGATCCCGACCGCGCCGATGAGGATGGCACCGACGATGATGTTGTTGTAGGCCGGCGGCACCTGCGCGACGATCAGCGCGTTGTCCACGGTCGACAGCAGGAGGGCACCGAACGCCACACCGGTGATCGTGCCGAGGCCGCCGAACAGGCTCACTCCGCCGATGAGGACGGCGGTGACGACGTTGAGGGTCGTGGTTGCGCCACCGGCCTGCACCTGGCCGGCGCCGACGCGTGCGGTGTAGATGATTCCGGCCAGGCTCCCGGTCGCCCCGGCGATCGCGTAGAGGGCGAGGTTGAGCCGCACCACCCGAAGCCCGTTCTGGACCGCTGCTTGCCGGTTGCCGCCGAGGGCACGAACGTTCACCCCGAACCGGGTGCGTTCCAGCACGAACCAGCAGACGACGCCGACGACGACGGCATAGAGCACGACGTTGGGAACGCCCAGGACGTTGCCCTGTCCCAACTTCGTGAACGAGTCCGGCAGCGGCAACACGTCGTCTCCCTGCGAGACCTCCGCGTTCACGCCCAGCAGTACGAAGAACGTGCCCAGGGTCGCGATGATCGGCGGGACGTGCCAGTAGGTGATGATGAGGTGGTTGACGATCCCGACCAGGGCACCGACCGCAACCCCGAACAGCACCGCCAACGGCCACGGGACATCCCGCACCAGCAGGAGGCTGGTGCTCAGGGCCCCGAGCGTGAAAACGCCGCCGACCGAGAAGTCAAGCCCGCCACCGATGCTGAGCATGGCCGCACCGCAGGCCATCACGAAGTAGATGACGGAACTGCGAAACAGTTCGAGCACGTTGTGGCCGCTGAGGAACTCGGGGTTACGCGTGAAGGCCGCAGCGCCGATGGCGATGATGACGAGCACGAGCGTGAGTTCCTGCCGCAGCAGCGCTCTGGACAGCACGCTGCGGTGAGCCGCGGCGGGTTCCGCACCCCGGGATGCGGTGGCAGGCTCCTGGTCTGCGGCCGAGGACGGCTGGGTGGCGGTCATGCCGGATCCTTCTGGGTTCGGACGGGCCGCGGATCACCGGGGAACGCTCCGGTGATGAGCCCGATGATTTCGTCGCGAGTGGTGTCCGCCGTCCGGCGGGTGCCGACGCTCACTCCCAGCCTGAGGACGGTGACCCGGTCGGCGTGGGCGAAGACGAACTCGAGATCGTGGCTGATGCAGACCACCGCCTTGCCGGCGGCGCGCAGCTCCTCCATGATCGTCCCGACGCGGGCCGACTCCTGGACGCCGAGGGCCGCGGTCGGCTCGTCGAGCAGGATCAGCGGTTTGTCCATCCGGACGGCGCGAGCAATCGCGATGATCTGCCGCTGGCCGCCGGAGAGCAGGCCGACGGGTGTGTGGACGTCGCCGACCCGCACCTTGAGGTCACTGAGCACCTTGGCCGCATCCCGCGCCATCCGTTGCCGGTCCAGCACGATGCCCCAGCGGCGGGGCAGGCTCCCGAGCGAGAGGTTCTGGGCGATGTCCAGGCATTCGACCAGGGCGAGATCCTGGTAGACCACCGCAACACCGAGATCCTGCACGGTCGTGGCGTTGTGGCGCAGCTCGACCGGCCGTCCGTTGAGGTGGATTTCGCCGGTGTCGGCCTGATGGATACCGGTGACGATCTTGAGCATCGTCGACTTGCCGGCACCGTTGTCGCCGACGATCGCATGGATCTCCCCGGGCCAGGCCGAGAAGTCGACGTGTTCGAGCGCCTGCACGGATCCGAAGCTCTTGGTGATCCCCCGCAACTGGAGGGCGGGACTGCTGCCGGTGTCCGAAGGTGGTTCGTCGGTCATCGGATCGGTCACCCCCAACCCTGCCCGAGCAGGGTGCTGAGGTTCTTCTTGGTACCGATGGTCTCCTTGGCGTCGATGTGCGCCGGCACCGTCTTGCCCTCGGCCTTGTCCGCGACCGCGTCGATGATGGTCTTGCCCTCGTCGCACAGGCCCTGCAGCCATGCCCCGTACGCGATGCCGTGCGCCACCGCCTCCTTGCCGCCGTTGTCGGCGCCGGACGCGACGAACACGACCTTGCCCACCAGGTTCCGTGACTTGATCGCGGCGACGACACCGGGCGTGACGGAACCCATGTGGCTGGCGATCACGTTGATGTCCGGGTGCGCGGTCAGCAGCGCGTTGGCCTGGTCGAGAGCCTTCGCGGCGTCGTCGTTGGTGTAGACGGTCCCGACGACCTTGACGTTGCTCGTGGCCTTCGCCGCGGCCACGACACCGGCCGTCCACTGCTTGGCCTGGCCGGTGTCACTCTGCGCCATCAGGCCGAGATTCTGCTGCCCGGGGCGCTTGGCGATGGCATCGACGAACATCTTGCCCAGCTTGGTGTAGTTGGGGCCGACGACGACGTCACCCCCATCGCCGTACAGCGTGCCGGTGACGATGCCTGCCTTCCGCGCGTTCTGCAGCACCGGCGTGAAGGCATCGCTGGCCGGGAAGGTGATGATGGCGCCCTTCTTGTCGGCGGTCGCCTGCTGGATCTGCTGGATCATCTTGGTGGCGTCGAGAGTGCCCCCGGTCGGGCCGCTCTCGGTGAAGTCGATCCCGCGGGACTTGGCCTCGCTCGCCATGCAGTCGCCGATGGTGCGCCACGCCGGGTACTGCGGCAACGGGTTGACGAACTCGGCCGATGCCAAGGGCTTACCGGTGGTGTGGGCTTTCGTCGAACTGGTCGTCGATGCGCTGCCTTCGTTGGGGTTCGCAGCACACGCCGACAGGACCGCCAGTATCGAGGTGCACGCGGCGACAACGAGTAACCGGCCTGAGGTGCTCCGGGTTCGTCCGGACATGCGAGGTCCTCTCAGCCGCACGAACGGCTACGGGTGGTGTTCGGGAAGGTGGAACGAGTCTCGCAACCGTCGGCGCGTAACGACATCGGAACCTGGCTGAAATAGCCGTCCGTAATTCCGCCAGATGGCGGAATGGACTCATCGGCAGTGCAGCCGCCAGAAGATCAGGGCCGTTCTGGCCCGATACCGCCCCACGGCCGTGCCGAGGTTCATGCCGAGTTGGGCGCCGAGTGCCTGCGCTCGGTAGTTGACGCTGCTGTGGTGCATGTGCGCCGAAGTGGCCGCTTCGCGTAGCGAGTTCGATGCGCAGATGACGTCGAGCAGGTCGAGGTCCTCCTTGCCGCGGCGACCGGCGGCGACCGCCCCCACCGCCCGCACATCCGCGAGTTCCCTGATCCCGTCACGGTCGAGCCCGTCGAGCGCGAGCAGGCATCCCAGGTCGGCGGTGTCGATCAGCGCCGGCCAGCTCGGTGACATCGCCGCGAACCGCAGGCCGCGATGGGCGGAGCGCCACGAGACGTCGGCGTGCTCGACTGGCACGGTGGGGCCGACGCAGCCGGTGGTGCCGTCCGGCAGTGTGATCGACGTCGGCAGCGGCGACCCGATGACCGCCGCGTCGGTCCCGCTCAGGGCGGCGAGGACGACGAAACCCGCGAACGCCGCACGCAGCTCCGACATGCGGTTCGAAAGGTCGGCGCAGGCAACGACGACGACCCTGACCTGCTGACCGGCCCGGAATCCGAGCAGTTGGGCGGCCCGGCTGGCGTCGGGCTCGGAGATCCCACCACCGAGGAGGTACTGCACGATGGCGGGGTCGGTCGGCCCGGAGACCAGGTTGCGCTCGGGGGGCCGCCGCCTGGCGTGGGCGGCGGCGATCGCCAACGCCATCCGCTCCATCACCAGATCGTCCCAGTCGCGCTCCAGGTCGCCCTCGGCGCGCGCGAGCCAGACTCGCCCGATCACCTCGTTGCCGTGCACGACGGGCCGGGAGATCGTTTTCGCGCCGGTCTGCTGAGCCGGCCGTCCGGCGGGTGTCATCGCGCACGCGACGTCGTGCACGTCGTCCTCGGCGCCGGCCGTCGCCTCGGCCATCACCGCGGTGGCGCGGGTCACCGCTTCGATGTCGGCGTCGTGCCGGGTCAGTTGGTCGAAGAACTCGATGATGCGCAGGGCGCGTTCGGCCGCGGAGTCGATCGTCGAGACCCATCGCAGCAGCCCTTGCATGCGGGCACTGTAGCCGTCGGAGCTGCGCACGGAAGGCTTCGCGGGTGTGGGCGTCGGATGCGGGTCGGGCCCGCGCGAGATTTCTCGGGTGCCGGCGGCTGCCGGATTGGGGGCGGTCTGCCGATGATCGACGAGTCACGGTGACGCTGTCGGGTTAAGCGCTCACTGGTGCGGTATGCGGGCTTCTGGCGGACCGACCCCGCGTCGTCGCCGCCCTGCCGTCACGGTCGTTCTGGGTCCTCCCAGGCGGCCGGCGACATCGAGACGGGCTGCTCGGGTCGCGAACGTCGGCCGTCGCGGTGGTCGCCTCGACGGTCACGGGAGGGCGACGGAGGCGTGTTCGGCTTCGAGCAGTTCGGTCAGGCGGGTCGCGTTGGTCTGGGCGTAGTCGCGGTAGCAGTTGTTCAGCAGGACGTAGGTGCGGTCCGAGTCGTCGGCGAGCCGGGCCAGCCGCGGCGCCCACTCGGCGAGTTCGGCGTCGGAGTAGTGGTAGCCGAACTTCTGGTGGATGTCCTTGCTAGTCCACTGTGAACTGTGGCCATGGAAGCGCATCACCGAGATCGGTGCGGTGGCGCGCAGCACCGGCGGTACCGAGGAGCGGTGGCCCTGCGGCATGTCGACTGCCACGTACGGGATCTCGTTGCGGGACAACAACTCCAGCGTCTCGTCGGCGTTGTCGCCGTCGAACCAGCTGGCGTTGCGCAACTCCACCAGTGCCGGGATCGGTGCGCACCGGTGCGCGCACTCCAGCACGAACTGCTTGTTGTCGCGCCGGATGGTGAACCACGGCGGGAACTGGAACAGGATCCCGCCGAGCTTGCCGGCCTGCACCAGCGGGTCCAGCGCGGAGAGGAACCGGTCCCAGCAGTCCTCCAGGGCCTGCGCGGGCAGGTCCTTCGGGTACACGTTGCGCTTGTCGGTGTCCGGCCGCAGGTCCTTGTAGATCGCCGACACCCGGGTCGGGTGCCCGGTCAGCAGGCTGAACGCCTTGATCGTGAAGGTGAACCCGGCCGGCGTACGAGCGGCCCAACTGCTCGCGGTGCGCTCGGCCGGCGGCGTGTAGTACGTGGCGTCCACCTCGACCAGCGGGAACCGGCTGGCGTAGTAGCTCAGTCGCCGCTCCGGGTTGTCGGCCGAGGCCGGGTACCAGCCGGAGTCGAGCAGCGTCCGGTCGGTCCAGGACGCGGTCCCCACCCGGATCTCCCCCATACCCGACAGTTCACCGCGCCGGGCCGGCGCCGGCAACCGGAACCGCGGTCACGGCCTGGTATCGGACCGGTTGCGTCCGGTGTCCCGCCTCGCGTCGCGCCGATACCCTGCCGGTATGCGTCCGACTGCTCGCGCCCTTGGTGTCCTTGCCGCCCTTGGCCTGGCCGCGGCCGGTCTGACCGGCTGCGGGTCGACCACGACCGAGGTGCGCGCGCCGGCGTTCACCGTGCCCACCCCGCCGCCGCTGGAGCAGCAGGGCCGGCCGGGGACCGCGGGTCAGGCCAACACGTTCCTGAGCGGGTGGGTGGCGGGTTTGGGCCGGGCCAGCGACCCGGACACCCGCCGGGCGTTGGAGGACGCCTGTCACCAGGACGAGAGCTGCCTACGCCTGGTAGCCGTCGCGGCCACGCTACCGAAACCGAAACAGGACCAGTACTTCCAGAACTGGGCGGTCGGCGTCGCCGGGACGGTTCGCGCCGACCCGAAGCATCCGAAGAGCTGGTCGGTGGTGATCCGACCGACCTGGCGCAGTTTCGACAAGCCCTACCTGGGTCGGTACGACGGCTGGACCACCCGCACCCCGGTGCGGGCCCGGCTGGAGCTGGTGGGCAAGGACGTGCAGGACGACTGGCGGCTCTGGCTCACCCCGCTGCCGAGCGGTACCCACATCGACGGGTCGGCGCCGCTGTCCAGGCCGAAGTACGGGGACATCTGACCGGCCGCCGCGGCAGGGCGCCGTGCTCGGCGCCGCGCCGGCCGCTGTGCTCGGCGCCGCGCCGGCCGCTGTGCTCGGCGCCGCGCCGGCCGCTGTGCTCGGCGCCGTGCCGGTCACCGTGCTCGGCGCCGTGCAGGCCAGGCACCGCGACCTGGCGCCCGGCGGAGTGCGGGCCGGGCGGGGCCGCCTGGATGCGCCCGGCGCCGGGTCGGTCCGGCTCGCTGGCTACGCTCGGACCATGGAAAACACGCCACGGGCCGGTGTGCCGCGTCCGGTGCTGGTCGTCGACTTCGGCGCGCAGTACGCGCAGCTGATCGCGCGGCGGGTGCGCGAGCTGCAGCTCTACTCCGAGATCGTGCCCCATTCGGCATCGGTGTCCGAGCTGCTCGCCCGGGACCCGGCCGCGATCGTGCTGTCCGGCGGCCCGGCCAGCGTGTACGCCGAGGACGCGCCGGGCGTCGACCCGGCCCTGTTCGACGCCGGGGTGCCGGTGTTCGGCATCTGCTACGGGTTCCAGGCGATGGCCCGCGCGCTCGGCGGCACGGTGGCGCAGACCGGCCGGCGCGAGTTCGGCGGTACCCCGCTGGTGGTCGATACGCCCGGCGCGGTGTTGGCCGACCTGCCGGCGGAGCAGTCGGTGTGGATGAGTCACAACGACGCGGTGACGGTGGCGCCGGGCGGTTTCGCGGTGACCGCGCACTCGGCCGGCGCGCCGGTCGCGGCGTTCGAGAACACCGCGCAACGGCTCGCCGGCGTGCAGTTCCACCCGGAGGTGGCGCACACCCCGCGCGGTCAGGACGTGCTGCGCCGCTTCCTGTTCGACGTGGCCGGGCTGACCCCGAACTGGACCACCGGTTCGGTCATCGACGACCAGGTGGCCGCGATCCGTGCCCAGGTGGGCGACGCGGCGGTGCTGTGCGCGCTGTCCGGCGGGGTCGATTCGGCGGTCGCCGCGGCCCTCGTCCACAAGGCCATCGGCGACCAGCTGACCTGCGTGTTCGTCGACCACGGGCTGCTGCGTGCGGGCGAGGCGGAGCAGGTCGAACGCGACTACGTGGCCGCCACCGGGATCAAGTTGAAGGTCGTCGACGCGGCCGAGACGTTCCTCGGCCAGCTCGCCGGTGTCACCGACCCGGAGCAGAAGCGCA
Organism: Actinocatenispora thailandica; assembly: GCF_016865425.1. NCBI lineage: Bacteria > Bacillati > Actinomycetota > Actinomycetes > Micromonosporales > Micromonosporaceae > Actinocatenispora > Actinocatenispora thailandica. The sequence goes on along the minus strand of NZ_AP023355.1, from coordinate 5,825,593 downwards.
AGATCATCGGCCGCGAGTTCATCCGTACCTTCGAGGCCGCCGCCCGCGAGGTCGCCGCCGCCGAGGGCGTGCAGTTCCTGGTGCAGGGCACCCTCTATCCGGATGTGGTGGAGTCCGGTGGCGGCACCGGCACCGCCAACATCAAGTCGCACCACAACGTCGGCGGGTTGCCCGACGACCTGGCCTTCACCCTGGTCGAGCCGCTGCGCACGCTGTTCAAGGACGAGGTGCGGGCGATCGGCGCGGAGCTGGGGCTGCCGACCGAGATGGTGCAGCGGCACCCGTTCCCGGGGCCCGGCCTGGCGATCCGGATCATCGGCGCGGTGACGCCGGAACGGCTGGCCATGCTGCGCGCCGCCGACCTGGTGGCCCGCGAGGAACTGACCGCCGCCGGGCTGGACGGCGAGATCTGGCAGTTCCCGGTGGTACTGCTGGCCGACGTGCGCTCCGTCGGGGTGCAGGGCGACGGTCGCACGTACGGGCATCCGGTGGTGCTGCGCCCGGTGGTCAGCGAGGACGCGATGACCGCCGACTGGGCCAAGCTGCCGTACGAGGTGCTCGCCCGCATCTCCACCCGGATCACCAACGAGGTGCCGGAGGTCAACCGGGTCACCCTGGACATCACCAGCAAGCCGCCGGGCACCATCGAGTGGGAGTGACCCCCGGACAGGGGGAGACCGGGGCCGCGTCCGGCCCCGGTCGGTGGGGGTGGGGCTCTCGCCGAACTGCCGGCGCTCCGCGACCGGAGCGTCGGCGCTCCGGGGCGAGCGGCCGGAGCGTCAGCTCTCCGGGGTGGAGCGTCAGCTCTCCGGGATGAACAGCGCCGCCGCCAGGTACGCGATGACCAGGGTGCCGCCGGTGAACAGCGCGCCCAGTACCACCGCGATGCGGACCAGCGTCGGGTCGACGTCGAAGTACTCGCCGAGGCCACCGCAGACGCCGACCACCTTCCGGTCGGTACGGCTGCGCAGCAGTCGCCGATAGGTCGTGTCGGTCTGTGTCGTCATCGAGGCCGCCTCCCGGCTCATCGTCGGTTCCTGTCGGATGCGATAGGAACTAGGTATGCCTCCACGGTGCGGTACGAGCCGCCCGAGCGGCATCGGGTGCGACCCCTGGTCGCACCCTGACCCGCGACCCTGATCCCGGGGGGCGGCACGGACCCGAGACGGAGGCGGCGTGCAGGCTCGACGAATCGGCGCGTACGGAGTGCTCACGGACGGCGCGGGTCGGGTGCTGTTGACCCGTTCGTCCGCGCTGTCCGACGTCGTCGGCACCTGGTACCTGCCGGGCGGCGGCGTCGAGCACGGCGAGGCCCCGGCCGACACGGTGGTACGGGAGGTCGCCGAGGAGACCGGCCTGCGGGTCGCGGTGACCGGGGTGCGCGACGTGGTGTCCGACGTGCTGGCCATCCCGGCCCGCGGCCAGCGGTTGCACACCGACCGGGTGCTGTACGACCTGCGGCTGCTCGGCGGTGCACTGCGCGCCGAACCGTCCGGCACCACCGACCTGGTGCGCTGGGTGGCGCCGGACGAGCTTCCGGCGCTGCGGCTGATGCCGTTCGTGGCCCGGGCGCTGGGGCAACCGGTCCGGGCCCCGTGGGTACGGCCGGATCTGCCGCCGGCCGAGCCGGCGCCGGCGCCGGGCGGGTCGCCGCGGGGCCAGCGGTTCGCCGCCTACGCGGTGGCCACCGACCCGGCCGGCCGGCTGCTGCTGACCCGCATCTCGCCCGGGTACCCGGGCGCCGGCCGCTGGCATCTGCCCGGCGGCGGTGTCGACCACGGCGAGCAGCCCGGCCAGGGGCTGCTGCGGGAACTGCGCGAGGAGACCGATCAGCTCGGCGTGCTGGGGGAGCTGCTCGACGTGTCCAGCCACCGCGATCCGGCCGCGCTCGGGCCGGAGGGGTATCCCATGGACTGGCACGCGGTGCGCGTACTGTATCGGGTCCAGGTGCCGGAACCGACCCGACCCAGGGTGATGGACCCGGACAACTCGACCGACGCGGCCGAGTGGTTCAGTCCGGCACGGATCGCCGACCAGGCGGTCACCGATGTGGTACGACGAGCACTCGAAGCACTTCCGTCGTCACGCTGAGCATCACCCAGCGTATTTCTCATCCGCAGGCATATGCAGTGGTTCGTCACTCTGTCGGCTAGAGTGACCGATCACTGGCATCGCCAAGGCATGTACTCGTATGCCATGGTGTAGGACGCGCGCCGGGCGGCCGCCGACGAGGCGGGACCAGCCGACCCGGCGAGGAGGAGACTTCGTGCCGACAAGCCCTTGGCGTCGCCGCCGTGTGACGGACAGTCCACGGCCCGGCGGTCGCCGCATCAGCCGAGGTCTGCGCCGCGGCGGCTCGCTGGCCCGGCGAGTGCTCGTCGGGCAGCGCTCGTACGAGCCGACCGCCACGATCCGGCGGCCGGACGACGCGCCCCGCGACGGCCAGCACCGCACCATCGGCACGATCGTGCCGCCGCGCCCCGAGGCGGCCGCGCTGGCGCTCCCGCCGGTACCGGTCGAGCCCGGGTTCGAGTCGACCGCGCCGCGGGTGCCGCGGCTGCTGCCGGGCGAGCACACCCTGCGCCGCCGGGTCGGTTTCCTGCTCGCCAACGGCTGCACCGTGGCGAGCCTGCTGCTCGGGGTCACCTCGATCTTCCTGGCCATCGCCGGCGACCTGCGGATCGGGGCGCTCTGCCTGGTCGGCTGCGTCGTCTTCGACGGGCTGGACGGCGGTGTCGCCCGCGCGTTCGGCGTGTCCAGCCCGTTCGGCGCGCAGATGGACTCGATGGCCGACATGTGCTCGTTCGGCATCGCCGCACCGGTGCTGGTGTTCCGCTGGCTGTCCGACGACACCCCGCTGTACGTGCTGGGGCCGGCCTGCGCGCTGATCGCGGTCTGCGCCGCCATCCGGCTCGCCCGGTTCAACGTGTCGCCGAAGGACGGCTGCTACTTCTCCGGCATCCCCACCACGATCGTCGCGTGCATCCTGGCGCTCGGCTGCCTGCTGCACCCGCACCACGGCGCGCCCATCGTGGCCAGCATCGCGGTGCTGGCGCTGCTGATGGTCACCACCTTCCCGTACGCGAAGCTGGCCCAGCTACGGCGGCTGCCGCTGTGGCTCGCCATCGTCCCGGTCGCCGGCGCGCTGCTCGACCTGAGTACCACGTTCCTCGCGCTGGTGGCGATCTACCTGCTGTCCGGCCCGGCCATCTGGCTGCTGCGGCGTCGGCGCACCGCCAGCCCGGCCTGAGCCGCCGCACCACCAGCCCCGTCCGAGCGGGACCGCCCGAACCGGGTGCCCGGGCCGCGCACCGACCGAGTGGTGCGGCCCGGCGGCACCCGGCCCGCGGTGCTCGAACGGCGACCCGGGCCGCGGTGCTCAGACGGCGACCCGGGCCGCGGTGCCCAGACGGCGGCCCGGCCCGCGGTGCTCGAACGGCGACCCGGGCCGCGGTGCTCAGACGGCGACCAGACCCGACTGGTACGCGAAGACGACGAGCTGCGCGCGGTCCCGGGCGCCGAGCTTGGTCATCGCCCGGCTCACGTGCGTCTTCGCCGTCGCCGGACTGATCACCATTCGGGCGGCGATCTCGTCGTTGCTCAGCCCGTACGCCACCAGCGTCACCACCTCGCGTTCCCGGTTGGTGAGCACACCCAGCCCCTCGGCCGGCAACGCGTCGGCCGGCCGGGAGACGAACTCGGCGATCAGTCGGCGGGTGATCGCCGGTGACAGCAGGGCGTCGCCGCGGGCCGCGACCCGCACCGCGGTCAGCAGCTCGGCCGGCTCGGTGTCCTTGAGCAGGAACCCGCTCGCGCCCGCGCGCAGCGCGGTGAAGACGTACTCGTCCAGGCCGTAGTTGGTCAGGATCACCACGCGCACCGCGGCGAGCCGCGGGTCGGCGACGATCCGGCGGGTCGCCTCGATCCCGTCCAGCACCGGCATCTGCACGTCGACCAGGGCCACGTCCGGTACGTGCTCGGTGGCCCGCGCGACGCCCTCGCTGCCGTTCGCCGCCTCCGCCACCACCTCGATGTCGTCCTCGGCGGACAGCAGCGCCCGCAGGCCGCCCCGGATCAGCGCCTGGTCGTCGACCAGCAGTATCCGGATCATGCCGGCTCCCGCAGCGGCAGCTCGGCGCGCACCGCGAAGCCACCGTCCGGGCGCGGCGCGGCCGACAGGGTGCCGCCCAGCGCGGTCACCCGCTCCCGCATGCCGAGCAGCCCGATCCCGGGGTTCGGAGGCGCATCCGGGGTGGCGCAACCGTCGTCGGTCACCTGCACGACCAGGCTGTCCGGCAGCCGCCGGATCTCGACGGTCGCCGCCGACGCCCGCGCGTGCCGCCCGGTGTTGGTCAGCGCCTCCTGCACGATCCGGTACGCGGCACGGTCCACCGCGGCCGGCACCTGCCCGGCCGTGACGTCCCGGTGCAGCGTGACCGGCAACCCGGCCGCCACCGAGCGGCCCACCAGGTCGGGCAGCGTGTCCAGGCCGTTGCCCGGCTCCGTCGCGTCGGTACGCAGCGCGCCGAGGGTGGCGCGCAGCTCCCGGTTGGCGTCCCGGCCGGCGTCCTGGATCGCGGTCAGCGCCTCCGGTACCGGCTCGCCGCGCTTGTTGGCCAGGTGCACCGCCACCCCGGCCTGCATGGCGATCACCGAGATGCTGTGGGTCAGCGAGTCGTGCAGTTCGCGCGCGATGCGCAGCCGCTCCTCCGCGGCGCGGCGGTGGGCGGTCTCCTCGCGGGTACGTTCCGCGTCCGCGGCCCGCTCCTCCAGCTGCCGCAGGTTCGCCTGGAACTGCCGGCGCGCGGCGCCCATCGCGGTGGCCGCCACGATCCACCCGAGCAGCAGGAACGCGGACTGCGAGGCCTGCCGTACGGACTGGCCGGCGAGCACCCAGACCACCGCGCTCAGTGCCAGCGCGGCCACCGGCACCAGCGCGATCCAGCGCCCGCCGGCCCGTACCGCGGAGAACAGCGCGACCAGCAGCGGCAGCGAGATGCCGTACCCGGGGTAGTCGAAGTCGAAGTAGACCGCGATGCACACGGTCGTGAGCACCACGACCGTGCCCGGCAGCCGGTGCCGGGCCAGCAGGCTCGCCGAGGCCAGTACCGGCAGCGCGTAGCCCAGCGCGTCCAGCGCGGTGCGGCCGGGCGGGGCGATCAGCGCCGCCACCGTCGCCACCGCCGCGACCGCGAGCACCAGGGCGGCCTCCTGGCCGCGCCGGCCGGCGGCACCCGTGGGACTCATGCCCGAACGGTAGCCGAGCGGCTGGCCCGGCACGTCCTCCGGCAAGCCGAGACGCCGGCTACTCCCGGCGTGGTAGCCGGCACCGAACCCTGCCGCCGGCCGCGCAGCCGCCGGTGTCATCCCTCGCCCGACGACACGACGCGCCGCCCCGGCCAGCATCGACGGCATGAACACGACACCGCTGCGGACATCGGCCGGCACCCGCCGGGCACGCTCGCCGGGGCACCCGCGTACCACCGTCAAGGACCGACTGTTCCATCTCTCGACCGCGCTGCACCGGCGGATCTTCCGGGCCACCAGGGGCCGGGTCCTCGGCCGCGCGATGGGCATGCCGGTCGCCGAACTCGTCACCGTCGGCCGCCGTACCGGCCGGGAACGCGGCACGATGCTGGCGGTCCCGGTCCTGGACGCCGACCGGGTGGTGCTGGTCGCGTCGTTCGGCGGTGACGACCGGAATCCGGCCTGGTTCCTCAACCTCCGCACCAACCCCTCGGCGCGGGTCACCGTCGCCGGGTCGACCCGCCGGGTGACCGCGCGGACCGCGACCGGCGCCGAACGCGCCGAGCTGTGGTCGCGCATCGTCGAGCGCTACGCCGGCTACGCGCGCTACCAGCAGCGCACCGAGCGGGAACTTCCGATCGTCGTACTCGAAAGCGGGAGGCAGGCATGACGATGCAGCTGGACGGGGAGATCGTCGGCCCCGGCGACCCGGCGTACGACGAGCTGCGGCGCACGTTCGCGCACCGCGGGCGGCCGGAACTGATCGTCCGGTGCCGCAGCGCCCGGGACGTCGCCGCCGCCCTCGACCACGCCCGTACCCACCGGCTCGCGGTGTCGGTGCGCGGCGGCGGCCACCACGCGGCCGGCTTCGGTACCAACGACGGCGGGCTGGTCGTCGACCTGTCCCCGCTGGACGCGATCGAACTGCTCGACCGCGACCGGCGGCTGGTCCGCATCGGCGGCGGCGCCACCTGGGGGCCGGTGTCCACGGCGCTCGCCGGGCACGGGCTGGCGCTCAGCTCCGGCGACACCGCTGACGTCGGGGTGGGCGGGCTGCTGCTCGGCGGCGGCATCGGCTGGCTGGCCCGCCGGTACGGGCTGGCGCTCGACGCCATCGTCGCCGCCGAGGTGGTCACCGCGGACGGCTCGATCGTGCGGGCCAGCGACACCGAGCGGCCGGACCTGTTCTGGGCGCTGCGCGGCGGGGGCGGCAACTTCGGCGTGGTGACCGCGTTCGAGCTGGTCGCGCAGCCGGTCACCGAGGTGGTGTTCGGCTCGGTGCGGTTCCCGGCGACGAGCGCCGCCGACGTGCTGCGGCAGTGGGCCCGGCATGCCGCCGCGGCCCCGGACGAGCTGACCACCGCGGTCAACCTGCTGCCCGGCGACGCCCCGGTGACGGTACAGGCCTGTTACGCCGGCGGTGACCCGGCAGCGGCGCGATCGGCGCTGCGCCCGCTGCTCGGCGCCGCACCGGAGCTGTCCGACGACCTGCGCACCATGCCGTACCCGGAGATCCTCGCCGACATGCCTGGCCTGCCGCCCGGATTCCGGTTCGTACTGCGCAGCGCGTTCGTTCGCCGGATCACGCCGGACCTGATCGAGGAGCTGGTCGCCGCGGCGCCGACGACGGCGGTGAACGTGCGCGGCCTCGGCGGCGCGGTGGCCCGGGTGGCACCGGACGCCACGGCGTTCGGGTACCGGGACAGCGCGGCCCTGGTCACCCTCGCGCTGATGGGCGACGCGGAGACGGTGCAGCGGGCCACCCCGGCGTTGGCCGAGACGTGGCGCCGGATCGAGCCGTTCACCACCGGTACCTACTCGAACTTCGGCACCGCCGACCAGCCCGTCGACGCCGCCTCGAGCTACCCGGCGCCGACGCTCCGGCGGCTGGCGGAGGTGAAGCGGGAACTCGACCCGGGCAACGTGTTCCGGCACAACTACAACATCGCCCCGGCCCGGCCCTGACTCGCGCCGCCACCGGCCGTGAGTCGGCGGCGACCCTGCCGCTGGGTCCGTCGGCGCGGTGGCTCCCGCCGTCGCCGCCGCCCGGCGCGGTACCCGGGTAGTCGCCGCCGGCCGGTGATCCTGGTTGCGGACCCCGGCCGGCGGGCGGTGCTAGGGCGTGTCTTCATGGCTCCGCCCGGGCGAACGGGCCCGGCGCAGCCGGGTGGCTGGCCATGAAGACCCGGCCTAGCTCGGCTGCCAGCGGGCGATGACGGTGGCGCCACCGGCCACCTTGTCGCCCGGCGCGACGACCGCCTCGGCGGCCCCGGCCGGCAGGTACACGTCGGTGCGGGAACCGAACCGGATCAGCCCGAACCGCTCGCCCCGGGCCAGCAGCCCGCCGACCGGCGCCCGGTGCACGATCCGCCGAGCGACGAGCCCGGTCCGCTGGGCCACCACGACCGGCCCGTGCGCCGTCTCCAGCACCGTGTACGCGGCGACGTTGTGCTCGGCCGCCGCCTTCATCGCCGGTGCGTAGCCGCCGGTCTCCCGGAACACCTCGATCACCCGGCCGGCCACCGGCGCCCGGTTGATGTGCACGTCCAGCACGGACAGGAAGACCGCGACGCGCAGCCAGTCGCCGTCGCCGACACCGAACTTGTCGTCGTGCAGCTGCTCGACGCCGAGCACGGTGCCGTCGCTCGCCGCGACCACCGCGTCCGGATCGTGCGGTGTGCTGCGCTGCGGGTCCCGGAAGAACGCCGCCGCCGGCACCGCCGCGAGCGCCGGCACCAGCCACAGCTTCGAGGACGGCCGGGCTCGCTTGGCCAGCAGGGCGAGCCCGAGGCAGGCGACGCCGGCGGCGACGCCGTTCGAGTCCAGGTGCATCCCACCGGTCAGCGGTACGCTGCTGGGCCGCGTCACCGGTGCCAGCCGCTCGGCGAGTGCCGGTTCGGCCGGGGTGAACCGCAGCCGGTGCACCCGCAGCGCCGGACGGTGCCGCAGCAGCAGGTCGGAGCCGACACCGTGCCGTTCGGTCAGATCGGACAGTTCGGCCGCGGCCGGATCGGTCATCCGGGCGGCGGTGGCCACCACCAGGATGCCGCCCGGCGCCAGCAGCTCCCGCAGCTCGGCGAGCAGCCCGGCGACCGCGGCGGCCGGACCGGCCAGCGGCTGCGCCACGATCACCACGTCACACGGCTTCGCGTCGGCGAGCGAGTCGACGATCTCCACCTGGTCCGGCCGGCCGGCGGCCACCTCGGCGACGTGTGCCGGCGCCTCGATACTGCCGGCGTCGGCGAGCACCGTCAGGTGATCCTCGGCGGCGAGCGCGTCCAGCGCGCCGGCCAGCACCGGTGAGCCGGCCGGCACCCCGACCAGCAGCGCCGACTTCGGTCCCGGATGGCGGGTCAGCTCGGCCAGCAGCGCGCGGGCCAGCCGCCCGCTCGGCCGGGTGGTGCGCAGCGGCAGCGCGTCGCGGCTCGCGCCGGTGCGGCTCGTGGTCATGCGACGGGTGCTCCGTCCTGATCGGCGTGCCTGACGCTGCCACCGTACCTGTGTGCCGCGCCACGGCCCGCGGTCAGGTGCCGCACCCGGTACCGATCCGGGGTCTCGTCGCCCACCGCCCGGGGCCCGTCGGCTTCCGGGGCCGGGGCCCGTACGCCGCCGCGGGCCGGGCCACCCGGCCGCGGCGGCGTACGGTCACGGGTTCTTGTTCCGGCCGACCCGGACCGCGGCGAACAGGCCGATCGCGCCAATCACGATCAGCGACAGCGCGAGCAGCCAGCCGAACGGCAGCCGGATCGAGGACACCTCGGCCACCAGCCACCAGCCGCCCGCGCCGAGGAAGATCAGCCCGAAGACGAGGGAGAGTACGTCGGTCGGGTGCGGCGCCAGCCCGCGTCGCCGCTCGGTGTCGTCCTGCTGGTTCACCTGGTCACCTCCACATCGCCGGCGTTGTCCTTGATCCGCAGGTCCAGGATGCCGCCGCCGCGCCCGTCCGGCCCGAGGTCGGTCCGTTCCTGGGTCTTGTTGTGCGGGCTGTCCACCGGCTGGCCGAACAGCGTGGCGTCACCCAGCCCGGGCTCCAGCGTCACCGTGACGTCCACGTTCGGCGGCAGCAGGACCTTCACGTCGCCGACCGAGTTGTGCACGCTGACCGCCTCGTGCTGCCCGGCGAAGTCCACATTGGACAAATCGAGGGTGGCGTCGCCGACCGAACCGGTGTAGTCGGGCCGCAGTCCCTGCACACTCCGCGGCACCCAGACGTGATCGCCGGGGGAGAACTCCCGGGACCTCGACGGCCCTTCCCAGTGCGCGTTCTCCGAGACCCAGGCGATCGGTAGCGCCAGCGCGAACACGCAACCCAGGATGATCAGCCAGCGGGCCCGGCCGCGCCAGGCGCCGAACACCAGGCCGCCGCCCAGCACCACCAGACCGAGCGCGAAGAACGCCGATGCCGGTACGTGCAGCCCGGCCGCGGCGAGCACCGCGAGTGCGCCGATCGCGAGGCACAGGACGAAGAACGTCAGCCGGCCCAGGATCGACTTCTGCTTCGGCGGCTTCGGCGGCTTCCCCCGGTACTGCGGGGGCGGTGGCGGCGGTGGCAGCATCCCACCGATCGGCACCTCGCCGGCGCCGAGCGGGCTCGCGGTCCGCGGGCCGTACGGGCCGTGCGGCGCGAACGGCGGCCGGTAGCCCGGCTGCTGCGCCGTGGTCGGCGGGACCGTGTAGTTGGGCGTCACCCGGTAGCCCGCCGCGGTCGGCGGGGCGCCGGTCGCGGCGGGTGCCGCCGCCATCGCCGGATCCGGCGTCGGCCGGTCCGCGCCGCTCGGCGCCGTGGCACCGGACGGTGCGGCGGAACCGGGTGCGGCCGGGTCACCGTCGGTGGGGCGCTCCTGGTTGCGCCGGGTCAACACCACGGCCACCACCACGGCGACGCCCATCATCAGCACCATGGCCCGGAACCCGCTGTTGAACACGAAGAACACCAGCCCGATGCCGATCACCCCGAGCAGCACCGTGAGCACCGGCGACGTCGCGGAGCGGCCGCGGCCGACGAGCGACTCGACCGGCGCGACCTGGTCGTCCTCGCGCGGCATGCACAGCCAGCCCACCACGTAGGCGAGCAGGCCGACGCCGCCGAAGAACACCAGCACGGTGAGGATGACCCGCCACAGCACCGGATCGGTGCCGGTGGCCCGGCCGATCCCGGCGCAGACGCCGGCCACCTTCTTGCCCTGTACCGGCCGGATCAGCTGGTGCCGCCGGGCGAACCCGGTGATCGGCGGCGGTTCGTCCGCCCAGCCGGCACCGGACCCGCCTGGTGGCGGTGGTGGCGGTGGTGGCGGCGGACCCCCGTCGAACTGGCCGGCCGGCGGCGGCTCGGCGCCGAGGTGCGTGGTCGGCGACTCGTCCGCGGCCGTGCCGAACGCCGGCTCCTCGCCCGCCACCCGGTAGCCGGCGGGAACGTCGTCCTCCGGCTCGCCGGCCGCGCCACCCCCGGCGCGGTGGCGTCCGTCGAGCCGGCGTCGGACGGCTCGGCCGGGCTCGTCGAGCCGGCGGCCGGCGGCGGCGTCGGATCGTCGCCGGCCGGTGCGGCCGGCGGCATCGGATCGTCGCCGGCGGGTACGGCCGGCTCGCGGCCGTCGCCGGGCTCGGTCTCGCGGCTCATCGGCGCCCCTCCTGTCCCGGAACGCGTCGCCCCGCCGAACCTCGGCCGGGTGCTCTGTCACACGCCCTGGTCCTCATGGCCTCGATCGTGCCCGCTGCCGGTCGCACCAGCATCGGGGCCGCGACCCTGAGTCGACCCTGACCTGTACCGACGCGAAGGTCCGGGGTCGACCCGGTGGCCAGCCCGCGCCCCGCGTGTGAGGATCGATTTCGATGACATGACCGCTGTGCCAGCGTGAGGAGTCGGACATCAGCCACCCGACCGGGCCCGCATCCGCCGATCCGCGGCGGCAGGGTGAGCAGTCGACGGCGCCCGCCGCCGGCGATGCCAGGCTGGGGCCGTATCCGCCGCGTTGGGCGGCACAGCAGCAGCCACCGCCGGTACCGCCGGGAACGCCCGGTTCCGGCACCGGTCGCCCGGCCTGGTGGGGTCGTGGCCGGCCCTCCGGCCGGCCACGACCGGGTGCGTCCGGACAGTGGGGGAGCCAACCGGTTCAGGCCCAGCCGAGCCAGCCCCAGCCGAGCCAGCCCCAGCCGAGCCAGCCCCAGCCGCAGCCGCAGCCCCAGGGCCGGCCGACCCAGGCGCAGGCTCAGGGGCCGTGGGCGCCGGGCGGGGCGACGCGGCAGCTGCCGGCCGGCTGGCCCACCACCCCGATGCCCGCGATGGCGCCGAACTGGCGGCCGCCGGTGGTTCCGCCCCCGGCCGCTCCGGCACCGACCGGACCCCGGTTGTACCGGTCGGCCAACGGGCGCGCGCTCGCCGGTGTCGCCGCCGGCATCGCCAAGCACCTGCGGGTTCCGGTGCTCGCGGTGCGGATCGTGTTCGTCGTCCTGCTCGTCGCGTACGGGCTGGGCGCCATCCTCTACGCGGCGTTCTGGGCGGTGCTGCCGGTCGACCGCAGCACCCCGCCGAGCCGCCGCGACGTGGGCCAGCTCTCCGCGCTGGCCGCGCTCGGCATCGGCCTGGTCACGCTGCTCGGGATGGCCGGTTGGGGCGGTACCGCGTTCCTGATCGGTCTGCTGGCGGCGATCGTCGCGCTCGGTGTCGGGGTGATCTGGCACCAGGCCGACCCCGACCGGCGGCGCCGGATGGAGGACGCCGGCGTTCCGGACGTGTCGAAGGTGCCGGTGCTCGGCACCCTGAGCGGCGCGCTGGGCGACCGGCGGTCGATGATCCTGCGGTTCGGCGGCGGTGCGCTGCTGGTCGCCGTCGGCATCATCGGCCTGGTCGTGGTCACCTCCGCACTGGCCGGCGCCCAGATCAGCTGGACCGCGCTGTTGAACGGGTTGCTGTTCGCGCTGCTCGCGGTGCTCGGCATCACCGTGGTGTTCGGGCCGATGCTGTGGCGCTCGGTCGGCGCGCTGCGCACCGAGCGGGAGGCCCGGATCCGGGAGACGGAACGGGCCGAGATCGCCGCGATGGTGCACGACCAGGTGCTGCACACGCTCGCGCTGATCCAGCGCAACTCCGGTGACGCGCGGGAGGTGGCGCGGCTCGCCCGCGGGCAGGAACGCAGCCTGCGCAACTGGCTGTACAAGCCGACCGCGTCGCCGGCGGAGAAGCTGTCGGCGGCGCTGGAGGAGGCCTCGGCCGAGGTCGAGGACACGTACGCGATCGGGGTGGACACGGTCGTCGTCGGGGACGTGGACGTCGACTCGGACGTCGCGGCGCTGGCCGCGGCGGCCCGCGAGGCGATGGTGAACGCCGGCAAGCACGCCGGCGTGGAGACCATCTCGCTGTACGCGGAGATCGAGCCCGAGCAGGTCAGCGTCTTCGTCCGGGATCGGGGCGCCGGCTTCGACCTGGCCACCGTGCGGGATGATCGGCATGGGGTGCAGGGCTCCATCATCGGTCGGATGCAACGGCACGGCGGCCGGGCGGAGATCCGCAGCACCCCGGGCGAGGGCACCGAGGTCCGGCTGTACCTGCCGCGCCGGTCCGACGAGGGCACGAACAAGGAGAGCGGGCATGACTGACGAGACCCGGCCGCTGCGGGTGTTCCTGGTCGACGACCATGCCATGTTCCGCGCCGGGGTGCGGGCCGAACTCGGCACCCGGGTGTCCGTGGTGGGCGAGGCGGCGACGGTGGCCGAGGCGATCTCCGCGATCGCCGCGCACGAGCCGGACGTGGTGCTGCTGGACGTGCACATGCCCGACGGCGGCGGTCGCGCCGTGCTGGAGGCGATGCGCAAGACGCACCCGCAGGTGAAGTTTCTCGCCCTGTCGGTGTCCGACGCCGCGGAGGACGTGATCGGGCTGATCCGGGCCGGCGCCCGTGGCTACGTCACGAAGACCATCTCGGCCGAGGAGCTGGCCGGCGCGATCCGCCGGGTCGCCGAGGGGGACGCGGTGTTCAGCCCCCGGCTGGCCGGGTTCGTGCTGGACGCGTTCGCGGCCCGGCCGGACCAGCCGATCAGCGATCCGGAGCTCGACCAGCTGACGAACCGGGAGCGCGAGGTGCTGCGGCTGCTCGCCCGCGGCTACGCGTACAAGGAGATCGCCAAGGAGCTGTTCATCTCGATCAAGACGGTCGAGACGCACGTCTCCAACGTGCTGCGCAAGTTGCAGATGTCCAACCGGTACGAGCTGTCCCGGTGGGCCGCCGACCGCCGCCTGGTCTGACCTCGACCGGGCCGCCGGCCGGCGCACCGGGATGGGTTGGCCGTATCCACCAGTGTCGATACCTCGGATGAATTGATCCGATTCCGCCTTTCCCCGAGGAGTCGGCAGCGTCGGTTTCCCGCTTTTCGCCGTGCCGCATTCCCTGGTTTCCACAATGGACGATCTGCGCTTTGCCGGAGATGGTGACCATCTGTGTGATTGTTCGTGCCACTCCGCAACGCCATATCGTGTGTGGTGGTTGCTGACGATCGCTGTGAACTAGGTCCCCTACGTTGGGTCTTGTTCCAAACACGGGATTCGCGTATGGTCTGGCTCGCTTTTCCCTTTTTTCCAGCAGAGCTGGTGGCCTCTGCGCGATGGACGTCGTGCCGGGGCGGCCGAGATCCCTCAACCTGACACCCCATGCCCGGCTGGCCGTTCGGCCCGGCCGGGCGCTCCATCCCTCAAGCGCAGAGGAAGGCAATCAGTGTTCGCAGGAAAGAGCCGGCGTAGAGGCTTCGGCCTGCGCGCCGCGGTCGTGCTCGCCGCGACCGGCGCCCTCGTGTTCGGTGGCGCCGCCGCCGCTTCCGCCAAGGGTGACGACGGAACGAAGTCCGGCCCCGCGACCTTGTCGGACTCGTCCCTTCCGGCCGGCGGAGCGAAGATCGGCTACCAGGGCGATCAGGTCGCGGTGACGACCAGCAAGGGCAAGGCGGACGTCGTCGAGATCACGCTGCAGTTCTCCAGCGGTAAGCCGAAGCTCGCCTACTGCATCGACTACAGCCACACTGCCGGTGGCAAGGGCTCGCAGTACGACGCCGGCGCCTGGGACGGCGCGAACGTCAACAACCTGACCAAGATCCAGTGGATCCTCACCAACAGCTTCCCGAACAAGAGCGCCGCGGACGTCCTGAAGGACGCCAAGGTGAGCGACACCAGTGCGCTGAAGTCGGCTGAGCTGGACGCCTACGTTGGCACCCAGACCGCCATCTGGAACTTCAGCGACGGGGTGAAGCTGACCGGCATCGGCGACGGGCTCTCGCAGGCCGACCAGGCCGCTGCCACCGCGGTGCACGACTACCTGGTCAAGAACGCGCAGGACGCCAAGGAGCCGGCGGCCCCGGCGGTGTCGATCACGCCGCAGCAGGCCACCGGCCACGTCGGTGACAAGGCCGGCCCGTTCACCGTGCACGCGACCAACGTCAAGGACGTCGTCCTGGCCGCCGACAACGGGCAGATCGTCGACGCCGACGGCAAGCCGGTGACCTCGCCGTTGCACGACGGTGACCAGTTCTGGGTGAAGACCGACTCGACCGGCACGGTGTCCGTGACCGCGAACGGTTCTGGCGTCCTGCCGACCGGCTCGGTGTTCATCATGAAGGGCGACAACGCGAAGGTTCACCACCAGAAGCTGATCCTGGCGAACACCGCGAGCAAGAAGGTCGGCGCGAAGGTCACCGTGACCGTGACCGCGCAGCCGTCGGCCAGCCCGAGCAGCCAGGCGCCGTCCGCCTCGCCGTCGGAGTCGACCGCCGCGCCGGCCTCGCCGAGCGCGTCCGGCACCGCCGGTGGTGGCCTGCCGGTGACCGGTACCTCGCTGCCGATCATCATCGGCGTCGCGCTGGTGCTGCTCGTCGGTGGTGGCGCGGCCGTCTTCGTGGCCCGTCGTCGTCGCCTGACCAGCTGATCCGACTGACGTCAGAGAAACGGCGCCCCGGGCAACCGCCCGGGGCGCCGTTTCGTTCCGGTTTTCGGATGGCGTCTCGCCTGGGCCGCGCCCCGCCACGCCGGGCCCGGCGTGGCGCGGCCCAGGCGAGACGCCCGTTTCTAGCGAGCGATGGTGAACGACTCGGCGATGCGGCCGGCCGGCATCCCGGCGCGCTCGGCCTGCGCGCCGAAGCGTTCCCGCAGGCCACCGACGATCGCGTCCGGGTCGGGCAGCTGGCTGGCGTGCGACCGCAGCGCCGCGATCTTGCGGTCGAAGGTGTCGGTGATGTCGACGAAGTGGTCCGGTTCGGGCACGCCGGAGTACCAGACCTCGGGCACCGTCCAGGCCGCGAGCCCCTCCTCGGCCAGCAGTTCGGGGTGCGCGAACGGGTTCCGCGCGTCCGGGTACACCGCGTACGTGGTGGCCTCGCCGACGGCCTGGTGGTCCGGGTGGCTCGGTCCGCCGAGCATCGACCAGCTGCGTACCGGCGAGTTGGTGAGGACCCGGTCCGGCCGGAACCGGCGGATCTGCCGGGTGATGTCGCGTCGCAGCTGGTGGGTCACGTAGACCGCGCCGTCCGGGTAGCCGTCGAGGAAGTGCACCTCGTGCACACCGACGGCGGCCGCCGCGGCCTTCTGCTCGGCCTCCCGGATCTTCGGCATCTCGGCGCGCGGGGTGTCGTCGAAGCCGCCCGCGTCGCCGCGGGTGACCAGCACGTACGCCACCTCGATGCCGGCGTCGGTCCATGCCGCGACGGTGCCCGCGGCGCCGAAGTCGATGTCGTCGGGGTGCGCGAACACCGCGAGCACGCGCTTGACCCCGTCGTCCTGTGTTCTGCCGTCCTGTCCGCTCACCGGACCGATCCTAGGGTGCGTTTCGGAGCCCCCGGTCGAGCGAGGCGAGCCCCGGTCGTCTGCGGCTGCGGCGGAGGGCGGACCGTGTGCCCGGCTCGCACCCGGGCTGACCGACAACGCCGCGAGCGGCAGGGGTCGCCGCAGCTGGCCCGCAGCCAGCAGGCCGGTGGCTGCGGACTGCGGGCACGGGGCCGTCGCAGCCGGCACACGGGAGCCCGAAACAACACCCTGGGCACCCGGACGACTCGATCGGCGGGCGCGAGCGGGATCACCTTGCGGCGGCGGGCAGCTCGACGGCGGTACCCGGCGCCGGCCGTTCGTACCGGGCGCCGGTGCCCGGGCCGCCGGCGCCCAGGAAGCCGCCGACCATCGCGATGCCGACGTCGTTGAGCGCCCCGTCGTGGATCGCGTACGCCTGGCGCGGGCCCACCTCGCGGACGTAGTCGATCAGCTGCCCGGTGGCGGACCAGGGGGCGTGTACCGGCAGCAGCAGCGTGTCGATCGCGGTGCCGGGCACGGTGAGCGCGTCACCGGGATGGAACACGGTGCCGTCGAGGAGAAAACCGACGTTGCGGACGCGCGGGATGTCGGGATGAACGACCGCGTGCCAGGTCCCGTGCACCTGCACGTCGATGCCGGCGGCGGTGAAGGTGTCGCCGGCATCGACCGTGCTGACGCGGGTGCCGAGGCCGTCCAGCCGGGCGGCGACGGCCTGGTTCGTCCAGATCCGCAGCGCCGCGTTGGCGGCGGCGGCCGCCCGCAGGGTGTCCTCGGCGAAGTGGTCGAAGTGCTCGTGGGTGACCAGCACCGCGTCGGTGCCGTTGAGCGCCTGCGGCTCGGACAGGCCGCCGGGGTCGATGACCAGGCGCTGGCCGTCCTTCTCGACGCGGATGCAGGAGTGGCCGAACTTGGTGAGCAGCATGGTGCCTCCATTTCTACACCTAGACTGTACAACTGGGTTGTAGATATGCTGGCGCCATGGGTGAGGACGCGTTGGCCGACGAACTGCGACAGGCGATCGGGCAGCTGGTCCGGGCGGTGCGGTCGGCGGACACGATGCCGCCCGGGGAGGCCGCCGTGCTCGGCTACCTCGACCGGGACGGACCGCAGACCACGGCCGACCTCGCGTACCGGCGCCGGGTCAGTCACCAGTCGGCGGCGAAAACGGTGCAGACCCTGCTCGGCACCGGTCTGGTGCGCACCGGGCCGCACCCCCGCGACGGTCGCAAGCTGCTGGTCAGCATCACCGACGCGGGTCGGCTCCGGCTCCGGCAGGAACGCGCCCGCCGCTCCGGCTCACTCGACGGCGCCATCCGGGACGCGCTCGACGCCACGGAACGGCGACAACTGCGGGCCTGCGTACCGCTGCTGGACCGGTTGACCGCGACGATCTCCGCACGCTGACCCGGGCGACCGCGCCACCCGGGGCGAGCCACGGCCGACGGTGTGGCCTCGCCCTGGCGAGAGCGCCGCGGGCGGTGCTGGCTTCGCCTCGGCGGGGGCGCCGCGGGCGGTGCTGGCCTCGCCCCGACGGGCTGCCGCGGGTGGGACTGGCTTCGCCCCGACGGCGCCGGTCAGGAGGCGTCGACGCCGCCGAGCGGGCCGCGGCCAGCGCGCAGGATCAGCAGTGCCACCTGGGTGCCGTCCGGGCCCATGCCCTCCCGGTACCGCTCCATGATCACGCGCTCCCGGGACAGCACCAGCCGGGTACCACCGGAGGCGATGCGGGTGGCGCCGACCTCCTGGGAAGCCGCGGCGCGTTCCTGCCACAGCGCGATGATCTGGCCGTCTATCTCGTCGATGCGTCGTCGCAACGCCGAGATCCGGTCGCTCGCCGCGGGCTGGTCTGTACCGGTCTCGGGGCTGTCGGTGGCTGGGCTCATCGGATGCTCCTGGTCGTCGGCCCGGCACCCCGGCCCGGGCAGACGAAACGCCCCGGGCTCGAGGAGCCCGGGGCGTTCGTGTCGGTCTGCGGTGTTCAGGCGCGACCTACGGCTGCCGGGTCTCCGGTGCCATAGCCATAAAATCGCGCGTCGAACAGCACGGTGCGACTATACACGGCGCCGAGGAAGGGGCCGCCTTCCTCGGCGCCGGGGCAGCAACTGACCGGGCGCCGGGCGCCGGGTCGGGAGCCGACCGCGGTGTCGGTCAGAACTGGACCGACCAGGAGTCGAGCGTGCCGGTGTCGCCGGAGTAGACGTCGGTC
Organism: Actinocatenispora thailandica; assembly: GCF_016865425.1. Classification (NCBI taxonomy): domain Bacteria; kingdom Bacillati; phylum Actinomycetota; class Actinomycetes; order Micromonosporales; family Micromonosporaceae; genus Actinocatenispora; species Actinocatenispora thailandica. The sequence continues at coordinate 5,807,360 of NZ_AP023355.1, read as the reverse complement.
ACCTTCAGCTTCCAGGTGCCGTCGCGCGTCTCGTCCGAGGCGTTCACCGTGTACGTCGCGTCCACGTCCGCCGCCCCGTCGTACGGGTTGGCGTTCTTCAGCCGTGCCGTGTCGCCCTTCGGCGAGATCAGGTCGATCTGCAGGTCACCGCGGTACGTGTGGCTGATGTGCACGGTGATCTTGGTCTGCGCGGTGGCGTTGCCGGCGCAGTCGGCCACGGCGATCGAACTGGTCACCGAGCCGTTGTCCGGGATGGCCTGCGGCGCGGCGCTGGTGACCGTGTCGCAGTTGTCCCCGCCGCCGGGCGGCGGCGTGGTCGGGTCGGTCGGGTCCGGGGTGCCGTCGCACGGCGCGTCGCTACCGTCCACCGACACCGCCGACCAGGCGGACTGGGTGGCTTGGTATTCGGCGCTGCACTGGCCGTAGAGGTCGGTTGCGGCCTTGAGGGTGTCCTGGCGGGCCTGTGCGTAGGTCTCGGTGGAGACCATGTAGGCGTCCAGGGCGTGGTACCAGATGTTGGCGGCCTTGTCCCGCCCGATGCCGGTGACGGTCGAGTTGTTGCAGGTCGGGCTGTTGCCGTACTGGGTGTCTCCGCTGCCCTCGGCGAGCAGGAAGAACAGGTGGTTGCCGACGCCGGAGGAGTAGTGCGGGTCGGACTGCGGTACGGCCGAGGACCAGCAGTCGTAGGAGGCGCCGTCCAGCGACGGGTGGTACATGTACCGCAGCGGGGTCCCGTCACCGTTGATGTCGATCTTCTCGCCGATGTCGTAGTCGCCGGGGTCCTCGCTGTTGTTGGCATAGAACTCGACCATGGTGCCGAAGATGTCGCTGTTGGCCTCGTTGATGCCGCCGACGTCACCGGAGTAGCCCAGGTCGGCCAGCGCCTCGGACACGCCGTGCGACATCTCGTGGCCGGCGACGTCGATCTCGACGAGCGGGGCGTTGTTGCCCGCGCCGTCGCCGTACGTCATCTGCTGGCCGTCCCAGAAGGCGTTGACGTAGTTGTTGCCGTAGTGCACCCGGGACGGCACACCCTTGCCGTCGCCGAAGATGCCGTTGCGGCCCTGCTTCTGCTTGTAGTAGTCGAACGTCATCGCGGCGCCGTACGCCACGTCGACGCCGGCGGTGGCGCGGTCGGAGTTGCTGCCGTTGCCCCACTTGTTGTCCGAGTCGGTCAGCGTGGTGCAGGTGCCGCTCGTGCTGTTGTTCAGGTCGCAGGTGTAGCCGTCACCGTGCGACGGGTCGACCATCTCGTAGCCGCCGCTGGCCTGGGTGGTGTCCAGGTCGACGGTGCCGACGAACAGGCCCTGCCCGGTACCGGCGACGTTCTCGACCTCGTCCCAGGAGCGGATGGTCCTGCCGGTGTCGGCGTCGACCAGCACGTGCTGCTTGCTGGGGGTCTGGCCGTCCGCCTGGAAGCCGGTCACGATCGTCTCGTACGCGAGTACCGGCGTGCCGGCGGTCGCGTCCACCACGAGCCTGGGGTCGCCGACTCCGGTGACCTTGCCCTGGTGGTCGGCGCGGGAGGTCTTCGCAGCGGTGGCCGCACCGACCTTCGCGCTGGTCCCGACGGCGATGGTGCGGTGCTGCGCGACGGTCACCCCGGCGTACGAGCCGCCGGGCGCGTTGTGCACCACGAAGTCGCCGCCGTACACCGGCATCCCGTGGTACGTGCGGGTGTAGCGGACGTGGGTCGCGCCGGTGGGGTCGGTGACGACCCGGCGGACCTTGAAGGTGTCGGAGCTGGACGCGTGGATCGCGCTGCGGTGTGCGGTCAGCGCGCCGTTGGCCGTGCTGATGGCCTGCGCCCGGCTGGGGATCGACGGTCCTGCCTGTGCAGACGCGGCCAGCCCGGCGCCGATACCTCCGGCGACGAGTACCGCGGCGCCCGCGGCGGCGAGGGTCTTTCTCACCCTGAGCCTCCCAGACTTTGAGGGGTGCGTGACTGTTGTCACGGAAGGCGGTATAACAGGACATTTGGACCGGAGTAAAGGCACTCTTAATTGCCTTTTAAGATTGATGGCCATAATTAGGCAGAATTACCCACAACAACCACCGAACCGGCCGGTCGTACGACCCACAGTCACCGCGCATGGCGATGGCCCCGGCGGTACTGCCGGGGCCATCGCACTCAGGGGGTTTCGCGAGTGAAGTCGTGCCGCGGAATCAGCAGTCGCCCACCTTCTCCCAGACCGCCCAGGAACCCGCCTCGCCCGGCGCCGCGCCGGTCGACCACCAGGTCGCCTTCCAGAGGCTGCCGTCGTACGAGACCTCGTCGTCCGGCTCGTAGCCGGTGCTGGCATCCCACGCCGGCACGCCACCGCAGCCCTGACCGGGCGGCGGGGTGGGTGACGAGGTGTCCGTCGGCGAGGCCGTCGGGGTGCCACCGCACGGCTGGTCGTTGCCGGTCACGCTGACCGCCGACCAGGCGGACTGGGTGGCCTGGTATTCGGCGCTGCACTGGCCGTACAGGTCGGTTGCGGCCTTGAGGGTGTCCTGGCGGGCCTGTGCGTAGGTCTCGGTGGAGACCATGTAGGCGTCCAGGGCGTGGTACCAGATGTTGGCGGCCTTGTCCCGCCCGATGCCGGTGACGGTGGAGTTGTTGCAGGTCGGGCTGTTGCCGTAGGAGGTGTTGCCGCTGCCTTCGGCGAGCAGGAAGAACAGGTGGTTGCCGACGCCGGAGGAGTAGTGCGGGTCGGACTGGGGTACCGCGGAGGACCAGCAGTCGAACGACGAACCGTCCAGCGACGGGTGGTACATGTAGCGCAGTGGCCGGCCGCCGAAGTTGCCCGAGATCATCTCGCCGATGGTGTAGTCGCCCGGGTCGCCGGGGCTGTTGGCGTAGAACTCGACCATGGTGCCGAAGATGTCGCTGTTGGCCTCGTTGATGCCGCCGACGTCACCGGAGTAGCCCAGGTCGGCCAGCGCCTGTGACACGCCGTGCGACATCTCGTGGCCGGCCACGTCCAGCGCGATCAGCGGGTACTGGTTGTTCTGGCCGTCGCCGTAGGTCATCGACGAGCCGTCCCAGAACGCGTTCACGTACCCGTTGCCGTAGTGCACCTTCGACGGCACGCCCTGCCCGTCGCCGAAGATGCCGTTCCGGCCGTAGGTCTGCTTGTAGAAGTCGAACGTCTTGGCGGCGCCGAAGTGCGCGTCCACCGCGGCGCTCGCCCGGTCGGAGTTGCTGCCGTTGCCCCAGTCGTTGTCCGAGTCGGTGAAGATCGAGCAGCTGCCGCTCTCCGACCCGTGCATGTCGCAGGTGTAGCCGTTGCCGTGCGCCGGATCCTGCAGCTGGTAACCGCTGCCGGACTGGGTGGTGTCGATGTCGACGGTGCCGACGTACAGGCCGTGGCCGGTGCCGGTGACCGTCTCCACCTCCTCCCAGGACCGGATCGTCCGGCCGGTGTTCGCGTCCACCAGCACGTGCTCCCGGCTCGGCGTCTGCTTGTCCGCCTGGAAACCGCGCACCACCACGTCGTACGCCAGCTCCGGCCGGCTCCGGGTGGCGTCCACGACCAGGTCCGGGTCGGAGACCGAGGTGACCTTCCCGTCGTGGTCGGCCCGGGCGGTCCGCGCCGCCGCGGCGGCCTTGATCTTCGCGGTGGTGGACACGTCGATGGTGGCGTGCTGCGCCACGTCGACGCCGGCATAGCTGCCACCGGGCGCGTTGTGCACCACGAAGTCACCGCCGTAGACGGGCAGCCCGTGGTACGTGCGGGTGTAGCGGACGTGGGTCGCGCCGGTGGGGTCGGTGACGACCCGGCGGACGGCGAAGGCGTCGGCCGTCGAGGCGTGGATCGCGGCGTGGTGCGCGGCGAGCGAGTGGTCGGCGCGGGCGATGGCCGCCGATCTCGTCGGTACCGAGGGTTTGGCCGAGGCGGTGGCCGCGATGCCGGCGGTGATCCCGCCGGCGACGAGGACCGCTGCGCCGACCGCGGCGAGCGTTCTCTTCACGTGTTCCTCCCTGCGTGGGGGTAGCAGGGCCCGATCCGCGGGGTGGTGCGGAGGGCCGGGAGAGGTGCGTGCGCGGCGCCGCGCTGACGCGACGTTAGTAAACTTTCCTGCCAGTACGGTAGGTGTCCGACTGGCGGGTAAATGTCACGGTGCGGGAACGCGCCGGCCGTGCCCTCCTCGTACCGGTCGGCGGCGTCACCCGGTCTCGCCGGTCACCGGCCCGCGGTCTCACCGGTCCGCGGTCTCGCGGGTCACCGGTCCGCGGTCTCGCTGGACGCCGGGCTGCGGTCTCGCCGGGTACCGGTCGGCGGCGGCCGGGCCGTGCCCGGTGTCGGGTGGTCGTGCCGCGACTGGTGTCGGTGCCCCGGCATAGACTCGGTCGCGATGCACGCACTCTTCGAGATCCCACCGGTCCAGCCCGCTTCGTCGGCCCGTCGGCCGCCCGGTTCCGACCCCGACGAGTTGCTGCGCGGGCTCAACGCGCAGCAGCGCGCGGCGGTCGTGCACGCCGGTTCGCCGCTGCTGATCGTGGCCGGTGCCGGTTCCGGCAAGACCCGGGTGCTGACCCACCGGATCGCCTACCTGCTCGCCGCGCGGGACGTGACGCCCGGTCAGATCATGGCGATCACGTTCACCAACAAGGCGGCCGGCGAGATGCGCGAGCGGGTCGCCGGCCTCGTCGGGCCGCGCGGCCGGCGGATGTGGGTGTCCACCTTCCACTCTGCCTGCGTGCGCATCCTGCGCGCCGAGCACGAGCACGCCGGGCTGAAGTCGACGTTCTCCATCTACGACGCGGACGACTCGCGCCGGTTGATGCAGTTGGTGGCCCGCGAGCTCGATCTCGACCCGAAGCGCTACCCGGCCCGGTCGCTCGCCGCCCAGGTGTCGAACCTGAAGAACGAGCTGGTCGACGAGTCGACGTTCACGGCCCGGGCGTCCGGCCCGGCCGAGCGGGCGCTCGCCGAGGCCTACTCGTCGTACCAGCAGCGGCTGCGGCAGGCGCACGCGCTCGACTTCGACGACCTGATCATGACCACGGTGCGGCTGCTGCAGACGTTCCCGGACGTCGCGGAGCACTACCACCGCCGGTTCCGGCACATCCTGGTGGACGAGTACCAGGACACCAACCACGCCCAGTACGTGCTGATCAAGGAGCTGGTGGGGCGCAGCCCCGAGGCGCCGTCGGACCTCGACGACGTGGCCGCGTCCGCGCCGGAGCTGCTGGCCGACGGGGCGCCGCTCGGGCCGGCCGAGCTGTGCGTGGTCGGCGACGCGGACCAGTCGATCTACGCGTTCCGTGGTGCGACGATCCGCAACATCATGGAGTTCGAGCGCGACTTCCCGGACGCCGAGACCATCCTGCTGGAGCAGAACTACCGCTCCACCCAGACGATCCTCAACGCCGCCAACCGCGTCATCGAGCGCAACAGCGAGCGCAAGCCCAAGAACCTCTGGTCCGACTCCGGCCCCGGCGAGAAGATCGTCGGTTACGTCGCGGACAACGAGCACGACGAGGCCGACTGGGTGGCCAAGGAGATCGACCGGCTGGTCGACGACGAGGGGTACAAGCCGGCCGACGTGGCCGTCTTCTACCGCACCAACGCGCAGTCCCGGGTCTTCGAGGACATCTTCATCCGCTTCGGCGTGCCCTACAAGGTCGTCGGTGGGGTTCGGTTCTACGAGCGCAAGGAGGTCCGGGACGCGCTCGCCTACCTGCGCGCGATCGCCAACCCGGACGACGTGGTCAGCGTCCGGCGGATCCTGAACACACCGCGCCGGGGCATCGGGGAGCGGGCCGAGGCCTGCGTGGACGCGCTGGCCAGCAAGGAGAACATCTCGTTCGGCGCCGCACTGGAACGGGCCGGCGAGGCGGTCGGTATCTCCTCGCGCGCGGTGAAGGGCATCGGCGACTTCACCACCATCATGGCCGAGGTGCGGCAGATGGCCGCGACCGAGCCGCCGGAGGACGTGCTGGAGGCGGTGCTCGCCCGGTCCGGTTACCTGGCCGAGCTGGAGGAGAGCGACGACCCGCAGGACGCCGGCCGGGTGGAGAACCTGCAGGAGCTGGTCAGCGTCGCCCGGGAGTACACCGAGCGGATCCAGCGGGCCGCCGCGGCCGGTGACGCCGACGAGGACGCCGGCCCCGACCCCGAGATCGAGGAGACCCCGTCGCTGGCCGGGTTCCTGGAACAGGTGGCGCTGGTCGCCGACGCGGACGAGATCCCCGACGACGACGGCGAACAGTCCGGCGTGGTCACCATGATGACGCTGCACACCGCGAAGGGGCTGGAGTTCCCGGTGGTGTTCCTGACCGGGATGGAGGACGGCGTCTTCCCGCACATGCGCTCCATGGGCGACAAGCGCGAGCTGGAGGAGGAGCGCCGCCTCGCCTACGTCGGGATCACCCGGGCCCGGCAGCGGCTGTACATCTCCCGGGCGGTGACCCGCTCGGCGTGGGGGCAGCCGCAGTACAACCCGGAGTCCCGGTTCGTGCCGGAGCTGCCCAGCGAGCTGATCGACTGGAAGCGCACCGCCGACGCGTACACCAGCTGGACCCGTGGTGGGGTCGGCCGGGGCGAGTCCGCGCAGTACCGCGGGCCGAGCAGCGCGCTGACCAACGGCCCGAAGAGCCAGGCGCTGGCCGGCAAGCTGGGGCTGGATCCGAAGCTGGTCGGCGCGGCCAGCGAGATGCGGCAGGTGCCGTCGCTGTCGCCGGGCGACCGGGTCAACCACGACCGGCACGGCCTCGGCCGGGTGGTGGCGGTGCAGGGGTCCGGGCCGCGGGCCCAGGCGCAGATCGATTTCGGCGACCAGACGATGTGGATCGTGCTGCGGCACGCCCCGATCCAGAAGCTCTGAACCCGGCCGTGTCGAGCCGCCCCTCGCCGCTGGGCCGTTCGTCTCTGCGGGCCGCCTGCCGCCGGTGCCATGGTGGGTTCGGGGTGGTCGACGATGAACGAGCAGTCCCCGGTGCGGTGGCACACCGCGATCGGCGCCACGGCCCGCTGCTTGCTGGTCAGCGCGGGGTTGCTGGTTCGTGGTCGGATCCGGCAGCCGGCCGACGCCGTCGGCCGCCGCATCCGGTTCGCGAACGGCACCTCGGCCCGGGTGTACCGGGAGACGCGGCTGGCCGGCGCGACCGGCGACGGGCCGTGCACGCTGGTGGTGGCGTTCCGGGTGCGACTGCTGCGGGGCCGCTGGCATGCGCTGTTCCGTGCCGTGAGCGTGCTGAACACGCCGCTGTTCGTCGGCTATCCGGGCTTCGTCGGGAAGCTGTGGCTCGCCGCCGACGAACGCGGTGACTACCGCGGCGTGTACGACTGGGACGGTTGGCAGCGCGCCGAGTCGTACGCACGCTCGCTGTGGCGGGTGCTGCAGCTGATCAGCGTGCCCGGCTCGATCCGGTACGAGGTGATTCCCGGGGTGCGCCGCGACGAGGCGATGGCCGACCCGGCGCTGCTGGTCCGGCTCGGCAGCGTCGACGGCACGGCCTGGTGGCGCCTGGTGGGTACCTCGTGAGCGACGCCGACGTGCTCGTGGTCGGTGCCGGGCCGACCGGCCTCACGATGGCGTTGCAGGCGTACGACCACGGTGCCCGGGTCCGGGTGGTGGACCGCCGGCCGGAGCCGTTCCGCCCGTCCCGGGCGCTGATCGTGCATCCGCGCACGCTGGAGGTGCTCCGCCCGCTCGGGGTGTCCGATGCCCTGGTGGCGCTCGGGGACACCGCGCCGCGGGTACGGCTGCGTCTCGGTCACCGGGTGACCACGGTCGGGCTCGCCGACCTGGACCTGCCGGACACCGGATACCCGCACCTGACGCTGCTCCGGCAGTCCGACGTGGAGCGGGTACTCGCCGCCGCGCTGGCGGAGCGGGGGGTGCCGGTGCGCTGGGGCACCGAGCTGGTCGACGCGGTGGATCGCGGTGACGGGGTGGACGTGACGCTGCGGTCGGCGACCGGGGCGACCGGGGCGACCGGGGCGACCGGGGCGTCCGGGGCGACCCGGGCGGCGTGCGGCTACCTGGCTGGCTGTGACGGCCCGGCCAGTACGGTCCGGAGCCTGGCCGGCATCGGTTGGCCCGGCGCGGCGTACCGCGAGGAGGTGGTCCTGGCCGACCTGGATCTCGAGCTGGACGTCCCGGATCACCTGGCGGTGGCCGGCCGCGACGGCCTGGTGCTGCTGTTCCGGCTGGGCGAGCTGGCCACCTGGCGGCTGCTCGCGACCCGGGTCGCGGCGGGGCCCCGGTCGCCGTTCGGGCAGCCCGGCCCGCCGGTACCGGACGGCGCGGTGCGGGCCCTGCTCGCCGAAGCGGGGCTGGCCGACCGGCTGCGCGGGGTGGGCTGGTCGGCCCGGGTGCCGTTGCAGCATCGCGTGGCGAGCCGGTTCCGGCGGGGCCGGTTGTTCCTGGCCGGGGATGCCGCGCACGCGTACTCGCCCGCCACCGGGCAGGGCATGAACGCCGGCATCCAGGACGCGGCCAATCTGGGCTGGAAGCTCGCCTTCGCCGCCGGGGCGGGCCCGGCGCTGCTGGACTCGTACGACCGGGAGCGGCGGCCGGTGGCCCGGGACCGCCTGGCGCTGACCCGGGCGGCGTTCTGGGCCGAGGCGTCGACGAACCGGCTACCGGCGACCCTGCGGGCGGTCGGCGGCCCGCTCCTGGCGCCGGTACTTCCGGTGCTGCTGCGGCGTCGGCGGCTGGTCGCGGCGGCCGTGCGGGTGCTGTCCCAGCTGCGCGTCGACTACCGGGACAGCCCGCTGTCGGTGGATGGGGCCGGGCGCCGCGGTGCGCCGCGCGCGGGTGACCGGCTGCCGGACGCCACCGTGCGGTGCGAGGGCCGGTGGGTGCGGCTGCACGAGCTGTTGGCCGGTCCGGGCATGCACGTGCTGCTGCATCGGGACGCCGACCCGGGCGTGGCGGCCGCCGCCGGCCGGTTCGTGACCGTGTGCCGGCTGCCCGGGGTGCCGGGGCCCGGCATGGTCGCGGTACGGCCGGACGGCCATGTCGGGCTCCGGGCGGCGGTGGCCGACCGCGACCAGCTGGCGCGCTGGCTGGCGTCGTGCGGCGTCGACGCCGCACCGGTGCCGTCCGGCCGCTGACGTGCTGACGGGCTGACGCGCTGACGAGCGGACGCGCTGATAGGTGGACGCGTTGACGGGTGGACGTGCTGACGCAGGACTCGTGCCGCGGTGACGTGCGGCGCTCCGGCGGCGGTTTCGGGACCGATATCACGCTGGCGCTCCCGGCCGCGCCGGCTATCCTGAACGCATGCAGGGCTTCGTGGTGCATTCCGCCGCGGCCGCGCGAGCTGCCAGCTCGCCGGCCGCCGCCTGATCCTGCATGTCATCCGGCGACCGGACACGGTCGCCGGATTCGTGTCTCCCGCAGGCCAGTGAGCCGTGGGATCCCGTGTCGTCGACGGTGTCCGGTCGCGCCATCCGCGCACCGATGGGAGTCCACAATGGACACCAAGCCGACCCTCGACCGGGAGCCCCGGCACACCAACGAGGACACCCCGATCCGGGACAGCACAACGTTTCCCGGTCCCGACACCGAGCAGGTGCTGGGCAGGTTCCTCGACTTCTACCGGGAACGCGGGCACCAGCCGCTGCCCGGCGGCTCGCTGCTCCCACCACCGGGAGACCCGGTGCTGTTCACCACCTCCGGCGTGCATCCGATGGTGCGCCATCTCGACCGCGGTGAGCATCCGCTCGGCAGCCGGTTGACCAACGTCCAACGATGTCTGCGTACCAAGGATCTCGACGAGGTCGGTGACGACTGGCATCTGACCCTGTTCGAGATGCTCGGCAGCTGGTCGTTCGGCGACTACTCGCACCCGCAGAGCCTGCGCTGGGGTACCGGCTGCTCACCGACGGCTTCGGGCTGCGCCCGGATCGCTTGCACGTCACGGTGTTCGGCGGCAACGGCGAGGTCAGGCCGGACACCGAGTCGCTGCGTACCTGGGGTGAGATCGGGCTGCCGGTCGAGCCCAGCGACGAGAACTGGTGGTCGCTCGGCCCCACCGGCCCGTGCGGTACCGACTCGGAGATCCACGTGTGGAGCGGCGACGGGCCGCCGACGGGCACACCCCACAGCGACCCGCGCTGGGTCGAGCTGTGGAACCACGTCGAGATGCGGTACCGGCGGCTCGGCGACGGCCGGCTGGAACCGCTGCCCCGCCGCGTGGTGGACACCGGGATGGGCCTGGATCGGTTGGTGGCGCTGGTCCAGGGCGGCCGCAGCGTGTACGACACCGACCGGTTCCGGCCGTGGCGCCGGCTGCTCGGCGAGCGGTGGCAGCTGGACGAGCAGTTGCTGCGGATGGTCTGCGACCACCTGCGCTCCACCGTGGTCCTGCTCGGTGACGGTGTGCGGCCCGGCAACACCGGCCGGGGGTACGTGCCGCGCCGGCTGATCCGCCGGGTCTTGACCACGCTGTGGCGCGATGACGACTCACGCTCGCTGTCCGAGTTGCCGGACGAGCTGGTCACCGGAACCCTGCGGCACTTCCGGCTGCCGCTGGATACCCCGGTACGCCAGGTGTTGCGGGACGAGCAGCGCCGGTTCGGGGACCTGGTCCGGCGCGGCCGGCGGGTGCTGGGCCGGTACCGGGGTCGGCCGCTGACCGACGGCGACCTGCACTACCTGCACGACACCCACGGCCTGCCGGGCGATCTGGTGCGGGAGCTGCACGTGCCGGGCTGACCGGCCGAGGTCGCGTCGCCACCACACCCGGATCCCGCCGCGCCGCGCGGCTCCGGGTGCGGCGCCGCCCGGAGCCGCCCGCGCCGCCCGGATTCGGGCGTGGCGGCGGCAACGCCGGGGTCAGCCGCCGGCGAGCAGATCGAGCCCGCGGGCCCGCAGGTAGGGCACCGGGTCGAAGGCGACGCCGTTGCGGCGCAGCTCGAAGTGCACGTGCGGGCCGGTCGAGTCGCCCGTCGACCCGGAGTACGCGATCAGCTGGCCCCGCGTGACGTGCTGCCCGGCGGACACCGTCACCGACGAGTTGTGACCGTACACAGTGGACAGCCCAGCGCCGTCGTCGATCTCGACACCGTTGCCGTACCCGCCGTCCGCGCCGGCCAGCGTGACGGTGCCGGAGTGCGCCGCGTACACCGGCGTGCCGGTGGCGACGGCGAGGTCGATGCCGGGATGGTTGGTGCCCCACCGGGCGCCGAACTGCGAGGTGACCGTGTAGCCGTGCACCGGCAGTACCCACTCGACCGGTTTCGCCTTCGGTTTCGCCGACGTGCTCCGGGACGGGCGCGGCGACGCGGACGCCGATCCGGACGCGGACGGGGACGCCGAGCGGGACGCGCCGGGCGCCGGCGACGCGGTACGGGCCTTGCCGCGCGAGGCCCGCTGCGAGGCGGCCTGTTGCCGGTCCGCGGTGGCCCGCGCGGTCGAGGCCCGCGGCTCGGCGGACGGGCCGGCCGGCTGGTCGGTGGCCGCGTAGGCGGCGCCGGCGCCCAACGCCGCCGTCATGGTCAGGATGGCGGCGACGGTCAGGGTGCGCCGGCCGCGCCGGGCCGGCAGGTGGTGTCGGCCGGTGGTGCGGAACCTCCTCGGCAGCAGCGCCAACGTTCGGTCCTCCAGGGTCGTCCGCGGCGGCGGGGGTGTCGCCGCGAGTCGCCGCGCCGACAACCAGCACCGGCGCGGCGATCACGGTAGGCATCGAGGGCAGCGCGGAGTGTCCGCGTTTGCGTGCCGCACCGGCTACCGGCCTCGATGCGAGGATCGATACATCGCGATTGGGGCGGTTCATCCGGTGCGGGAAGCGTCACACTGTGCCGCTCGCCTCCCCGTACGGGGCACCGTGGCCTGGGGAAACCGCGCCCGGTGCCGCTCGCGTCGTACCCGCGGCTGCCGGCGGGCGCGGTTCCTGCGCCGACGGCTTAGGATTCGTTCAGGTCGCAGCGGAGGGACGGACGATGAGTGGACGGATCCGGGTCGTGGTCGCCAAGCCTGGGCTGGACGGGCACGATCGTGGCGCCAAGGTGGTGGCCCGCGCGCTGCGGGACGCCGGCATGGAGGTCGTGTACACCGGCCTGCACCAGACCCCGGAGCAGATCGTCGCGACGGCGCTGCAGGAGGACGCCGACGCGATCGGCCTCTCCGTACTCTCCGGCGCGCACATGACGCTGTTCGCCAAGCTGGTGGAGCTGCTCGCCGAACGCGACGCGAGCGACATCGTGGTCTTCGGTGGCGGCATCATCCCGGACGCCGACCTGCCCGAACTGGAGCGCATCGGCGTCGCCAAGATCTTCACCCCGGGCGCCAGCACGCAGGCGATCGTCGACTGGGTCACCCAGAACGTACCGGCGCGGGTCTGAGCGATTCGCCGTCCGTCGCCTGGGGTCTGGCCCCTGGCGACCGCCGCGCGTACCCATCGTTGGGAACTCTCTGTAAAAGTCAACGCGACTGGGCGTTACCTCGATCACGGACCGTCGTTGAGATCAACGTCGGCGTCGAAGCGATTCGGTACCGGCGCAGCAAGACGGCCGATGCCCTGTCGGTCGAGGGGTGGCGGCAGGGCGTCGTGCATAGGGGCCGGGTGTCTGAGGGGTGCACCCGGCCCCTTCTTTCTGCCCGCCGGTGCCGGCCGAAGAGCCGCCGCGGCCGGTGGCGAACCCCGGCCGCAAACCGGGGCGTCTCGGCCGCGGTACGGACGAATCCGCGGGCCGGTTTCCCTTTCGGACCGTTTGCTGGCAAGGTGGGAGGGCCATCCGGCCCGAGCGCCGCCGCCGGTGGTCGTGGGCGACATCGGCCACCGTCGCCGAGCCGCCCGCACGCCACGTCCGGTCCGTACAGGAGAATGCTGTCGTGAACGACGCCCCTCGGTACACGACCCGGGTGCCCGCTGGCCGGCCCGTCGTGGTCGAGCCGGACATCCGCCGCATCGCCCGCCGGTACGGTCGGCGCCTCGCCGTCGGCATCGCGATGATGGCGCTGTGGATCGCGCTCGCCGCGATCGGCCTGACCACCGGCGCCTTCGACGTGGACACCCCCACACTGATCGCCTGGCTGCTCGGCGCCGTCGTGGTGATCATCGGCGTGGTGCTGGTGATCCAGCGCTGGCGCGCCGAGTCCCGCGGCCCGCTGCTGGTGGCCGACGAGCAGGGGGTCTGGCTGCGGATGGGCGGCACCATCAAGGTGCGCGGGCTGTTCCTGCCGTGGGACACGGTGGAGACGGTCGAACTCGTCGAGTACCGGCGGGCCGCCGTGCTGTGCGTGCGCAGCGAGCTGGGCGAGGCGACGGTCCGGCAGAAGTCCGACGACCTGCTGATGGAGGTGCGCCGGCGGCGGCGCTGGTGCGACAGCTCGTTCGCGGTGCACGCCTGGTTCACCCGGGCGCAGCTGCCCGACGTGCTCGGCCGGCTGCACTCGCTCGGCGGCGAACGGGTCCGCGCCGAGGCCGAGTGACCCCACCGGGCCCGCCCTGCCACCGGTATTTCTACCCACCATCTTTGGCCGTTCTCCCGATCTGATCGGTCGATCGGATCGTTACCGTCGTTTCGTGCCCGATCTCGTACCCTTCACCGACAACGTCGACGACCTCTCCAACACCGAGGGCTATCAGTTCGAGTTCCGTTGTGAACGATGTGGCAACGGGTACCGCTCGCCGTTCAAGCGGGACAAGGTGGAGACCGGGCGCGGCCTGCTGCGCGCGGTCGGCTCCCTGTTCGGTGGCATGGCCGAGGACGTCAGCCGGTCCGTCGAGCAGTGGCGGTACGACCGGGCCACGAACTCGCCGGCCAAGGACCGCGCACTCACCGAAGCGGTCACGGCGGTACGCGGCCGGTTCCGGCAGTGCCGCGGCTGCGGCGACTGGATGTGCGTCGACGTGTGCTGGAACGACGACATCGGCCAGTGCCTGCAATGCGCCCCGGCGGTCGCCGAGGAGATGTCCCGCGCGCAGGCCGCCGCGCAGCGCGACCAGATCTGGGAGAAGGCGCAGCGGACCGACTGGACCGAGGGGTTGGACGTCGGGCACCGGGCGGTGGTGCAGTGCCCGGAGTGCGCGGCGAAGGTCGACGGCGGCAAGTTCTGCTCGTCCTGCGGCGCCTCGCTGGCCCCCAAGACCCGCTGCCCGGGTTGCGGGCACGACGGCAACCGGGTCGGCGCCCTGTTCTGCGCCGAGTGCGGCAGCAAGCTCTGACGATCCGGTGCACCATGGCCGGGTGGCCGTCGGTCACCGCCCCGCCGGTACGGGGTGACGTAGCAGGCATCAGGGACACCCGGGCGGGCGTGGACGGGTCTGCGTCGCTACCCTGCGCCGGTAGAGCGCTGCGGTGGCAGCGAGACAATGACGAACGTCAAGGACGACGGAACGGGACGCGCACGTGGACCTGTACGAGTACCAGGCGCGGGAGCTGTTCGCGCGGCACGGTGTGCCGGTGTTGGACGGCGGCGTCGCTAGCACCCCCGACGAGGCCCGGAAGGTGGCCGACCAGCTCGGCGGCCGGGTCGTGGTGAAGGCCCAGGTCAAGACCGGTGGCCGGGGCAAGGCTGGTGGCGTCAAGCTCGCCGACGACGCAGCGGACGCGCAGGCTCGCGCGACCGACATCCTCGGTATGGACATCAAGGGTCATACCGTTCACAAGGTGATGCTGGCGGTCACCGCCGACATCGCCGAGGAGTACTACTTCTCGTTCCTGCTCGACCGGGCCAACCGCACCTTCCTGGCGATGTCCAGCGTGCAGGGCGGGGTGGAGATCGAGCAGGTCGCCGAGGAGTCTCCGGACCAGGTCGCGAAGATCGCGATCGACGCCAACGTCGGCGTGGATCGGGCGAAGGCGGACGAGATCGTCGCCGCGACCGGCTTCCCGGCCGAGGTGGCCGACCAGGTCGCCGAGCTGGTCATCAAGCTGTGGGCGGCGTTCGTGGCCGAGGACGCCACGCTGGTCGAGGTGAACCCGCTGGCGAGGACCACCGACGGCCGGGTGCTCGCGCTCGACGCGAAGGTGACGCTGGACGAGAACGCCGAGTTCCGCCACCCGGAGCAGGCCGAGCTGGCGGACAGCAGCGCGGTCGACCCGCTGGAGCAGCGGGCCAAGGAGAAGCACCTCAACTACGTCAAGCTCGACGGCGAGGTCGGCATCATCGGCAACGGCGCCGGCCTGGTCATGTCCACCCTGGACGTGGTCGCCTACGCGGGCGAGGACCTGCCCGGTTCGCCGAAGCCGGCGAACTTCCTGGACATCGGCGGCGGCGCGAGCGCCGAGGTGATGGCGAACGGGCTGGAGATCATCCTGTCCGACCCGGCCGTCAGGTCGGTGTTCGTGAACGTGTTCGGCGGCATCACCGCCTGCGACGCCGTCGCGAACGGGATCGTCCAGGCGTTGCAGGTGCTCGCGGACCGCGGTGAGGACGTCAGCAAGCCGCTGGTCGTCCGGCTCGACGGCAACAACGCCGAGGAGGGCCGTCGCATCCTCACCGAGGCGAAGCACCCGCTGGTGCAACAGGTGGACACCATGGACGGTGCGGCCCGCCGCGCCGCCGAACTCGCCGCGCAGGGGGCCTGAGATGGCGATCTTCCTCACCGAGAACAGCAAGATCATTGTCCAGGGGATCACCGGCTCCGAGGGCACCAAGCACACCAAGAAGATGCTGGCCGCCGGCAGCAACCTGGTCGGCGGCGTGAACCCGCGCAAGGCCGGCCAGAAGGTCGACTTCGACGGGACCGAGCTGCCGGTGTTCGGCACCGTGGCCGAGGCGATGAAGGAGACGGGCGCCGACACGTCGGTCATCTTCGTGCCGCCGAAGTTCGCCAAGGACGCGATCATCGAGGCGGTCGACGCCGAGATCCCGCTCGCGGTGGTCATCACCGAGGGCATCCCGGTGCACGACTCGACCGCGGCCTGGGCGTACGCGTCGGCCAAGGGCAACAGGACCCGCATCGTCGGCCCGAACTGCCCCGGCGTCGCGAGCCCCGGCAAGTCGTACGCCGGCATCATCCCGGCCAGCATCACCGGCCCGGGCCGGATCGGCCTGGTGTCGAAGTCCGGGACGCTGACCTACCAGATGATGTACGAGCTGCGCGACATCGGCTTCTCCACCGCGGTCGGCATCGGCGGTGACCCGGTCATCGGGACCACCCACATCGACTGCCTGGCGGCGTTCGAGGCGGACCCGGAGACCGACGCGATCGTGATGATCGGCGAGATCGGCGGCGACGCCGAGGAGCGCGCCGCCGACTACATCAAGGCGCACGTGACGAAGCCGGTCGTCGGCTACGTCGCCGGCTTCACCGCGCCGCCCGGCAAGACCATGGGGCACGCCGGCGCGATCATCTCCGGTTCCTCCGGTACCGCCGCGGCGAAGAAGGACGCGCTGGAGGCGGCCGGGGTCAAGGTCGGCAAGACGCCGACCGAGACCGCGAACCTGATGCGCGAGCTGATGCAGAAGTAGGACCCGTCGCGCGGCGGCGCACCGCGACCGCCGCGGCTCGGGCACGAAGAAGGGGCACACCGCGTGGTGTGCCCCTTCTCGCGTTGGCTAGTAGGTGCTGGTGGCAGCGGAGTTGGCGGCCATCAGACCGCCGCAGCTGGCCAGCCCGAAGATCAGGCAGCTCAGCACGTACCAGCAGATGCCGATGATGGTGGCGAGCTTCGCCCACTTCTTGGCGTCCTCGGACGCCGCCTGCGCGCCCATGTAGTCACCAGCGGCGACTGCGGCGTTGCAGCGGCTGGCGGCCATGATCGCCGGGATGGCGAGCGGCCAGAACAGGAAGATGGCACCGATCGCCCAGCCCATGTGGCTGTTGACCGGCTCCTGGGGCGCGCCAGGCGGGGGTCCCTGCTGGTACCCCGGTGGGGGAGGCATACCCGGCTGCATCGTTCTCCTTAGAGGGGTGTGTTGGGTCGGGTGCGGGTCAGCGTAATGAAGCGGCGCCACACCCGGAACACCCTGGTCGGCATCAGATGATGCCGTACGCACGCAACTTGACTCGTTTGCGGGGCGATGATCACGTCGGGTGACGGTGGCCGGCTTTTCGATGCCGATGCCGGCCGCACCGCGTGTCGTTGCGGCGATCCGGCCGCCGATGGTGTTCGGTGAGAGCGTCATGTCCGTCACCGAACCGAGCACCGCTCCCGCCGAGGACTCCCCACCCGCGCCGGCGACGACCACTCCCGATGCCGCGCCGCTGGGGCGTGCCTCGGTGTTCGTCGCGGCCGCCGCGACCGCCGGCTGGGCCGCGCTCGTCTCCTTCGTCCCGCTGCTGGTGCTGGTCCTGCTCGGCTGGCTGGTCGCCGGCGGGGCCGGCGCCGCCACCAGCGCGCTCCGGGTCGCCGGCGCCGCCTGGCTGCTCGGCAACGGCGTGCCGATCCACACCCCGATCGGGCCGTACGGGCTGGTGCCGCTCGCGCTGACCGCGTTCATCGGCTGGCGGCTGGTCCGGGCCGGCGGCAACACCGCCCGGGCGCTCGGGGACCGGCGCGCCGCGCTGCTCGGCGCGGTCGGCGTCGCCGTCGGGTACGGCCTGCTCGCCGCGCTGCTGGCGCTGCTGGTGTCCGGGCCAGAGGTGTCCGTCCCGGTGCCGCGAGCGTTCCTCACCGCCGGCGGGTTCGCGCTGGTCTGCGCGGTGGTCGGGGTCGCGCACCGGAGCGGCATGCTGCGGCACATCGGCGGCCAGCTCTCCCCGGCCGTACGGCTCGGGCTGCGCTCCGGCGCGTTCGCCGCGGTGACCCTGCTCGGGCTCGGCGCGTTCACTGCCGGCGGTTCGCTCGCCTGGCACGCCGACCGAGCCGCGGACACGTTTCGCGCGTACCAGGCCGGTCCGGTCGGCGACATCGGCCTGACGCTGCTCTGCCTGCTGTACGCGCCGACCGTCTCGGTGTGGGCGGTGGCCTACCTGTCCGGGCCGGGTTTCGCGTTCGGCGCGCACACCGCGGTCGGCATCGGCGGCGTGCATCTCGGGCCGGTGCCGGCGATACCGCTGCTCGCGGCGCTGCCGACGAGCGCGGCGCCGGCCACTGGTGCGCTGCTGCTCGGGTTGCCGCTGCTGGTCGGGGTGGCGACCGGCTGGCTCGCCGCCCGCCGCGACACCGGGCCCGGGCTGACCCCGCTGCTGCTCGCGACCGCGCTGTCCGGCGCGGTGGCGGGTGCGCTGTTCGCGGTGGCGGGCGCGCTGTCGGCCGGCAGCCTCGGCGGCGGCCGGCTCGCCACGATCGGACCGTCCTGGTGGCAGCTCGGGCTGGCGGTGGCCGGCCTGATCGGGCTCGCCGCGATGGCCGCCGGGCTCACCGCCCGCACCATCGCCCGGGTCCGTCCGCGACCGGCACCGACCGGCTCGACGAACCTGGGGCCCACGGCCACGGCCACTGCCACGGCCGAGACCGACGGCCCAGCGGCCGGGACGAGCGGTCTCGGCGACGGCTCGGTGGCGGCGGGCGCGGCCGGCGAGGCCGGCGAGGCCGGCGAGGCCGGCGGCTCGGGTGCGGGCGGTGCGGCCGGCGGCTCGGGCGCGGTCGCACCCGCCCGCGGTGGCACGGCGAGCGCGGCCGGGTCAGAGGAGCAGGCCGACCCCGTGCAGGATCCAGCCGCCGAGCCCGCAGCAGGCCGCCAGCACCCAGCAGATCGGCCCGGCGACGAAACCGGCGCGGGTCCAGCGACGTGACTCGTTCGCGTTGTCCTGGGCGAGGCCGACCTGACCCGCCCGGTACGCGATCCGGGCCCGCCGGGCGTCGATGGTCGCCGGCAGCGCGAACGGCGGGAACAGCAGAAACATCGCCACCGCGGTCCCCAGGTTGGCGCTGAACGGCACCGCCCGGCGGGCGGCGGGGTACCGGGCTGCGGTGCCGGCGCCGGTCGTGGTGCCGGCGGTGGCTGCGGGGCGGGTGCGGGCTGCGGTGCGGCGTACGGCTGGTGTGGCGGTGGGTTCGGCAGCGGCGGCAACACCTCGCCTTCCAGCACCGGCTCCGGCCGGGCCTGCGGCGGCACCGGGCGACCCCCCGGTGCGGGGGAGCCGGCGTGCGGCGGCGTGGGGCCCCGCGGCGGGTCGGGCTGGCCGGGCTGCGTCATCGGCTCCTCGCAAACCATCGCTGGATGGGCGAAAGCTTAGCGGCCGTTCGCCGCGCGGTCGTCCGAGCCGACGCACCGGGGCTCGATCGCGCCCTGCGCCTATCGGGGCCGGGCGGCCGGTTCAGGATGCGCCGGGCTCGCTGCGGGCATCCGGTTCGCGGGACGCAGCGCCCAGGAGGCGACCACCAGCAACGTGATGGCCGCGGTGACGACGAGGTGATAGCCGCCGGCACCGTAGTCGTGCCGGACCAGGTGCGAGATGAAGGCCCCGGACATGTTGAAGAACATTCCGGCGTACGCCCACTCCTTGAGCCGCCCGAATCTCGGCACCAGGATCGCCGCGCTGCCGAGCAGTTTCCACGTCGCGATGATGGACAGGAAGTACGTGGGATACCCCAGGATGGTGTGCGTCTCGAGGGTGCCGTACTGCCGGGTCATCTCGCCGTAGGCGCCGGTGCTCAGGACGAACACCAGGATCAGGGTGCTGGACCAGTACGCGATCATGCGCAACCGCGCCCTTGTGGCGGGCCGGGTCTCGCGTCGCTCGATCGTGGTCATCGGGGGTTCCTCTTCCTCGCCAGGCCGCTCGGTTCGGGACAGCTGGTTGACCGGTGCGGCGGGAGGAATGTGACACGCCTGGTTCGCGACCCGACCGGATCCCGTCGAGGCCGACACCGGCCGCGGCGACGGCGGACGAGCCGCGCACCGGGTGGGCGGCCCGGCCACCCACCCGGCGGACGCGGTCACCCCTGGTTCTGGACGTTGCGCACCCAGTTGGCGCTGACGCCGGTGATGACCAGGATGATCTGGACGATGAAGATCACGGCGCCGATGATCCCCAGGATCAGGCCCACCGTGCCCATCGTCTTGTTGGTGGCCTGACCGGCGTCGGCCTTCTTCCGGCCGAGGATGCCGAGCACGATCGCCGGGACGCCGGCCCACACGCCGGCGTAGAAGCAGCAGATCACGATCGACACGATGCCGGCGATCATCGACAGCAGGTTGAGCACGTTGCCGCTGCTGTCCGGCGTCCCGCCGGCCTGGTACGGCGGGGGCGGCGGCGGTACGCCGGGGCCGCCGGGCGCGCCGTACCCGGGCTGCTGGCCGTACTCGCCGGGCTGGCCGTACGGCGTGCCGGGCGGTTGCCCGTACGGCGGGCCGGACGGCTGCCCGTACTCGCCGGGCGGTGGCCCGGACGGCTGGCCGTACTCGCCGGGCTGACCCGGGTACCCGCCGGGTTGGCCCGGGTAGCCACCGGGCTGGCCCGGCGGCGGTCCGGGTGGCCCGGACGGCTGGCCGTAGGGCGGGCCCGAGGGCTGGCCGGGCGGGCCCGAGGGCTGGCCGTAGGGCGGCCCCGAAGGCTGTCCCGGGTAGCCGCTTGGCGGGCCGGACGGTGGGCCGGGCGGCCGGTCGGACGGGCCACCGTAGCCGGGTTCGGGGCGGGGCCGGCCGCCGTGGTCCGGATCCTCCGGCTCGCCCGGCCCGCGCGGTGGTGGCGGTGGGTATGTCACGGTGCTGGTCCCCCCTCGTCCGGTCGCTGCCTCCCGGCGGCGACCGTGCGCGTTGTCTCCGACCCCCCAGTCTTACCGGCCGGACGTGCGCGATGCGGCTGGACGGGCGAATTGCGCCGGTCCGGGGTGGCCGGGCGGGGCGGGGGCTCGGGTCGGGCTTCCCGGGCACCGCCGACGCCCGGGTGGCGGGCCGCACCATGCGGGTGAGCTGGCTCCTGCCGGGCGCCGGCCGCGCGTGGGGCGCCCGGTCGTACCGGCTATCGTGTGGGCGTCGCCGCTGCTGAGGGCGGTCAGCCGCGCCGACGTGCACGGACCGCTGGGGCGCGGTCCGGGTCGATCCGGCCGTCGCGACGGCACGGCCGAAACCGCCGGAGGAGTAGCGCGTGGCAGCTCGCCTCGTCGTCCTGGTGTCCGGGGCGGGGTCCAACCTGCAGGCGTTGCTCGACGCCTGCGCCGACCCGGCGTACGGCGCGACCGTGGTGGCGGTCGGCGCCGACCGGCCGGGCGTCGAGGGGCTGGCCCGCGGTGCGCGCGCCGGTGCCGACACGTTCGTGGCGCGGGTCGGTGACTTTCCCGATCGGGCCGCCTGGGACGTCGCGCTGACCGAGCAGGTCGCCAAGTACCAGCCGGACCTGGTGGTCTCGGCCGGTTTCCTGAAGCTCGTCGGGCCGGCGTTCCTGGCCGAGTTCGGTGGCCGCTACCTCAACACGCACAACGCGCTGCTGCCGGCGTTCCCCGGCATCCACGGTCCGCGAGACGCCCTCGCGTACGGTGTCAAACTCGCCGGTGCCACGTTGTTCCTGGTGGACGAGGGTGTCGACACCGGCGCGATCATCGCCCAGGTGGCGGTCCCGGTGCTCGACGACGACACCGAGGAAAGCCTGTCCGAGCGCATCAAGCAGGCCGAACGGCCGCAGCTGGTGGAGTACGTCGGCCGGATGGTCCGGGAGGGCTGGACGGTCACCGGAAGAAAGGTCACCGTTCCGTGAGCGACATCGCGAGGAAGCCGATCCGCCGCGCGCTGATCAGCGTGTACGACAAGACCGGCCTGGAGACGCTGGCCCGGGCGCTGGCCGATGCCGGCGTGGAGATCGTGTCGACCGGCAACAGCGCCCGCACGATCTCCTCGTACGGCGTGCCGGTGACGCCGATCGAGCAGCTCACCGGGTTCCCGGAGTGCCTGGACGGGCGGGTCAAGACGCTGCACCCGAAGGTGCACGCCGGCCTGCTCGCCGACGTCCGGCGCGACGAGCACGTCAAGCAGCTGGCCGAGCTCGGCGTCGAGCCGTTCGACCTGCTGGTGAGCAACCTGTACCCGTTCCGGCAGACGGTGGCCTCGGGCGCGTCGTTCGACGAGTGCATCGAACAGATCGACATCGGCGGGCCGGCGATGGTGCGCAGCTCGGCGAAGAACCACGCGAACGTCGCGGTGGTCGTCTCGCCGGAGCTGTACCCGGAGCTGATCGAGGCGATCGCGGCCGGTGGCACCACGCCCGAGCAGCGCCAGCGGTACGCGCTGGGCGCGTTCCGGCACACCGCGTCGTACGACGTGGCGGTCGCGTCCTGGCTGGGCGGCCAGACCGAGGACGGCTTCCCCGGCTGGACCGGCGCCACCTGGGACCTCGCCACCACCCTGCGGTACGGGGAGAACCCGCACCAGCAGGCGGCGCTGTACACGCACTGGCGGCCGGGCCTGGCACACGCCGAGCAGCTGCACGGCAAGGAGATGTCGTACAACAACTACACCGACACGGATGCGGCGTGGCGGGCGGCGCACGACTTCACCGAGCCGTGCGTGGCGATCATCAAGCACGCCAACCCGTGCGGCATCGCGGTCGGCGCCGACGTGGCCGACGCGTAC